>JAQGID010000094.1 GCA_028291405.1 Rhodospirillales bacterium | reverse complement strand
GGGGCCGTCGACATCTGCCGACCTCGCCGGAGCTGGCGATCCGTCAGCAGTTGATGGAAGAGGGCGGCCCGCCACTCTGGAGCGCCTTCGCTGACGAACTGCGCCACATCCACCTCGAAACACCTCTGCCCGAGGGCCGCGAGAGCGTCATCGCTCGTCTACAGGCCGCGTTCGAGCAGGTGGCGGCCGACCAACGAAACGAGGCGGCCGCGAAGGTGACGAAGAACGGATGATCTAGCGCAGGGCCGCGGTGAGCCGTCGAGCCTGCAATAGCGCATGGCGCAGGTCCGCCGCCCAGCCTCATGCGAGTCCGGAAGCCAATTTGTCGACCCGCTTAGCCAGGGCTTGGCTTGAAGCACGCGTGGGATGAGTTTCTGCACAGCCTGCCCCGCGGGGAAGACGATGAGTGGGCAGTGGAGAGGCGGGACCTCGCGCCTCGCCTCATCCGATCACCTTGCCCGGGTTCATGATCCCGTCCGGGTCGAGCGTCTGCTTGATACGGTGCATCAACTCGAGGTCCAGCGCCGGCTTGTAATGCGCGAGCTCGCCCATGCGGACGAGGCCGATGCCGTGCTCGGCGCTGATCGAGCCGCCCATCGCGACGACGATATCGTGGACGATCGTGTTGAACTCCTGCCAGCGCTTGAGATAGGTCGCCTTGTCGTCGCCGATCGGCTGGCTGAGATTGTAGTGGATGTTGCCGTCGCCGACATGGCCGAATGAGACGATGCGGATACCCGGGAGGCGCGCCGAGACGGCTGCGTTGGCGGTCTGGATGAACTCGGCGACACGGCTCACCGGCACCGAGACGTCGTGCTTGATGCTGCCGCCTTCGTAGAGCTGATTGACCGCTGTGCCCTCGCGGATTTTCCAGAGCTCGAGCGCCTGCGCCTTGCTGCTCGCGATGACGCCGTCCTGGACGAGTCCCGCCTCGAGCAGCGTGCCGAGCAGATCCTCGAGCGCTCCTCGCAGGCCGCTGTTCTCCTGGCTCGACGACACCTCCACCAGCGCGTAGTACGGGTAGGGTGTCGCGATCGGGTCGGCGACGCCGGGCGTGTGCCGCATCGCGAACTCGAGGCCGATGCGGGGGATCAGCTCGAAGGCGGTGAGCTGGTCGGCGGTGGCGCCGCGGGCGCGCGCGAAGACCTCCATGAGATCCTCGATCCGCTCGATCGCAAGGAAGGCTGTCTCGACCTCGCGCGGCCGCGGGAAGAGCTTGAGGCTCGCCGCCGTGATGATGCCGAGCGTCCCCTCGGCACCGACGAAGAGATGCTTGAGGTCGTAGCCGGTGTTGTCCTTGCGCAACGTGCGCAACCCGCTCCAGATGCGCCCGTCGGCGAGCACGACCTCGAGGCCGAGCACGAGGTCGCGCGCATTGCCGTAGCGCAGCGTCCCGACGCCGCCGGCATTGGTCGAGAGATTGCCGCCGATGCGGCACGAGCCCTCGGCGCCGAGGCTCAGCGGGAACAGCCGGTCGGCCTCCTCCGCCGCCTTCTGGACGTCGACGAGGATGACTCCGGCCTCGACGGTCATCGTGAAGTTGTTGGCGTCGACCGCCCGCACCCGGTTCATCCGCGCCGTCGACAGGACGATATTGCGGCCGCCGTTGAGCGGCACGCCGCCACCCGAGAGTCCGGTATTGCCGCTCTGCGGCACGATCGGCAGCTTCGCCGCGGCGCAGAGCTTGACGACCTCGGCGACCTCCTCGGTGTTCGCCGGCCGCGCGACGAGCATGGTCTCGCCGCGATAGAGGCCACGCCCTTCAAGAAGATAGGGCTCGACCTCGGTCGGGTCGCTGACGAAGCCCTTCAATCCGACGACGGATTTGATGCGCTCGATGGTCTCGCTCACGGGGGTGTCGTTCACGTGCATCTCCCAGACATATGTTGCCGGATTCAAAGCATCAAGCCGCGGCGCGGCCAAGGGGATTCTGCCTCAGGTCCGTGGCTCAGCTCCCTGGCTCAGCTCCGGGGCGCGGCGGCGCGGCGCAGGCGGTCGTTGATCGCGGCCCCGAGACCGAGGTCGGGGATCGGCATGACGGCGATGCCGGCGAAGCCGGGCCGGTCGGCCTCGCGCAGGGCGGCGAAGAGCTTGGCCGCCGCCTCCTCGAGATCGCCGGAACGGCTCAGCCAGATCGTCGTGCCGCCTGCCGACGCCGTGTCGCCGAAGGCCAGCAGCACCTCGTCCGGCCGGGCGTTTGCCACATCGAGTCGCAGCGGCAGCGACGGTGCGTAATGGCTGGTCATCATGCCGGGTCCATGCGGCGTCGCCGCGTCGGTCGCGTCCGCGAGGGTTATCGGGCCGATCGTCTCCATCAGGGTCGCGAGGGTGACCGCGCCGGGACGCAGCAGCACCGCCCGCTCGCCGCTGAGGTCGAGCACCGTCGATTCGATCCCGACGCGGCAGGCGCCGCCGTCGACGATCGCGGCGATGCGGTCGCCGAGCTCGTTGCGGACATGCGAAGCGCTCGTCGGGCTGACCCGGCCGGAGCGGTTCGCGCTGGGTGCCGCGATCGGCCGACCGGCGGCGGCGAGCAGCGCCTGCGCCGCCGGATGCGCCGGGACCCGCAACGCCACCGTATCGAGCCCGGCGCTTGCCAGCAGGGCGATCGCGCAGTCGCGACGGCGCCGCAGGACGAGCGTCAGCGGCCCCGGCCAGAAGGCCTCGGCGAGGCGCCGCGCCCGCCCGTCGAGCTCTGCGAAATCGCCCACGGTGCCGGCGGCCGAGAGATGACTGATGAGCGGATTGAAGCGCGGCCGTCCCTTGGCGGCGAAGATCGCAGCGACCGAACGCTCGCTCGTCGCATCGCCGCCCAGCCCGTAGACCGTCTCGGTCGGGAAGGCGACAAGCGCGCCGTCGCGCAGCAGGCGCGCGGCTGTGGCGATGTCGTCAGACGTTGCGGACAGGTCGATGGCAGGCACGGTGCGATCCCGATGGTCGAAGGCGCAAAATGAGATTGAGGGAGATATAGCATCGCGCCGCGACAGCGTCGCCGCTTGCCGCGCGCCTGCCGGTTGTCCAGAATGTTGTGCAGCGCAACATCGCCGGATCCGGCGAGAGCGGTTGGGGGCGTCATGGCCGGTACGGTGATTACCATCGCGCAGCAGAAGGGCGGCGCCGGCAAGACGACGCTGGCGACGCATCTTGCGCTGGCCTGGGCAGGGCAAGGGCGCAAGGTCGCGCTCCTCGACATCGACCCGCAGGCGAGTCTCGCCGCCTGGCATCGGCTGCGCGAGGAACGGCTCGGCGCCGGCAATAGCGGACTGGACTTCGCCGCGATCACCGGCTGGCGCGTCGCCGCGGAGGTCGAGCGCCGCGCCCGGGACCATGACATCGTGCTGGTCGACAGCCCGCCGCACGCCGAGACCGAGGCGCGCATCGCGGTGCGCGCCGCCGCTCTCGTCCTCGTGCCGGTGCAGCCTTCGCCGATGGACGTCTGGGCGACGAAGCCGACGCTGGAGCTCGCCAAGGCCGAGAAGGTCCCGGCGCTGCTCGTCCTCAACCGCGTCCCGCCACGCGCCAATCTGACCGAGGCGATGGTGATCCAGCTCGACGAACTCGGCGTTGCGATCGCGAAGGCCCGCATCGGCAACCGTGTCGCCCTCGCGGCCGCGATGTCCGAAGGCCGTGGCATCACCGAGGGCGGCGGCGGCCGCGCGGCCGAGGAGTTTACGGCGCTGGCGAAGGAGATCCTGCGGCGCGTCAAGGCCTGAGCGCGTCGGCTCAGCGGCCGCGCGCGATGAAGCCGGGGTTGAGGAAGCCTTTCTTGCCGTAGCGGAAGGGCGTGCCGTCATGCAGCGTCATGCGGCCGCCGGCGGCGTTCAACACCGCATGGCCCGCAGCGGTATCCCATTCCATCGTCGGCCCGAAGCGCGGGTAGAGATCGGCCTCGCCGCTAGCGAGGAGGCCGAATTTGAGGGCGCTACCGGCGACTTTGAGACCGGCGACCTTCAGCCCCGCAATATAGGCGTTGAACTCGTCGTTGCTCTCGTGCGACCGGCTGTGCACGACGATCAGCCCGTCCGGCGGCGGCACGCGTGCCGCGATCCTCTCCGACGGCGTCGAGCCGCGCTGGCGCGTCGCGCTGCCTGGTCCGGCGCCGGCATAGGTGACGCCTTGCGCCGGGACGTAGACGATGCCGAGGATTGGCTCGCCGTCCTGCACGAGGCCGATGTTGACGGTGAACTCGCCGTTGCGGTTGATAAACTCCTTGGTACCGTCCAGCGGATCGACCAGCCAGAAGAGCCGTGCCGCGCTCTCCGGCAGGCCGTTCGCTGTGGCATGCTCTTCGGAGATCGCCGGAATCGCCGATGCGCCCTCGGCGAGCGCCGCGAGGATGATCCGCTCTGCCTGCTCGTCGGCGAGGGTGACGGGGGATGCATCCTCCTTGCGCCGGACGTCGAATGCGCCGGCATATACCTCCATGATCGCCTCGCCGGCTCGCCACGCGGCGTCGCGGGCGAGGCGGAGAAGCGGCTGCAGGTCGTCCGGCGCGTCGTTCGACTGCAAAATACGCGATCTCCCCGTTTCGTCGAAACCGCGTCTACGATAAGAGTGCCGGCGCGCGCCGGCCAGCGGCGATTGTCGCCGGGTCGGATCGTCATCGGAGACGGAGGCGGTGCCACGATGTGCGGACGGTATGTTCTGACCAGCCCGGCCGAGGCGCTGCGCCGGCTCTTCGGTTTCGTCGAGCAACCCAATCTGGAGCCGCGCGTCAACGTCGCGCCGACCCAGGAGATGCCGGTCATCCGCCAGCGGCGGACGCCGGCGGGCGAGCGGACGCTCCAGGCGCTGCGGTGGGGCCTCGTGCCGCCGTCGGCGGAGAGTCTCGCAGGCGGCGCCAGGATGATCAACGCGCGAGGCGAGGCGGTCGCCGAGACCCGCGCCTTCCGCACCGCGTTCCGGCGGCGGCGGTGCCTGGTCCCCGCCAATGGCTTCTACGAGTGGCGGCCGGATGACGTAACCAAGCAGCCCTACCTCATCGCGTGCCCTGACGGCGCACCTTTCGCCTTCGCCGGGCTGTGGGAGCGCTGGACGCCGCCACCCAGCAGCGATGCCGCGGTGGAGCGGGCCTATGTCGACAGTTTCACGATCGTCACGACCGCGGCGAACGAGAAACTGGCCTCGCTGCACCACCGGCAGCCGGTCATTCTAAGGCCGGAGGATTATGCCGTTTGGCTGGATCCCGATGCCGAGCCGGCACCATTGCTTGCGCTATTGAAATCGGTGCCTGAGGATTTCTTGACCCATCTCCCGGTCGACCGAGCGATCAACAGCGTCCGTAACGACGATTCCGCGCTCTTGCGCGGGACGATGCTCGACGCCTGACCCTCGCGCCATCGCAGCGACCTACCCCGCGATGGGAAATGGATCGCGCCATCTCAGGCTGTCGTTGCGGATCTGCTCGGCGAGATCGATCAAACGGTGCGCCTGGGCCAATAACGCCGAGGCTTCCGCAGGCCTGCTCTCCGCCATAAAGCGAATTTCCTTCGCTGCTTCCAAGATCTTCTCGTAGGAGACTTCGTCCTGTTCGTCGTGTCGCATTTTCGACCTGCAATCGAAAGATCCATGGATCGACGTACATAACCGTACCACGTGTTTCGCAAGACGCAAACGGATCGTTCACCGCCTTTTAAACGAACCCCATGGTCGTATATTGCCCGCCATGGTGATCGTAAAGACACCTGTTTACCGATTCATTACAGCTGCCGAGATTCAACGAAACGGTGACTTCGGAGTCTAGAAATCGTCGCTGAAATTGAAATGCACCGCCCCGCGAGTCCAACCGGAGTGCAATAGCGATCGGGGCCTCGCGCTCGTGAATCAGCGGGTAGCAAAAGCCGCGCTTCGTCTATTCGAGGCGGAGATGAATTATTGGCGCCGACTTTGATTGCGCGTGGCGCAAGGCTCTTCTGCGAGTATCGTCAGTGGACGCGCGGCGTCTTCAAGTAGCTGCCGCGGTCGGCGGAGCGAACCCGGATCGTCATCGTCTTGCCGTCGCGCATCACGCGAATGGGGATCTCGTTGCCGGCGCTGCCGGTTGCCCATAGGCGGCGCCATAGCCCGCCGAGATCCGGCACGCTGTCGTTCCCGATGGCGAGGAGAACGTCGCCCACGCGCAGGTCGGCTGCACGGGCCGGACCGGCGGCGGACAGCCCCGCGACGACGAGGCGGTCGTCGGAATCGGCGCAATACATGCCGAGCCAAGGCCGCGGCGGATGGTTGGGCCGGCCGTAGGTCAGCAGATCGTCCAGGATCGGCGAAAGCAGATCGATCGGCACGACCATGTTGACGTCGCGCTTGCCGCGCTCGGTCGCCTGCTGCACGTGCAGCGAGCCGATGCCCATCAGCGTGCCGTCGCGGCCGATCAGTGCGCCGCCGCCCCAGAACGGATGCGCCGGCGCGGTGAAGATCGCGCTTTCGAGCAGGTACTCCCAGTAGCCGGCGAACTCCTGTCGCGCGATCACCATCGCCTTGATGGCGTGACGGCGGCCGCCGCCGGTGGCGAGCAACACGGGATCCTCGATGCGCAGCGTCGCCGTGTCGCCGAGCGGCAAGGCCGGCAGGTCGAGCCGGCCGAGCGCCTGGATCAGCCCGAAACCGGTCTCCTGGTCGAAAGCAACGACGTGGCCGGGGATCGCCCGCCCGTCGAGCGAGCTCAGCCAGATCGTCTCGGCCTCGGTCACCAGATAGCCGATCGTCAAGATCAGCCCGTCCTCACGGATGACGACGCCCGAGCCGGCGCGCTCGGTGCCGAGCGTCTGGGCGGTGAAGGCATCGTCCGGCACGGTCGCGCGAACGCCGACGACGGACATGAGCACACGCTCGAGGTCGAAGGCGTAGTCGCGCGGATTGGGCTGCAGTTGGGCCGGGATGTCCCAGTCGGCTTGTTCTGGCACGCGGGGTTCCTTCGCGGGTGATTAGGCGCGACAATACCGCGCTTGTCGGGCCGCTGTCATCGATTTGCCGTCGCCCGGAGGTCGAGCGCGGCGCGCGCGTTCCGCAGGCATTCCTCCGGCGTGCCGGAAGCGTCGACGATCCCCCAGTCGATCGTGCCCAGCGCGTAGCCGAGCTGCGCCTCGAGCACCTCGACGTCGGCGTCCGACATATCGCCCCTGCGACGCGTGACGCGCCTGCGCAAAACCTCCGCGGGTGCAGTCAGCCAGAGGCCGGTGAACGCCGCCCCGCAGTCCTGCGCGGCAGCGGCGGCGGCATCGCGCTCCTCCGGGCGGGCGAAGACGGCGTCGACGATGACGCTGTGACCGGTGCGCAGGACGGTAGCAGCCGCGTCGCGCTGCCGCGCGTAGACGCGCGCGCCGACCTCCGGTGCATAGGCGTTGGGCGGCAGTCGCTCGTGCGGCTGCAACCCGAAGAGCCGCTTGCGGATCGCGTCGCTGTGCAGCAGCCGCGCTCCCGGCGCCGCGCCGAGCGCCGGCGCGAGGGCGCGCGCGATCGTCGATTTGCCGGTGCCGCTGAGCCCGCCGATCGCGACGAGCCGCGGCGCCCCCGGGCGAAGCAGCGTCTGCGCCATCGCGAAATAGCTTTGCGCCGCCGTGACCTCGCGCTGTGCTTTCCCCTGGTCGGTCTGGGTGCGCGCAGCGGCGATGCCAGTATGCGCGCGGATCGCGGCGCGCAACGACAGGAAGAGCGGCAACCCGGCGAGCCCCTCCGCCTCGTCGGCGGCATCGAGATAGGTATTGAGCACGAGGTTGGCGAAGCGGTCGAGGCGGCGATGCCGCAGGTCCATCAGCAGGAAGGCAAGGTCGTAGAGCACATCTATGCAGGCGATCGACTCGCTGAACTCGATACAGTCGAACAGCGTCGGCTTGCCGTGCCACAGGCAGATGTTGCGGAGATGGAGATCGCCGTGGCACCGCCGCACCTTGCCAGCGTGGCGCCGCGCGTCGAGCAGGTCGGCCGTCCGCGCCACGGCATCGCGCCAGGAATCGACCAGCGCGTCGCACTCGGCGCGGTCGAAAACCGTCGGGACGGCGGGGCGCAAATTCTCCTCGTCGCTGGCGATCTGGGCCCGCATCGCCGCGCTTCCGCCGCGCTCGGCGACGATTTCCGCGCTGCGATGGAAGGCGGCGATGACCTGGCTGAGCTCGACGAGCACCGTCTCGCTAAGCGCGCCACGCTCGGCGAGACGATCGAAGAGCTGATCCTGATCGAATTGCCGCATCACGACGACCCAGTCGAGGATTTCGCCCTCGCCGTCGAAGCCGATCGAGCCGTCGGCCCGGCGCCGGATGGATTGCACCAACAGATACAGCTCGGGCGCCGTGCGTCGGTTGAGCGCCAGCTCGGCGCGACAGGCCGCTTCGCGCTTCGCCACCGTCGAGAAATCGAGGTAGGAGAAGGAAACCGCGCGCTTCAGCTTGTAAGCGCGATCATCCACGAGAAAGACGATCGCGCCGTGCGTGTCGATCCGCTCGACCTTCGTGGTGCCAGCGGCGCCGTAGCTTGCCGGCGACGCCAGGAACGCGATCGCTTCATCCTGCCCGGTTTCCGTCGCCTCGCTCACACCGCGCACTCCCGGGTCAAGTCCAGGAGGCTATAGACGGCCTTGCTTATAGTCGTCGAGCGAATAACCGAGGTCGGAGATCGCCTCCTCGAGAAAATCGCCGAGCAGCGGCTCGCCCATCAGGTACTCGGCGGCAGGACGATCGAGCTCGGAATGCGCCTGCGCAAGCGCCTGCGGCCATTCATCCTTGTCGAAATCGCCGCGGCCGATCCATAGCAGGGCTACGAGCTCGTCGCGCTCGTCCTCGTTCAGCGAGGCGATCGCGTCGGCAAGCTCCTCGGCGGTCGGATCATCGGCGTAATCCGACAGGATCTCGCTGTCGCCGTCATCGTTCGGATTGGAGCCGGGGTCGGAGTCGACCGGCTCGACCTTGACGTCGTACTCCCGCGCCTTGGTGATGATGAACGAGAGTTTCGCGAGCGGGATATTGAGCACCGGGACCTCCCTTGCAGCCTGCAAGAGGGTAACGCCGAACGATCACGAACGGCGCGCCCCGTCAGGCGGGAAGGTCGATTTCCCGATGCTCGGCGCGAGTCCGGCTCACTGCCGCCAGCAGGTCGCGAAGCATCGCCTCGTCGACGCCGTCCCGCCGCATCAGAAGCTGCGTGGCGGGATCCTCGAGGAGATCGTCGAGGGCTGGCTCTCGGTCCATGCAGAACATCATCATCATCAGCCTTCAATACATTGATTTCGTGAACGCTTTGTTAGCGACCTGCGGAAATTCACGCTACCAACGATCGTGGAAATAGCGCGGGTGCCAGCGATCATGTCCGCCGTCGTAGACGATGCATCCCGAGAGCATCGCGAGGACCGGCACTATGAAGACAAGTCGAATGATCTTGCGTTTCATCTCAAATCTCCTGCAGCGCACTGCGCACTCAGGGGTAATAGGCGCAGGTTCAGCGAAACATCGCCGTCTGTGAAAATTGTTTAATTCGGGAATTACATCGTCGCTCGCGCGTTGGGGGCTCCGTGGCGAGCTGTGTCGAAGATCTGACCTGCCGGAAGCGCGAGTAACCCTCTTCCTCAGCCACGGCATCGCCGAATAGCCGCGACCTGGAGAAGGCTAGTCACTCTGCCTGAGGATTGGAGGTGGACGGAGGGTTGCCGAGCATTCTTGACTAATCGTGGTGTGAGAGACCGACCGGCCGCAACGGTGAGAATGAGCGGGCCCTTTCACTTTGATTGCGCATGATCCCGTCACATTTCAGTCGTGGTTGAGGGGTAATATGGCGGGATCGAAGGCTTCGATGCTGCCTGAGCGGAACGTCTGAGCGTAGATGGGGGTCGATTATCCAGAAAACTGCTCCCGCCAGCCGGCGCTGGGAGCTCCGCCGGTCGAAAGGCGCATCATTCCGAAGGTCGCTTCAGGAGAAATGGAAGGGTCACGCGTGAGCGGCGCATGAAGTTATTGCTGTCGGCTTACGCCTGCGCACCAAACGAGGGCTCAGAACCAGGGATTGGTTGGAACTGGGTCCGCGAGGCAGCGCGCCTTGGTCATGAGGTATGGGCACTCGTCTCGCCCGCGCATCAGGTCGATGTCGGCTCGGTTTCGAAGGTCGATCCGCTCGCCGCCGCAGTGCATTGGGTGTTCCCGCAGAGCAGATGGTCGCCCTTGCCTCCTGATGTGCTGCCGCGGCGGATCAGGCTGTATAATCTCCTTTGGCAGGCGGCGGCGCTGGAGGCCGCACGGCAACTTCACCGGCGGGTCGGGTTCGACGCCGTGCATCATGTGACCTGGGGGGGCATCCGCGACCCGACCTTCCTCGGCAGGCTTGGAGTACCGTCGATACTCGGACCACTCGGCGGCGGCGAGCGAGCGCCGATGCGACTCCGCGACGCCTTTCACTTGCGCGGCCAGCTTGCCGACGGGCTACGCGATGTCGCGAACGCCACGGTATGGGTCAATCCACTCTTGCGGCGGAGCTTCCGCGAGGCTGCGGTCATCTTTGCGAAGACCGAGGAGTCTCGCCAGCTGGTGCCACGGCGCTGGCAGGAAAAGACCCTCGTGATGAGCGAACTTGCCATCCATGCCGGCGAGATCGGCCGGCCGCGTGGTGTCATGCCGCGTGGGCCACAGCTCCTCTTCGTTGGCCGGCTGCTCTACTGGAAAGGCGCGCATCTTGCCATTGCCGCGCTCGATAAACTGCGCCGCGACGTACCCACGGCACATCTCACCATCGTCGGGCGCGGCCCCGAAGAGCAGCGGCTGAAGGCAGATGTCGCGAAACGTAGGCTCGGGGCGGGTGTCACGTTTTTGCCGTGGCTGGATCAGCAGATACTGTTCGACACGTACAGCCGACACGATCTGCTCCTCTTCCCGAGCCTGCACGATAGCAGCGGTAACGTTGTCCTCGAGGCCCTCGGCCGCGGCTTGCCGGTAATCTGTACCGATCGTGGTGGTCCCAAGGAATTCGTGACCTCCGAGTGTGGTCGGGTCATTTCGACGGTCACCGGCGGATCGGTGCAGTTCGCCGCCGCCGCTGCGGCGGCTATCGCGAACATTACGCGGACACCTGGCTGCCTCGCCGCGCTCTCGGACGGGGCGCTCCGACAGGCTCGACGCTTTCTCTGGCATGAGCGCGTGGCGCTGCTGTATGGATTGGCGCAGCCCTATCTGGCGGCGGCGCGGAAACCTCCTCGCGCCGCGGACAAGCTTCGTCTCGGTGCCTCCATCAACGGTTAGCACGATAACGCATGGGCGAGTGCCGGGCAGCTCGTATCATTACAGATTTCTTGAACGGCTTCGTCTTGATACGGACTTGCGCCGACTTCGCGTTGCAGCCCCCTTGGATAGCCGAATGACGGTCTCGACAGCATGGATCGCGTGGCTCGCTGTGTCGCCCGTCGTCGGCAGCTTTATCGGTGTGGTCGTGACGCGCTTCCGTTCGCCCGGCGCGATCGTATTCGGCCGGTCGGCTTGTCCGCAGTGCGGTGCCCGTCTCGCCCCCTTGGATCTTGTCCCGCTCCTGAGTTGGTGCCTCAACCGCGGGCGCTGCCGCCATTGCGGCGGCGAGATCGGTATCTTCTATCCGGCGGTTGAACTCGCCGCGATCATCGTCGCGGGCTGGTCGATGCTCGCCGCGCCCGATCTCGATCTCTGGGCGAGCTGTTGCCTCGGCTGGACCTTGCTGGCCCTGGCACTGATCGACGCGCGGGAATTCGTGCTGCCGGACTTCCTGACGTTGCCGCTTGTGCTGCTCGGCCTTCTCGCGAGCTGGATCATCGCCGGCACGGGCCTGCTCGACCACATCCTCGGCGCCGCCTGCGGCTTGACGAGCATCGTCGTTCTGCGCTGGCTCTATTATCTCGTTCGCCGACGTGAAGGGATCGGGCTCGGTGACGCGAAGCTGCTTGCCGCTGCCGGGGCGTGGGTCTCCTGGACGGGCCTGGCGAGCGTCGTGCTGATCGGGGCCTTGACCGGCTTGAGCGCGATGCTGGCCCGGCGTTGGCGTACCGGCGAACCGCTTTCCTATGCCGATCGCGTGCCCTTCGGCGCCTTCCTTTGCTTGGGAACCTGGCTGGTGTGGCTGTACGGGCCGATCGAAGTCCAGTTCTTTCCGTCGGGGCCGCCCTGATCGACCCCGGCGAATGATTTTCGTGCGCGAGAGCGCTTGCTCGCGCCGACGTTTACCAAGCGCTTACTCACGCATGCGAGAGTGCGGGCAGGTCGCGGGAGAGGACTGGCCATGATCAAGAAATCAGCCTGCATCGCCGGCGTCCTGCTGGTGCTGACACAGCTCGCGATCGTAGAACGCGGTCACGCCGGCGAGGCAACGCCGCAATCCGCGCCCGCGCGATCGGGTACGGCGGCCAGCGGCGGCGTTGCGGCGCAGTCGACCATGCCCTGCGTCGAGGTCCAGATCGGCAATGACCGAGCAGGCTGGCTCGACTGCGTCAACCAGCAACTTCGACAGTCGGCCAGCGAGCAGCGGCTTCCACAGCTGCCGGCGCCCTACGGCACGAACGCTCCGCCGACGCAACTCGGCCTCTTCAACGAAAGCGCCGAGCGGGAACGAATGGGTAACGCTTTCGGCCATTCGGTGCACGCCCAACGCCCAACCAAGTAACAAGAGCGTAGGAGACAAGACGCCGCCGAGCCCTCAGATAACGAGCATCGATGCCGAAAAATCCCTCGCGCTGAATTACCTGCTGGATCTCGACAAAGAGCTCAATCAGACGCGAATCTCGCGCGACGATGCGAAGCAGAAGCTTGACGCTCTCGAGGTGCGGGTCCGGCAGGACGGCGCCTGGATCGAGACGCCGGAATCCGGCGAAACCGAAGCTGGTATACAGGCCCTCGATCAAAGCTTCGTCAGCCTATCGAGTGAAAGAACCCGGCTTCTTGCGCACTTCACCCCAAGCTATCCGGCGGTCGTAAGCATCGAGCAGCAACTGCGCGCACTCCGTCAGCAGAAGTACCTCGCGCTGAAGTCCCGTTACGACTCACGAGTCCGGACTTTGGAAAAACGCATCTCAGCATTGGAGACCAAGGTGCTCGCCAAAAAAGAGGAGCTTGCCCGGCTAGCCGAGCGGACGATGGAACTCGATCGGCTGACGCATCGGCAAGCCGAGCTGGAGGCGGACGTAGCCAAGTATACACAGAAGGTCGAAGATCTGCGAATCCACGAGGACCTCGATGCCGGGAATTTCACGAGCATCAGGATCATCAACGAAGCGGTACCGCCGGTCAGTCCATCGGCGCCGAGGAAGGTGCTCATTGGTGCCCTGGCCGCCTCGCTCGGGCTGCTTTTCGGCGTGGCCTTCGCAATCATTGCGGAATTCTTCAACCATACCTTCCGAAACGAGCACGACGTTCGCAGCGTCCTTGGAATACCGCTTCTTTTGACCATTCCCCAACTCGGCAAATGACACGCGATCCCGGCAGAACGGCGCGCAGCTCGATGAACCCCGCCGAACCTTCCAGCGATGTATTGCGGCCGTGGATCGAACCTCTCGCGGTGCGTCTCGGGAACCCGACGGACGGCCCCCTGTTCGGGGTCGGCATCGCTGCTTGCGCTGCCGGGGAAGGCGCGACGACGATCGCTTGCGCCGTGGCACATCGGGTGCAAGCCGGGCTTGGCCGTCGCGTCCTTCTCGTCGACGCAAATCTGGCGAGGGCGCGGCTTCACGACGAGTTCCAGATACCGCGTGCACCAGGCCTGTCCGATCTGCTCGCCGGGCGCAGCACCCTGCGCGAGGTCATTCACGCGGTAGACGAGTCGGGGCTGAACGTTCTTCCGGCCGGATCGCCGTCCTCGAACACGCTGCGCTACTTCGAAAGCCATGTGCTCGACACGATGATGGAGCGGCTCCGCGAAGTCTTCGACATCGTCATTTTCGACTGCGCGCCACTGAGCCACGGCGCTGAAACCTTTCTTCTTGCGAAGCGCC
This sequence comes from Rhodospirillales bacterium, assembly GCA_028291405.1. Lineage (GTDB taxonomy): Bacteria > Pseudomonadota > Alphaproteobacteria > ATCC43930 > CGMCC-115725 > URHD0088. The sequence goes on along the minus strand of JAQGID010000094.1, from coordinate 8,274 downwards.
TCGATGGGCTGCTCATGGTGCTTGCCGCGGAAAAGACGCGCTGGGAGAGCGGTGCCCGGCTCGTGCAACAGCTTAGAGCGGAGAAGATCAACGTCCTCGGCGCCGCTCTCAACGGCAAGAAATTCTTCATCCCGCACGCCATCTACAAAAGACTATAGGCCGGCGAGCGATGATCCGCGGCTTGCTATGCATTGCTCTCGGTCTCTTGGCCGGGCTCGCCGCGGTCGCGTTGACTCAGCTCGAATGGCGCCATGCCGCCGCCTTGCTTGCCGCTCTCGCCGCCGCCGTCGGATTGCTCTGCTTCGGCAGCGGCAAGCACACCTCGTACGCGCTGGTCGCAATCCTTGCCGCCGGAATTCCTGTCCACGTCAGCGCGACGTTTCTTCCTTATCCCCAAGCACGGGATCAATATGTGCCGCATATGGTCACGTCGGCCGGTATTGCGCTATCCGTTCCGCTGCTCGCTGCGGTCGGCCTTGCAGTCGTGCAGTTTCTGACGGCGCCTCCCTTCCGGATACTTTCAGGAATTCGGCTCGAGCCAATCGCGTCGACTGGGTTTGGCCTGTTCTTCGCTGCGGGCACCCTCTCGCTGGTCAATTCTGCCGACTGGCAACTTTCTGCCTTCGAGCTCATCCGAATAGCGTCGCTCTTCCTCCTCTCGCTGTTGATCTCGAATCTCGATCGGGGGGCGATCAGAGTCTATGTCGGCTCTCTCGTCACCGCCGTGTTCCTCCAGGGTGCGTTAGCCGTCGCGCAATACGTCTCGAGCAGCACCTTCGGCATCGAGGCGCTCTGGAACTCCGAGCCGACGATGGACGAATTTTCGGCGTTGTTCAGGGGGGTCGGCACGGCGGCCGGCCCCAACGGGCTCGCGTATTTCCTTGAGATCTTCCTGCCGATGATCCTGGCCCTATTGCTCGTTGAGCGACGGCCGGCGCAATTCATGTTTTATTTCGCGGCTCTCGTTTTCGGCCTTGCCGGGGACTTGGCAACATTGTCGCGTGCCTCGTGGATCGCGCTCCCGCTGCCGTTTGCGGTCATCATCGTTGCATTTGGACGAAAGCGTATCCGGTCAATCAAGGCTGCCGCCATCGGCGTCGTCGTAATGATTGCCGCGCTGATTACCGTGGTCGCCGCCGGACCGATTGTCGTCCAGCGCTTTACCGGTGACGACGGCGGCAGCGCCGCTACTCGGCCAACGCTGAACCGCGCAGCCTGGACGATGATCGAGCAATTTCCGATCTTCGGCGTCGGCATCAACAACTTCGCAGACTCGTTCACCCGCTACGACCGCGACGGCGGTTCGCGCATCTTTCACGGCGGCAACGCCATCGTTCACAACGTCTATCTTCTTGTCTGGGGCGAAACAGGAATCATCGGTCTCTTTGCATTTCTCTGGTATTTTGGATCGGCCTTTTGCTTGGGCTATCTCGTGCTGACGCGAAGCGAAGACGTCGCTGACCGCGCGATCGTGCTGGGCGCGGTCGTCGGCATTGTCGCCGGTATGACTCACGCGGTGGTCGATATCTCCGGAATCACGCCGGAGACGGCCGCGCAGATCGGCCTTCTCGCGGCGCTTCGCCAGTTGACGGCTCGGCCGGTCCCAGAGCCTCGCCGCGACCGTCAGGGTATGGCGCAAAGCCAAGTGAGATTGGCTTGAGGCTGCTGAAGGCGCTCGGCCTGCAGCGAGACCGGAACGGCCGGACGGTCGCGGCGACTCCCCCGGCGGGAGCTTATGCAATCGCGCCCGCGCCGGGTCCATGACCCATGCGCACGATTGCCGTCGATGCCCATGTGTTGACCGGATTCCCGCAGGGAAGCCGGACTTACCTGGAGAACGTCCTGCGCTGCATCGGCAAGCTGGATAAGACGAACCGCTACCAAATATTCTCGTTCGAGCCGGAGACCACAAGACGCGCGTTCGGCTTTGCTAATTTCGAGCATCATAAGATCGGCCTGTCCGCTGCGATGCCGCGGCTTCTGCTCTACTGGCCCTATGCCAAGCTGCGGTTCAAATTCGATGTGCTGATCACGCAATATATCCTTCCTCCGCTCGTTCCCGGTCCGCACTTCGTCGTCATTCACGACATACTGCCGGAGACGCACCCGCAGCTGTTTCCGCCGTTCATGCGCCGCCGCAGTCGGATCCTCTTCCGAATGAGCGCGCGCTTGGCGCGAGAGGTTTTCGTCGTCTCCCAATACACGAGGCGAGAGGTCATCGGTCGGTATAAAATTTCGCCGGACAAAGTCCATCTGACATACAACGGGTTCGATGCCGCTGCCTTCGAACGAACCAGCCTGGCCGACCGCCGTCCGGGCCGGGAGAACTACATCCTTTATGTCGGCCGGCTCGAGCCGCGCAAGAACGTCGACGTCATCATCGAAGCGTTGGCCGGTGCCCGTGTGCCCGGTCTGCGGCTGGTGATCGTCGGGCGGGTCGACTCGGCTGCGCCGAGCTTGCTCGAGATGATCAAGACCGCGCCTGGCGTCGAGCATCTCACACGGGTTGAGGATCGCGAACTCGACCGGCTTTATCGCGGTGCACGCGCTTTGATTTATCCAAGCAGCGCCGAAGGCTTCGGCTTGCCCATTCTCGAAGCGCTGGCGCGTCGGGTGCCGGTGATCGCTTCCGACCGCACTGCGTTGCCGGAGATCGGCGGCGTCTTCGCGCGATATTTCAATCCGACCCTGGCGGATGCCTCGGTTCGTCTGGCCGCGCTGTTGCAAGAGGTTTGCGCCTTGCCGACGCCGCCTCCCATGCCCGGTCTTGGCGCGCATCTCGCGAAATTCGATTGGGAGCGCTCCGCCCGCACGATCATCGAGCGAATCGATCTGCTGCCATAGATTCTGCGCCCGCGCAGCGCGGCGTCGTGGCCGGCCGGTCGGCAAACCGGCATCGATTGCTTGTATCATTCAGGTTTATTCAAGTAGGGGGCTTGAAGACCAGCGGCCTCGATCTAACTTAGGTTAAGTCGGCGCCATCGAAAACGGCTGCGCTCGCACGCCTTAGCCATCAACCAGCACTATAGCGGGCGCAAAGTTGCGCCACCAATCGATTTAAGAACGGCGGCGATGAAAAAAAAGCTGACTGAAATCGCCCCAACGCTCTCCAAAGCACCCACTGGGATTGCGGGCCTCGACGAAATAACCGGCGGTGGACTACCTGCCGGGCGGCCCAGCCTCGTCTGCGGCAACGCCGGGTGTGGCAAGACGATGCTCGCCATGGAATTTCTAGTGCGCGGGGCGACGCAGTTCGGTGAGCCCGGCGTGTTTATGATGTTCGAGGAAAACGCGGCGGAGCTCACTGCCAACGTCCGCTCGCTCGGCTTCGATCTAGACAAGCTCGCGGCGGAAAAAAAGATCGCGCTCGACTATGTCCACATCGAGCGCAGCGAGTTCGAGGAGACCGGAGAATACGATCTCGAAGGACTCTTCATTCGGCTCGGCCATGCCATCGATTCCATCGGCGCGAAACGCGTGGTGCTCGACACGGTCGAGGCGCTCTTCGCCGGGCTGCCAAATCATGCCGTTCTCCGGGCTGAGTTACGTCGCCTTTTCCGCTGGTTGAAGGATCGCGGCATGACGGCGATCATCACCGGAGAGCGGGGCGAAGGTAGTGCAATCACGCGCTACGGCCTTGAGGAATATGTCGCCGACTGCGTGATCATCCTCGACCAACGCATCCAGGAGCAAATTTCCACACGTCGGCTTCGCGTGCTGAAATACCGCGGTACGGCCCACGGCATGAACGAATACCCTTTCCTGATCGGCGCACACGGGTTTTCAGTGCTGCCGATCACTTCGTTGCAGCTCGATCACGAAGTCTCCGTGCAGCGCGTCCCGACAGGCGTTGCGCGCCTCGACGAGATGCTGGGTGGCAAAGGCATCTTTCGCGGCAGCAGCGTCCTCGTCTCCGGTTCACCTGGGACGGGCAAGAGCAGTATTGCCGCGAAGTTTATCGAAAGCGCCTGCGCTCGCGGCGAGCGCGCGCTGTTTTTTGCATATGAAGAGTCGAAGGCGCAGATCGTGCGCAACATGCGCTCTATCGGTATCGACCTCGCGACGCCGATAAAAAAGGGGTTGCTCGAAATTCATTCGTCGCGCCCGACGCTGCAAGGGCTGGAGCAGCATCTGGTGATGATGCACGACCTGGTTCGCACGTTCCATCCAACGGTGGTTGCTGTCGATCCGATCAGCAATCTCACCATGGCCCACGATGACGCCGAGGCGAAACCGACACTGATGCGCCTCATCGACTTTTTGAAGAAGGAGCAGATCACGGGGATCTATACCAGCCTGACCAGCGGGGGAGACGCAACGTCAGCGCCAGAAGATTCTCAGCTCTACGTATCGTCACTCATGGATACGTGGCTCCTGCTGCGCAATGTCGAGTTCACCGGCGAGTGCAACCGCACGATCTTCGTACGAAAATCGCGCGGCATGGCGCATTCAAATCAAGTGCGCGAGTTTGTCGTGAGCGACACGGGCATCGACCTAGTGGATGTCTATCTCGGCGGCGACCGCGTGCTGACCGGCAGCGCACGCGTCGCACGGGAGGCGCAGGAGCGTGCCGTCAGCACGCTGCGTGGGGAGGACCACCAGCGCAAGCTGCGGCAGCTCGCCAGTAGACGAAAAGCGATCGAAGCGCAGATCGCCGCTCTGCAAGCAGAGGCGGAGGCGGAGTCCGAAGAGGTGCACTTCGTCATTGCGCAGGAGACTTTGCAGGAGAAAACCACGCACCAAAACACCAGTGCGATGGCGCAACAACGCGGTGGCGCGACCGGGACCAACGGCCAGATGAAACAAAGACGATGAGCGTCCCCGCACCGCGTACAGCTCGGAAAGCGGGAGACCCACCCGCGTTTCAACTGCGTCTCTACGTCGCTGGCCAAACCGCGAAATCGCTCGACGCCTTTGCCAATCTCAAACGGATCTGCGAGACGCACCTCGCCGGCCAGTATTGCATCGAGGTCATCGACCTGACGAAAACCCCGCAGCTCGCCGCCGGCGACCAGATTCTCGCCGTCCCCACGGTGGTGCGCCGTCTGCCTGAGCCGATTAAGAAAATCATCGGCGATTTCTCCAATGAAGAACGCGTGCTCGTTGGTCTCGACGTACAGCCGATCAACGCCTGACATCGCATGAAAAAGAGTGCAACGCCTCCGACCCAGCCTCACGCCATGGTAGCCGCCGCGGCGCATGCCGCCACACGCTATGTTCTTCGGCTCTATGTGACGGGCTCGACGCCGCATTCCACTCGAGCGATTTCAAACATCCGCAAGATTTGCGAGGAGCATCTGGACGGACGCTACGATCTGGAAGTCATTGACATCTCCCAATATCCGTCACTCGCCAAGGGCGAGCAGATCATCGCCGCACCGACACTGATCAGAAAATTGCCGCTGCCCCTTCGCCGGTTCATTGGCGACATGTCGCAGACGCAGCGCATCCTGCTCGGGCTCGATCTCCGCAAGGCGGAAAGCTCGTCAGCAAAGTTGCCCTGATCCGGGATGCACAAGCATTTATCCTCGAGATCGGCGCTCCTCGACGAAAACGCCGCGCTCCACGCACAATTGGACGAGGCGGCGGAAACTCTGCGCGCCATTCGTAGCGGCGAGGTGGATGCCCTTGTTGTCCAGAGTTCCCGCGGTCCGCAAATCTACACACTGCAAGGCCAAGACGCCGAAACGAACCGATTTCGTGGCGAAATGCTTGCGCAGGTCAGCGATGCAATCATCGCCGTCGATGGGGATGAGCGCATCACCTATCTCAACGCGGCGGCCGAACGACTATACGGCTTTGACGGGCCTAGGGCTCTCGGGCGAACACTGACGACGATCTTTAAATCGCGATGGCTGCATCCCCAGGACGAAGCCGCCGCGAGGACCGCCCTGCAGGAGCGCGGTGAATGGCGCGGCGAAAACGTCCACGTCAGGCACGACGGCCATGAGCTGAACGTCGAGTCGAGCATCACGGTGCTGCGCGGGATTGACGGACTGCCGACTGGCCAGCTCGCCGTCATCCGCGACGTGACCGAGCGCAAGCAGAACGAGGATAGAGTTCTGGTTTCGGAGATACGCTACCGCCGTCTCTTTGAAGCGGCGCACGACGGGGTCCTCGTCCTCGACGCCGGCACACACCGCATCATCGACGCCAATCCGTTCATGACACAGATGCTGGGCTATCCACGCGACCAGTTGATCGGGAAAGAACTCTTTGAGATCGGTCTGCTGAGAGACGACGCCGCGAGCCAGGAAATGTTTCGAAACCTGGAGCGGGCGGAGCAGGTGCGCTACGAAAGCTTGCCGCTCGAAAGCCCCGGGGGACGACATCAGACCGTTGAAGTTGTGGCAAACCTGTATGAGGAGAACGGCCGCCCCGTCATCCAGTGCAACATCCGCGACATCACCGAGCGCAGGCGATCCGAGGAGCACGTCAAACTCCTCATGGCCGAGGTCAACCACCGCGCCAAGAACTTGCTCGCCGTGGTGCAAGCCGTTGCCTATCAAACCGCGAAGCATGGCGACCCCGCAACCTTTGCGGACCGCCTGTCCGAGCGTATCGGCGGGCTCGCCGCCGGCCAGGACCTTCTGGTCAAGAGCGAATGGAAGGGCGTGGAGGTGTGCGAACTCGTTGAGGCTCAGCTCGCCCATTTCAAAGAACTGATCGGTAGGCGCGTGGTGCTCGACGGCCCGCCCGCGCAGCTGACGCCGCAGGCCGCCCAGGGCATCGGGATGGCGCTCCATGAGCTCGCCACCAATGCCGTCAAGTACGGGGCGCTGTCAAACGGCGAGGGACGGGTACGCATCGTCTGGAAAATCATTGCCGATTCCACACCGGCATTTTCGATATCGTGGCTGGAAGATGGCGGCCCGAAAGTTGCGGCACCGGGCCGCAAGGGATTCGGCCAGATCGTCATCGGGCGCATGGCGGAGGCGGCGGTCCAGGGCGTCGCCGCGATCACCTATGGCGAGAGCGGGCTCTCGTGGAACTTGAGCGCGCCGTTAGAGGACACTTTGACGGTGATCCAAGTGGCGGCATAGATGAGTCCGCCCACGACGAGCCGCGATAACCAGAAGAAAGCGTCTATCCTGATTGTGGAGGACGAGGCGACGCTCGCATTTTGTCTCGAAGAGGCTCTCATAGATGCGGGGTTCGAGGTTGCCGGCGTGGCGGGAAGACTCGAAACCGCTCTCGCGATGATCCATAACGGCGTCTTCGATGCCGCCATCCTCGACGCCAATCTGGCGGGCGTCAGCGCTGGCCCTGCCGCATCGGCAATGGCGGCGCGCGGACTGCCTTTCATCGTCGTCTCAGGTTACTTGCCCGAGCAGCAACAGACTGCTTTTACTGGCGCGCTTTGCCTTCAAAAGCCGTGTCGCCCAGATCGTGTCATTCGAGCCCTGCGTAGCATCCTACCCGCCCAATAAATATTCCGGACAGTCGCGTTCGGCAGCCGAAATGTGAAGCGGCGCGGGCTCTCGTCCACCGCTGCACGCTGCGCTGTTCCGGGCGGAAGCTATGGCGAGCCGCGGCTACATGACAGATACCATCTTGCTCCTCTCCATCCAGGCCCCAGTTCCGGTGGATAGGCCCTTGCCGTAGGCTAAATCCTGTTCCTCCGATGACGGCACAAAGTCTCATCTTCGGGCCGTTTGAGCTTCTGCCCGACCGGCACGTTCTCCTGAAGCATGACGAACGGTTGCGCCTCGGCAGGCGGGCGATTGATCTGCTCATCCTGCTGACCGAGCGGGCCGGCGAACTCGTCAGCAACCATGAGATCATGGCCGCCTTGTGGCCGGAGACGCATGTGGACGTGGCAAACATTCGCGTCCATGTCACCGCGCTGCAAGGTGTTGGGCGACGGGCATAGCAATGCCCTTGAACATCGAAGGAACGCGTTGAACATCCGATGAGCGCTGTGTAGCGAACGCGAACGATCGATGAGCCACAAGGCTTCATGAAGGCGCTTGTCGGTGAGGTTGACGACCGCATCCTCGGATTCACGATGATCGGCGCCGAGGCCGGTGAAGTCATCGCCGCGGTGCAGACGGCTATCCTAGCGGGGCTGCCCTATACCGGCCTGCGCGACGCCATTCTCACGCATCCGACGATGGCCGAAGGACTCGGCTCGCTGTTCTCGAATATGTGCCTCGGTCTGTACAATAGGCTGCACCGGGGCTGGCTTGTTGAAGAGATTGACGTCGTTCCATCATCGACTCCAGCGCGGGCGTTCGCAGATCTAAACAGATCTAAATTGAACCGGAATTTCTG
>JAQGID010000064.1 GCA_028291405.1 Rhodospirillales bacterium | reverse complement strand
TCGATCAGCCTCATCGTCGGTCTCGTCGTCGGCGGCATCGCCTCGATCTTCGGCGTGCTGTTCGGCGCCGCCGTCATCGTCTTCATCCCCAATATCGCCGACCAGATCTCCAAGGCGGCCCCCTGGGCGATCTACGGCATCTTCCTCATCGGCTTCATGTACGTGCTGCCGACCGGCGTCGCCGGCGGCGTCAAGCGGCTCGGCAGCCTGCTCGGCCGCATCGGTGGGCGATAACCCTCGGGAGGTCACGATGCTGACATCGGCTCGATTCCTGCTGCTTTGCGCCGGGGCCTATCTGGCGGCGGCACCGGCGAGCGCCGAGAAGAAATACGGCCCCGGCGTCAGCGACACCGAGATCAAGATCGGCCAGACGATGCCCTACAGCGGCCCCTCGTCGATCTGGAGCATGGTCGGTCGCACCGAGGGCGCCTATTTCGACGACGTCAACGCGGCCGGCGGCATCAACGGCCGCAAGGTCACCTGGATCAGCCTCGACGACGGCTATAGCCCGCCGAAGGCGGTCGAGCAGATCCGCCGCCTCGTCGAGCAGGACCAGGTGCTGGCGATCATGGGCTCGCTCGGCACCGCGACGAATATGGCGGTGCAGCGCTATCTCAATGGCAAGAAGGTGCCGCAGGCACTGATCGCGACCGGCACCTCGCATTGGAACGATCCGAAGAATTTTCCCTGGACCGTGCCGATGCTGCCGCTCTACAGCACCGAAGGCGCTGCCTATGCCAAGTATCTCCTGGAAACCAAGCCCGGCGCCAAGATCGCGGTGCTCTACCAGAACGACGATCTCGGCAAGGACTACCTCGTCGGGCTGAACGACGGGCTCGGCGCCAAGGCGGCGACGATGATCGTCGCCAGGCAGAGCTATGAGGTGACCGACGCCTCGATCGATTCGCAGATCGTCGCGCTGCAGGGCTCGGGCGCCGATACCTTCGTCGACATCGCCAACGGCAAGTTCACGGCGCAGGCGATCCGCAAGGTCTTCGACCTCGGCTGGCGACCGCTCCACATCATCACGCAGCTCTCGTCGTCGCCGGCGACGGTGCTGAAGCCGGCCGGCGTCGATAAATCGGTCGGGCTGATCACCGCGACCTACGCCAAGGCGCCGGGCGACCCGACCTGGGCCAAGGATCCCAGCTGGGTCGCCTATCTCGCGTTCATGAAACACCACTTCCCCGACGCCGACCCGAACGACAACTACGCCTGGTCGGGCTGGTCGAACGCGCACGTCTTCGCCGACGTGCTCAAATCCTGCGGCGACGATCTCACCCGCGAGAATTTGATGCATGTCGTGACGCATCTCTCCGGCGTCGCCGCGCCGTCGTTCCTGCCGGGGGTGACGATCGAGCTCAGCCCGACCGACTACCGCCCGATCAAGAAGATGCAGTTCGAGCGCTTCGACGGGACCAACTGGGTGCTGTTCGGCGGCCTGGTCGAGTAGGACTACTCCGCCGCCTTGGTCTCGGCGGCGAAGTCGGGGAGCATGCCGAGGGCGCGCATGTAGACATCGAGCAAGGTCTCCTGCTCGTCGAGCTCGTCCTTGTCCATTTTGCGGATCTTGATGATCTGCCGCATGATCTTGGTGTCGAAGCCAGTGCCCTTGGCTTCGGCGAAGACTTCCTTGATGTCCTCAGCCAGCGCGCGCTTTTCCTCTTCGAGGCGCTCGATGCGCTCGATGAAGGATTTCAGGCGATCCCCCGCGATGCCTGCGACGTCAGCCATACGAACGCTCCTCGGTACTGCCGGAAATGCGGCGCCGGGCACGGCACCGAGGAGCGACATTATCGAGCCGGCGCGGCTGGCGCAAGCCGGTGCGCCGCGAACCATGCCGTGGCAAAGTTTGCCCGTCGAAACCCTACCCCGCCGCGTCTGCCGCCGCCACGACGGGAAGCCAGCGCAGCACGGGCTTGCGCGCCGCCGCTGTCTCGTCGAGGCGGCGACGCGGCGTCAGATAGGGCGCGCCGCGGAACCATTCGGCGGCGTCGCCCGTCTTGGCGCGGCGCGCGAGCGCCGTCACGACCGCGATGAACCGGTCGAGCTCCTGCTTGCTTTCGGTCTCGGTCGGCTCGATCAGCAACGCGCCATGAACGACGAGCGGGAAGTACATCGTCATCGGGTGGTAGCCCTCGTCGATCAGCGCCTTGGCGAAGTCGAGGGTGGTGACGCCGGTGCCCTTGAGGAAGCCATCGTCGAACAGCGCCTCGTGCATGCATGGGCCGGGAAACGACGGCGTCAGCTCGACGCTCAGCTCGGCGAGGAGATAGTTGGCGTTCAGCACGGCGTCGCCGGAGACTTGGCGCAGCCCGTCCGAGCCGTGGCTCATTATATAGGCGAGCGCCCGGACGAACATGCCCATCTGGCCGTGATTGCCCTTGAGCCGCCCCAGCGCCTGCGCCGCCGGGCCCGCCGCCTGCTCGAGGAGACCGAAGCCCTCGGTGCCGTGAACTACCCACGGCAGCGGCGCGTAGGGCGCGAGGGCGCCGCCCAAGACAACCGGCCCGCTGCCCGGGCCGCCGCCGCCATGCGGCGTCGAGAACGTCTTGTGGAGATTGATGTGCATGGCGTCGACGCCGAGATCGGCAGGACGGACGCGGCCGACGATCGCGTTGAAATTGGCGCCGTCGCAATAGAAATAGGCGCCGACCGCGTGCACCGCTTCGGCGATCGCGATGATGTCGTTTTCGAAAAGACCGCAGGTGTTCGGATTGGTCAGCATGAAGGCGGCGACGTCGGTGTCGAGTGCCGCCTGCAGCGCATCGAGATCAACGCGGCCGCTTCCATTGGCGGGGATCGCCTCGACGGCATAGCCGCAGGCGGCCGCCGTCGCCGGATTGGTGCCATGCGCCGATTCGGGAACCAGGATACGATGGCGCGTCTCGCCCCTGGCGTCGAGCGCGGCATGGATCGCCAACAGGCCGCAAAGCTCGCCATGAGCGCCGGCGGCCGGGCTCATCGCCACCGCCGGCATGCCGGTCAGCGCCTTCAGCCAATGCGCCAACGTATCGATCAGCTCCAGCGCGCCCTGCACGGTCGAGATCGGTTGGAGCGGATGGAGATCGGCAAAACCGGGTAGCCGCGCCATCTTCTCGTTGAGACGCGGGTTGTGCTTCATCGTGCACGACCCGAGCGGATAAAGCCCGCTGTCGATCGAATAGTTCTTCTGCGACAACCGCGTGAAGTGGCGCACGACCTGCGGCTCGGAGAGTCCGGGCAGGCCGATCGGTGCGGTGCGCGCGGCATTGCCGAGCCGGCTCGTATGCGGCGGCGGCTCGGGCAGGTCGACACCGCTGCGGCCCGGCGAATCCTTTTCGAAGAGCAGCGGCTCCTCGATTTGCAGCGCGCGGTTGCCGGTCTGAGTCTCGCCGATCGCGGGGAGCGGCTTGAAGCCGCCGAGCGCCTGGCTCCAATCGTTCATTGGAGCGCTCCGTCCAAAGTCACCGCGAACATCTCGATATCCTCGTCCGTCGTCAGCTCGGTCGCAGCGACCAGCAGCAGGTTCGCGAGATCGGGCCGATCGGGAAAGAAACGGCTGACCGGCACGCCGGCGAGGATTCGGCCCTCGGCGAGCGCCTCGACCAACGGCGCCGCCGGCCGCGTCAGGCGCAGCGTCATCTCGTTGAAGAAATGATCGTTCAGAATGGCGACCCCTGGAATTCCCCCGAGGCGGTCGGCAAGCTGCACCGCGCGCCCATGATTGAGCGCGGCCAGCCGGGTGAAGCCGGCATCGCCGAGCAGCGCCAGATGGATCGTGAAGGCCAGCGCGCAGAGTCCGGAATTGGTGCAGATGTTGCTGGTCGCCTTCTCGCGCCGGATATGCTGCTCGCGCGTCGACAGCGTCAGCACCCAGCCGCGGCGGCCCTCGGCATCGACGGTCTGCCCGGCGAGCCGGCCCGGCATCTGGCGAACGAAGCGCTCGCGGGTGGCGAAGAGGCCGACGTGCGGCCCGCCGAAATTGAGTGCGTTGCCCAGCGACTGGCCCTCGGCGGCGACGATGTCGGCGCCCATCTCGCCGGGCGATTTGAGGGCGCCGAGCGACACGACCTCGGCGATTGCGACGACGAGCAATGCGCCCCTCGCGTGGCACGCCTCCGCGAGCGCCGAATAGTCGCGGACATGGCCGAAGACATCCGGGTTCTGCACGACGATGCACGAGGTGTCGCCGTCGACCAGGGCCAGCAGATCCTCGCCGCCGTTCGGCGCCGGCGCCGCCGCGTGCAAGGCAAACCCGAGGAAGCGCGCATGCGTTGCCGTCACCTCGCGGTAGTGCGGGTGAAGTCCGCCCGACAGCACCACTTTCCGGCGCCGGGTCAGGCGGTTCGCCATCATCACCGCCTCGGCGCACGCGGTCGCTCCGTCGTAGAGCGAGGCGTTCGCCACCTCCATGCCGGTGATCAGCGCGACCTGCGTCTGAAACTCGAACAGCATCTGAAGCGTGCCCTGCGCGATCTCCGGCTGATAGGGCGTGTAGGAGGTCAGGAACTCGCCGCGCTGAATGAGGTGATCGACCGCCGCCGGCACGTGATGGCGATAGACCCCGGCGCCGACGAAGAACGGCACCGAGCCGGCGCTGACGCTCTTTTCCGCCATCCGGCCGAGCGCACGCTCGACCTCGATCTCGCCCATCGCGGTCGGCAGATCGACAGGCGCCGCAAGACGCGCCGGTGCCGGCACGTCGCTGAAGAGGGCATCGACCGAGGGAGCGCCGATCGTCGCAAGCATGGCATTGCGGTCGGCATCGGTGAGCGGGAGGTAGCGCATCAGGCGAGACTTTCGACGAGGGTCTTGTAAGCCGCCTCGTCCATCAGCGCGTCGACCTGGCCGGGATCGCTGAGCTTGAGCTTGAAGAACCAGCCCTCGCCCGTGGGATCGGCATTGACGTGGCCTGGCTCGCCGGCGAGCAGATCGTTGACCGCGACGACTTCGCCGTCGAGCGGGGCATAGACCTCGCTGGCGGCTTTCACCGATTCGACGGTCGCGGCGGCGCCGCCCTTCTCGACCGTCGCGCCGACTGACGGAAGCTCGACATAGACGACGTCGCCGAGGCAGCTCTGGGCGTAGTCGGTGATGCCGACGACGGCGATATCGCCGTCGCGGCGAACCCATTCATGGTCGGTGGTAAAGCGCAAATCCGTCATGTTTCACGAGCCTCCGAAAAGACAATCCCTGCGAATCAGCCCCGGTGATAGTTCGGGGCGACGAACGGCAATGTGACGATTCGCGCCGGGCGCGGCGTGCCCCGTACGACCAGCGATACTTCGGTGCCGGCGGCGGCACAGGATGCTGCGACGTAACCCATCGCGACAGGGCCATCGATCGACGGCCCGAACCCACCCGAGGTGATCGTGCCGACCG
>JAQGID010000062.1 GCA_028291405.1 Rhodospirillales bacterium | reverse complement strand
GCCCGCAAAGACGCCGCCGCCTGCACATCCCTTCCTTAAACCCACAATGTCAAAGAACAATAACCCCCGGGAACTTCCCGGAAACCACCAAGGTAACCCCCCGGCGGAGGCGGGCTTATAAGCCCCGCTATGGAGACCTGTCAAACGTAAAAATGAACTGTTTTGCAGATCGCCATTCCGCCGACCCGACGATCGTCCGGGAATCCCCCGGAAAGAGCCCCAGGATCGGGACAATAGCCGAAACAAAACATAGGTTTATCAGCGCAGGCGGGCAAGACCGGCCACGGGCTTGCCGCGGCCGGTGGTTTTCCGTCCGCGACTTATTCGGCCGCCTTCGGCTGTTCGCGTTGCGGCTGCTCGGCGGCGCCAATGATGAGGCCGCATTCGCCGACGCCGATCTTCACCGTCGTGCCGTCGGCAATGCCGCCCTCGAGGATCCGCTCGGCGAGCGGGTTCTGGAGGGCGCGCTGGATGACGCGCTTCAGCGGCCTTGCGCCGTAGACCGGATCGTAGCCGGCATCGGCAAGCCATTTTCGCGCGGCGTCGTCGATCTCCAGCGTGATCTTGCGATCGACCAGCAGCTTCTCAAGCCGCTTCAGCTGGATCACGACAATCCCCGTCATGTCGGCGCGGCTGAGCCGGCGGAACAGCAGTATCTCGTCGAGCCGATTGAGGAACTCCGGCCGGAACGACGCTCGGACATGCTCCATCACCTCCGCCCGCGCGGACTCGACGTCGGCGCCTTCCGGCAGATTGGCCAGCGCCTCGCTGCCCAGATTCGAGGTCAGCACGATCAGCGTGTTGCGGAAATCGACGGTCCGCCCCTGACCGTCGGTCAGCCTGCCGTCGTCCAATACCTGCAGCAGCACGTTGAACACGTCGGGATGGGCCTTCTCAACCTCGTCGAAGAGGATCACCTGATAGGGCCGCCGCCGCACCGCCTCAGTCAGCGCGCCGCCCTCGTCGTAGCCGACATAGCCCGGCGGCGCGCCGATCAGCCGCGAGACCGAGTGCTTCTCCATGTACTCCGACATGTCGATGCGGATCATCGCGCTCTCGTCGTCGAACAGGAACTCGGCGAGCGCCTTGGTCAGCTCTGTCTTGCCGACGCCAGTCGGGCCGAGGAAGAGGAACGAGCCGATCGGCCGGTTCGGGTCCTGCAGCCCGGCGCGGGCGCGACGGATCGCGGCGGAGACTGCGGTCACCGCCTCGTCCTGGCCAACGACGCGCCGCTTCAGGTTCTCCTCCATGCGGAGCAGCTTGTCGCGCTCGCCCGAGAGCATCTTGTCGACCGGCACACCGGTCCACCGCGAGACGACGCCGGCGATATGCGCCTCGGTCACCGCCTCGTCGAGCATACGGTGGTGCTCGCTCGCCTCGGCCTCCTTGAGTTTGCGCTCGAGCTCCGGGATGATGCCGTAGGTCAACTCGCCCGCGCGGCTCCAATCGCCCTTGCGCTGGGCGATCTCGAGCTCTGCGCGGGTCTGGTCGAGCTGCTCCTTGAGCTTCTGCGCGCCGGCGAGCTTGTCCTTCTCGGCGCGCCATTGCGCCGTCATCTCGGCCGAGCGCTCCTCGAGCTCGTTCAACTCCTTCTCGAGCCGCTCCAGCCGGTCGCGCGACGCCTCGTCCTTCTCCTTGCGCAGCGCGCCTTGCTCGATTTTCAGCTGCATAATGCGGCGGTCCAGCTCGTCGATCGCCTCGGGCTTCGAATCGACCGCCATGCGCAGCCGCGAGCCGGCCTCGTCCATCAGGTCGATCGCCTTGTCGGGCAAGAAGCGGTCCGTGATGTAGCGGTTCGACAGCGTCGCCGCCGCGACGATGGCGCCGTCGGTGATACGGACGCCATGGTGAAGCTCGTATTTTTCCTTGATCCCGCGCAGAATCGAGATCGTGTCCTCGACCGAGGGCTCGGAGACGAACACCGGCTGAAACCGCCGCGCCAGGGCCGCGTCCTTCTCGATGTGCTTGCGGTACTCATCGAGCGTCGTTGCGCCGACGCAATGCAGCTCACCGCGCGCCAACGCCGGCTTCAACATGTTGGACGCATCCATCGCGCCCTCCGCCTTGCCCGCGCCGACCAGCGTATGCAGCTCGTCGATGAAGAGGATGATCTCGCCCGCCGCCGCGGTCATCTCGGCGAGCACCGCCTTGAGACGCTCCTCGAACTCGCCGCGGAACTTGGCGCCTGCGACGAGGGCGCCGAGGTCGAGCGCCAGCAGGCGCTTGTCCTTCAGACCTTCCGGGACGTCGCCGTTGACGATGCGCAGGGCGAGGCCCTCGACGATCGCCGTCTTGCCGACGCCCGGCTCGCCGATCAGCACGGGGTTGTTCTTGGTCCGTCGTGACAAGACCTGGATGGTGCGACGGATCTCCTCGTCACGGCCGATGACCGGGTCGAGCTTGCCTTCGCGGGCCACCGCCGTCAGATCACGCGCGTATTTCTTCAACGCGTCGTACGAATCCTCGGAGGATGAGGAATCGGCCTTGCGGCCCTTGCGGATATCCTCGATAGCGCTGTTGAGGCTTTGTGGCGTCACCTGCGCCTGGTTCAGCGCTTCGGCGGCAGCGGTCCCTTTGGCGAGAGCGAGAGCGAGGAGCAGACGCTCGACCGTGACAAAACTGTCGCCGGCCTTGTCGGCAAGCTGCTCCGCCTGCTCGAAGACGCGCGCCGTCTCCGGGGCGAGATAGACCTGTCCGGCGCCGCCGCCTTCGACTTTCGGCAGCTTGGCGAGCGCGGTCTCGACGGCGCGCAGGGCGACGGTCGCATTACCCCCCGCCGCGCCGATCAGATTGGCGCAAAGACCTTCCTTGTCGTCGAGCAGAACCTTGAGAATATGTTCCGGCGTCAGACGCTGATGACCGCTGCGCAGGGCAAGCGATTGCGCCGACTGAACGAAGCCCTTGGCACGTTCGGTATATTTCTCGAATTCCATGTCGCACCCCATGACGAAACGATGCAGCAAGCTCCTCTCGAGGCAGCAGGCTTCATCTTCCAGTCGCGCATATGGGGGGTGCGACAGCGCCGCACAAGTCCCCACAAATACAAGGGGCAATCGGCCGGGTCGGCGATCCTAGCCGGCGCAGTCGGCGATCAACCGCTGACGGAATCGTGCGGTGGTTGCTCGGGCTCCGGCTCGTGCTGCTGGACCGGTTCCGGAGGCTGCGGAGCGGCCCGCTGCTCGTGCTCTTCCACGTCGGGCTCCGGCCCGTTCATCATCTCGGTGTCAGCCGGTGTCGTCGGACGCGGTGCGCCCTGGCTCTGGGCGTCGCCGTTCGCATTCATGATGCGGAAATAGTGCTCGGCATGCTGGTAGAGATTCTCCGCCGCGACGCGGTCGCCGCTCACCGAGGCCTCGCGCGCCAAAGCGACGTAACGCTCGAACACCTGAAAAGCGTTGCCGCGAATCTTGACGTTGGGTCCGCTGCTGTCGAATGTCTGCATTCGATGCGGAACCCGCGGACGATTCGGGTTATTCTGGCTATTCGGGTTGTTCGGATTATTGGGGTTGTTGTTCCGCCCGCGTCGTTTGTTCTGGCCGGGTTTCATCATACCTTTGAAGTCGCGGTAGGTCATCTCGATCCAATGGTTGATTGCAGAAGCCGCGTCGGGGACGATCCGCAGTGCGGATACCCGGTGATTGTCATTATGGGGCGGTCTCAGCGCCCGAAGGCGCGCGGAGCCCACGGCTCCTTTCAGGTGTCTACCCTAGACGGGAAAGCCGCCATTTCCAACAGTTTTTTTCTACCGGCCTCCTGACCCACCCCCGCGAAACCGCTTCAGCCGTGCCAGAGGACGAGGCATCTGGCGATGCCGCCGAGGTCGCGATGGAGGGACCGCCGCCGCAAGCCGCCCGCCCCCATAATGGCCTCAACAGCCTCGGCCTGACCTTCGCCAAGCTCCACGAAGACCCGGCCGCCAGGGGCCAGAATCCGCGATAAATCGTAGGCCAGGACACGATAGGCGGCGAGTCCGTCCGAACCGCCGTCGAGCGCCAGCGACGGATCGTGACACGCCACCTCCGGCTCCAATGCGGCGATCGCACCGGTGGCAATGTAGGGCGGATTCGCCACGATGATGTCGAATTCTCCGGTGATCGCTGCTGCCCAGGATCCGACAATGAATCCAGCTCGATCGGCGAGCCCGAGGGCACGGGCATTGCCGCGCGCCGTCGCCGCGGCGCCGGCGGCGATGTCGATTCCCACACCGGTTGCCGCTGGCAACTCGCCTAGCAGCGCCAGGAGCAGGCATCCTGTCCCAGTCCCGAGATCGAGCAGCCGCAACGCTGCGGCACGGTCGGATATCTCCGACAGGGCGGCCTCGACGACGCTCTCGCTGTCGGGCCGCGGCACTAAAGTCTCCGGCGAGAGCGCGAAATCGAGACTCCAGAATTCGCGTCGGCCAAGCAGGCGCGCGGCAGGCTCGCGCGCCGCCCGCCGCGCAACGAGTCCTGCCAAACGCGTCGCTTCGGCAGGTTCGAGGCGGCGCTCGGGATAGCCGAGGACGCCGGCCAGATCAGTCGCAAGGGCGGTAGCGACGAGGAGCCGCGCCTCGCGCCGCGGCTCCTCGATTTCCGCGGCGGCCAGTATGGCGCTCGCCGCCGCGACCGCGTCTCCGACGGTCGTCGCCGGCGAGGGCGTCGCCACCGCTCCGCCGTTCATTCGATCTCGGCCAACCGCGCCGCCCGATCCTCTGAGAGCAGCGCCTCGATGATCTCGTCGAGCGCTTCGCCGCTCATCACCTTCTCGATCTTGTAGAGGGTCAGGTTGATGCGGTGGTCGGTGACGCGGCCCTGCGGGAAGTTGTAGGTACGGATGCGCTCCGAGCGGTCGCCGCTGCCGACCTGGCTCTTCCGCGATGCGGCGCGCTCGTCGTCGAGTGCCTGGCGCTGCATGTCGTAGAGCCGGGCGCGCAGTACCTTCAGCGCCTTCGCCTTGTTCTTATGCTGCGACTTCTCGTCCTGTTGTTGCACGACGAGGCCGGTCGGCAGATGGGTGATCCGGACTGCGCTGTCGGTCGTGTTGACCGACTGGCCGCCGGGCCCGCTCGAGCGGAAGACGTCGATCCGAAGGTCCTTCTCGTCGATCTTGATGTCGACCTCCTCGGCCTCCGGCAGCACGGCGACCGTCGCCGCCGAGGTGTGGATGCGGCCGCTGCCCTCCGTCGCCGGCACACGCTGCACGCGGTGGACGCCGGATTCGAACTTGAGACGCTCGAAGACATTCCGCCCCGTGATCGCGGCGCTCGCCTCCTTGAACCCGCCCATGCCGGTTTCCGAGACGTCGAGCGCCTCGAACCGCCAACCGTGGACGGCAGCGTAGCGCTGGTACATGCGGTAGAGCTCGGCGGCGAACAGAGCCGCTTCTTCGCCGCCGGTGCCGGCGCGCACCTCGATGATGGCGTTGCGCTCGTCGGCCTCGTCCTTCGGCAGCAGCATGTACTTGATGTTCTGCTCGAGTGCCGGGATGCGCTCCTTGAGGGCCTGCAGCTCGTCACCCGCCAGCGCCCGCATCTCGGGATCGCCCGCATCGCCCGCCAGCGTCTCAAGCTCGCTGAGCTCGGTCTCCGCCTTGCGCAGCTTCTCGACGCCTTCGACCAGCGGATCAAGCTCGCTGTATTCCTTCGACAGCTTGGTGAAGCTTGCGGCGTCCTGCGTCGGCGCGGCCAACAGCTCCCGCAGCTCGGCGTGCCGACGCACCAGGCGGTCCAGCTTGCCGGCAAAAGTAGTCATCACGGGCTCGGACACGGAAAGCCTCCCCGCTAGCGGGTCTGGACGAGGCGATCCGTCAGCCCCGCCAGCGGCACCTCTTCCTGCGCCCCGGAATCGAGGTCGCGCAGGCTGGCGACGCCGCGCGCCAGCTCATCCTCGCCGAGGAGCACCGCGAAGCGCGCCGCGACCTTGTTGGCGCGCTTCATGCGCTTGCCGAGATTGCCCGAGTAGGATTGGTCGACAACGAGCCCGGCGCGGCGGAGATCCTCGGCAAGGCGCAGCGCCACCGGTTCGGCCGCCTCGCCGACCGGGATTATCGCGACCGGCCGCTCGGCGACCGCCGGCTCCTCGATCAGCATCGCCAGCCGCTCGATGCCGGCGGCCCAGCCGACCCCGGCC
Organism: Rhodospirillales bacterium; assembly: GCA_028291405.1. Lineage (GTDB taxonomy): Bacteria > Pseudomonadota > Alphaproteobacteria > ATCC43930 > CGMCC-115725 > URHD0088. The sequence continues at coordinate 17,013 of JAQGID010000062.1, read as the reverse complement.
ATCTCCGGCCCGCCCATCAGCCCGACGAGCCCGTCATAGCGGCCGCCGCCCATGACCGTGCCTTGGGCGCCGAGGTCGCGAGTCACGAACTCGAAGGCGGTGTGGGTGTAATAATCGAGGCCGCGCACCAGCCGCGGATTGAGCCGATATGCGATGCCGAGCGCATCGAGGCCGCGTTTGACAGCGTCGAAGAACGCGGTCGACAGCGGGTTCAGGTGACGATGAAACTCCGGCGCCTCGATGTTGATAGCGATGTCCCCGGGGTCCTTCGAATCGAGGATGCGCAGCGGGTTGGTCTCGAGCCGCCGCAAACTGTCCTCCGAGAGCTTGTCACGGAAGCCGGCGTAGTAGGCGACGAGATGCTCGCGGTAGAGGCGGCGCGTTTCGGTATCACCGAGCGTGTTGAGCTCCAGCTCAGTCCGGCCGAGAATGCCGAGCTCGTCGAGGATGCGCGCCCCGGCGGCGATCACCTCGACATCAGCCTGCGGCTGGGCGACGCCAATCAGCTCGACGCCGATCTGGTGGAACTGCCGGAAGCGACCCTTCTGCGGCCGCTCGTATCGGAACATCGGGCCCGAGTAGAAGAACTTGAGCGGCGCCGCCTGGGTCAGGCCGTTCGACAGCACGGCGCGGACCACGCCGGCGGTATTCTCCGGCCGCAAGGTGACGTGCTCGCCGCCGCGGTCGGCGAAGCTGTACATCTCCTTGGAGACGATGTCACTCGTCTCCCCGATTGGCTTCTGGAAAACCTCGGTGAACTCGAAGATCGGCGTCGCCATCTCCTCGAACCCGTAGCGCAGGGCGACGACGCGCGCGGTCTCGCTGACCGCCCGGTGACGGCGCATCTGGAGCGGCAGCAGATCCTGCGTGCCGCGGACGGGCTGAAGCGCGGGCATCGGCGATTACGGGGCGAGCGGACGGATGACGTCTTCCAAAATCGGGGCCGCGGAAAAGCTTCGCACTACTGCGCCGGCTCCAGCTCTGTCGCCAGCTTCGCCGCCTCGATCTCGGCCGCCTTCTTCTCGACCAGACCCACCAGGTGATCGACGATATTCTGATCCTTCAGCCGGTGCGACTGCACGCCCGAGAGATAGACCTGGTGCGTGTCGTTGCCGCCGCCGGTGAAGCCGATGTCGGTCTCGCGCGCCTCGCCCGGCCCGTTGACGACGCAGCCGATCACCGAGAGGGTCAGCGGTGTCGTGATGTGCGACAGCTTCTCCTCGAGGATCCCGACCGTCTTGATGACGTCGAAATTCTGCCGCGCACACGACGGGCAGGAGATGACCGTGACGCCGCGCCGGCGCAGTCCGAGCGACTTCAGCATGTCGAAGCCGACCTTGATCTCCTCGACCGGCTCGGCCGAGAGCGAGACGCGGATCGTGTCGCCGATCCCCGACCACAGCAGCATTCCCATGCCGATCGAGGATTTGACCGTGCCGCCGCGCAGCCCGCCCGCCTCGGTGATGCCGAGATGCAGCGGATAGTCGCAGGCCTCGCTAAGCTGCTGGTAGGCCGCAACGGCGAGGAAGATGTCCGATGCTTTGCACGAGATCTTGAACTCGAAGAAGTCGTTGTCCTCAAGGATCTTCGCGTGGTTGAGCGCGCTCTCGACCATCGCCTCGGGACACGGCTCGCCGTAGCGCTCGAGAAGCTCGCGCTCGAGCGATCCGGCATTGACGCCGATTCGCATCGAGCAACCGTAGTCCTTGGCCGCCTTGACGACGTCCTTGACGCGCGAGGCGGAGCCGATGTTGCCAGGGTTAATGCGTAGGCACGCGGCGCCGTTCTCGGCCGCCTCGATCGCGCGCTTGTAGTGGAAATGGATGTCCGCCACGATCGGCACCTTGACCTGGCGGGTGATCTCTTTCAGAGCCAGCGAGGATTCCTGGTCCGGGCAGGAGACGCGCACGATGTCGGCGCCGACCTCCTCGAGGGCGCGGATCTGCGCGACGGTCGCCGCGACATCGTGCGTCACGGTGTTCGTCATCGACTGGACCGTGATCGGCGAATCGCCGCCGACCGGGACCTTGCCGACATGGATCAGCCGCGACTTGCGACGGTCGATGTCGCGATAAGGCCGGACGCTCATAGGGCTTCTCGTCTGATGGTTTCAGCAGCTCGATGCGTTATATAACCCGCGACCGGGGAGAATGCCAGATACGCGGCGCAAGGCCGCGGCGCCGGCTCATTCGTTGGTCGCGCTGCCAGCGATCAGCCGATCGGGGTCGAGCGCGGCGGTTCGGCTCTTGCCCGGCGGCCCGATGGGCGCAACCGGGCGGCCGTCGACCGTGACCTCCAGCCCTCCGGCATTGCCGGTGCGGAGCGTCAGCCCGGCCCGATCGGGAACCCGGTAGGTGTCGCCCGCCTTGAGCACTCGCATCGACAGGACCGATTGATTCGGCTCGCGTACCTGGATCCAACTGTCGCTCACCGCCTTAAGGACGATCCGAACCGGACCGCTCGACGGGCCGAACACCCGCGGCGCGCTCGGCGCGGCCGGTGGCGGTGGCGGCTCGGGAATCGACGGAAGCGCCGCCGACTGGGCTGGCCCGGTCTGAGCCAGCCCAATCTGAGCGGTCAGCGGCGCTGACCGCGGCGGAGCGGCCAGAGCCGGGGTCGGCGGTGAAACGGTGGCCGGCGCTACCGTCGGGTTCGACTCGGCTGTCGCTGCTGCAGGCGGCGGCACGACATCCGCCGGGGCATTCTCCTGAACGTCCCGAACAGCGTCCTGCGGGCCGCCGCGCGGCGGCGCCTCGCCATCCTTGCTCCGAATCACATTGTCGCTCGGTGGCAGCGGCACGACCTGCAGCGGCACCTCGGCGACCCGGTCCGGGCGGGCGCGATCGCCGGACGCCCGGTAATACCAGACGGCGTAGGCGCAGGCGGCGATGATCAAGGCGACGAGGAGGACCGCGCCGCCCGGCAGGCTGCGCTCTGACAGCGGCACCGGAAAGGTCAAATCGCGTTTCGGCTCGAAGCCCGCCACTTCGGCCTTGAAGCGGCGCGCAATCGTGTCGCCGTCGAGACCGAGATGATCGGCATAGGTTCGGACGAAGCCCAGGGCATAAGCGGCACCGGGCAGGCGATCGTAGCGATTGTCCTCGATCGCCTCGAGGAAAGCCGGACGGATGCGCAGCGTCGTCCCGACCTCGGTCAGTGTAACGCCGAAGGCCTCGCGTTTGGTCCGCAGCAAATCACCGATCGTCTCCGGCTTGCGCGGCGCCACCCCCGGGTCGGGAAGACCCTCCGCGTCGTCGCGCTCACTATGCTTTCGTCGCGTGAACAAGGACATGGATGATCTCGAAGTCCCAAACCCGGAGCCGCCATTGTACATGAGCTAGCAACGAAAAGGGTTAATTACTAACCAACAGCTGAGACTGATCGCGACATTATTCAACCGTCCAGTGCAGGGACGCGGCACGCCTCAGATTACCACGCCATGATCATGGGCGAACCCTGACATCTTGCTCCGCAAGCTGTGGTCCGGGGCGCCGATATGCATCGCGAGGAACTGCTCGAGCGGAGCAAGCTGCAGGCTGCGGACCATCGCCTTGACCGGGCCGAAGGACGCCGGAGCCATCGACAGGTTGCGGAAGCCGATGCCGAGCAGGGCCATCGCCTCGAGAGGGCTGCCCGCCATCTCGCCGCAGAGGCTGAGCGGTACCTTGTGCCGGTCGCATTGCCGCACGAGCTCGGCAAGCAGCGACAGCATCGCCGGCGACAACGGGTCGTAGCGGCCGGCGAGGTTCGGATTGCCGCGGTCGCATGCGAAGAGGAATTGCATGAGGTCGTTGCTGCCGACCGAGACGAAGTCGACCTCCGGGAGCAGGGACCCGAGCTGCCACAGCAGCGCCGGAACCTCGAGCATGACGCCGATCCGCATTTCCGCCGGCAGGGGCAGGCATCTCGCCTCGGCACGACGCACTTCGACGCCGAGGACCTCACGAGCCGCGACGAACTCGGCGACCTCCGCCACCATCGGGAACATGACACGCAGCCGGCGGCCGGCGGCGGCCCGCAAGAGCGCACGAAGCTGCTGGCGCAGCATGGCCGGCCGGTCGAGGGCGATCCGGATCGCCCGCCACCCCATCGCCGGATTCTCCTCCTCGGCTTCCGGCAAATACGGCAAGACCTTGTCGCCGCCGATGTCGAGGGTGCGGAAGGTCACCGGCCGATCGGCCGCCTGGTCCAGGATCCGTCGATAGATATCGGCCTGCTCGTCGACATCGGGAAACCGATCCCGCACCATGAAGGGTATTTCGGTCCGATAAAGCCCGATCCCCTCCGCGCCGGTATCGTCGAGATGCGGCAGATCGAGCTGCAGCCCGGCGTTGAGATACAGCGCGATGCGGATCCCATCGACGGTTTCCGCAGGGGCGGAGCGGATCGCGGCATAGGTCTCCTTGCGCGCCCGGCGCATCTGGAGATTGGCCTCGATCGCCTGCAGAATGTCGTCGCCCGGACGAATGAACACCTGTGCATTGTCGCCATCGGCGACGACGATGTCGCCGGCCTCGACCTTGGCGAGGATGTCCTTGACGCGGCCGATCACCGGAATGTCGAGGGCGCGCGCGACGATCGCGACATGCGCCGTCGGCGACCCCTCCTCGAGGATGAGGCCCTTGAGACGCCGGCGGTCGTAATCGAGGAGCTCGGCGGGCCCCATCGACCGCGCGATCAGGACCATCTCGTCGGGAAGGTCCGCGGCAGTTGTCGGCGCCTTGCCAGCGACGTGTTGCAGCAGCCGGTTGGCGAGATCCTCGAGGTCGAGCAATCGCTCACGCAGGTAGGGATCGCTGATCTGATTCATCCGGGTGCGGTTGTCGTCCCGCACCCGCTGCACGGCGGCCTCGGCGGTCAGGCCGCTGCGCACCGCCTCGCGGATCCGCGTCAGCCAGCCGCGGTCGGCGGCGAACATGCGGTAGGTCTCGAGGATGTCGCGATGCTCGCCGCCGTCGGCGATGTCCTTCGCCTCGAGCATCGCATCGATCGCCGATTGCATCTCGTCAACGCCCTTGGCGAGCCGCTCGAGCTCGAGATCCGTGTCCTCGGCGACGACCTGATGGATGACGATTCGCGGCTCATGCAGGACGGCGGTGCCGCAGGCGAGACCGGCGTTGAGCCGGATTCCGTCGAGGCGCAGAGGCAGGACGGCGTTGCCGTCGGCCGACGCGAGCTCCCCGGGGCCCACAAGATCGCCGCTCGCCACCAGCTCCGCCAGCACCATCGCGATCGTCTGGAGGGCCTCGACCTCGTCCTCGGTGTAGTTGCGCAGCGTCCGGTTCTGCACGACCAATACGCCAAGAACGCGCCCGCCCCGCAGGATCGGGACACCCATCAGCGAATGGTAGATTTCTTCGCCGGTTTCCGGCCGATAGGCGAAATCCGGGTGCGACTGGGCATCGGCGAGCGCTAGCGGCCGCGCCGTCGCGGCAATGGCGCCCACCAGCCCTTCGCCGACACGCAAACGGGTGCGATGGACAGCCTCGCGCCGCAGTCCTTCGGTGGCGAAGAGCTCGATGACCTCGCCGGCTCGCATGATGTAGGCCGAGCAGACCTCGGCGACCATGTCGGCGGCGATCAGCTTGACCGTCTGGTCGAGCCGCTCCTGGGCCACTCCCGACCCCGCCATGATGTCGCGCAGCCGCCTGAGCAGGCGTCGGCCGCCGGTCAGGACCGGGCCCTGCTCCATCAGCCGCGCATTTCGGCCGCGCTGTCGGCGATCGGCCGGCCGGCCTCCGTGGCGAAGCGGCTCGCGAGCACGGCTTCCGCCTGGGCGACGAGATCATCCAGGATCTCGGCCGTCGTCTGCTCGCAAGTCACCATGCCGACGCTCTGTCCGGCCATCAGCGAGCCGCTCTCGACATCGCCGTCGATGACGGCACGACGCAAGGCGCCGGCCCAGAAGTGCTCGATCTCGAGCTGTGCTTCCTTCTGGGTGACCTCTTCGCGGTTGACGCGGTCGATCACCTCGCGCTGGAACGCGAGGAAACGCTTGGTCGCGTCATTGGCAAGGGCGCGCACCGGGATCACCGGGAACCGCGGATCGAGCTGCATCGAGGTGACAGCGTCGCGGGCTCCGGCGCGGATGAAGGCCTGCTTGAACCGCGGGTGGGCGATCGATTCGATGGCGCAGACGAAGCGGGTACCGAGCTGGACGCCGGCAGCGCCCATCTCGAGATAGGCCAGCATCGCCTCCCCGCGGGCGATCCCGCCGGCGACGAAGACCGGTACCTCGCGGATATGCGGCAGGATCTCCTGCGCCAGGACGCTGGTCGAGACGGGGCCGATATGGCCGCCGGCCTCGCTGCCCTCGATGACGATTGCGTCGGCGCCCATGCGAAGCAGCTTCTTGGCGATGACCAGCGCCGGCGCGAAGCACATCGCCTTGACGCCGGCGGCATTGATCCGCTGGATCGCGGGACCGGTCGGCAGGCCGCCGGCGAGCACGACATGGCCGACCCGGCGCGCCAGGCAGACCTCGATCAGCTCCATCAGCCGGGGATGCATGGTGATGAGATTGACGCCGAACGGGCGCTGCGTCAGCGCCATCGTGGCCGCGATCTCGGCGTCGAGCAGCTCCGGGGTCATGGCGCCGGAGGCGATGACGCCGAAGCCGCCGGAGTTCGAGATCGCCGCGACCAGGTTCCGCTCGGAGACCCAGGTCATCGCGCCGCCCATGATGGCGCGCTCGCAGCCGAAGAATTCGCAGCCGCGCTGCCAGAGGGAAGCGAGCTGACGCCGCGCCGCCGCATTCGCGCCGACGGCCGGACCAAGCTTCCGATCCGCTTGCCCGTCTGTGCGTTGCAGCTGCATCGGTCAGGCGGCGTCGAGGCCGTAGGCGGTGTGGAGCGCTCGCAAGGCCAGCTCGGTATATTCTTCGGCGATCAGAACGCTGACCTTGATCTCCGAGGTCGAGATCACCTGGATGTTGATGCCCTTGTCGGCGAGCGTCTGGAACATCTGCTTGGCGACGCCGGCGTGGCTGCGCATCCCGACCCCGATCACCGAGATCTTGACGACGTTCGAATCGGGCTTCAGCGAATGGAAGCCGAGCTGCTCACGGCTCTGCTCGAGGACCGCGAGGGCGCGCTCGAGGTCGGCTTTCGCGACGGTGAAGGTCAGATCGGTGGCTCTACCGTCCTCGGAGACGTTCTGCACGATCATGTCGACGTTGATCGCATGATCGGCGAGCGGCCCGAAGATAGAGGCCGCAACGCCGGGCCGGTCGGCGACGCGCAACAGGGTCACCTTCGCCTCGTCCCGGCTATAGGCGATCCCGCTCACCACTTGCTGTTCCACGATCTCGTCCTCATCCACCACAAGCGTGCCCGGCGCATCGACGAAGCTCGACAGCACCTGGACGCGGACCGAATGGTTCATCGCCATTTCGACCGAGCGCGTCTGCAGCACCTTCGCACCCTGCGAGGCCATTTCCAACATCTCTTCGTAGGTTATTCGATCGAGCTTCCGCGCCTTGGTCACGATGCGCGGATCGGTCGTATACACCCCGTCGACGTCGGTGAAGATGTCGCAGCGATCGGCCCTCAGCGCCGCTGCCAGCGCGACCGCCGAGGTGTCGGAGCCGCCGCGGCCCAGCGTCGTGATGCGCTGGTCGGGGCCGATGCCTTGGAAACCGGCGACGACGGCAACCTGGCCCTCGCCGAAGCGGCGCTCGATCTCGGCGGTCGTGATCTCGCCGATGCGCGCCTTGCCGTGGACGCCGTCGGTCTCCAGCGGAATCTGCCAGCCGAGCCACGAGCGGGCGTTGACGCCGAGATCCTGCAGCGCCAGCGCCACCAGCCCGGCCGTGACCTGCTCGCCGGAGGCGACGACGGCGTCGTATTCGCGGGCGTCATGGAGGCGCGAGATCTGCCCGACCCAATCAACCAGCTGGTTGGTGACGCCGGCCATCGCGGAGACAACGACCGCGATCTCGTGACCGGCGTCGACCTCGCGTTTGACGCGGAGCGCGACGCTCTTGATCCGCTCGATGTCGCGGACCGAGGTTCCACCGAATTTCAGTACGAGACGCGCCATGATCTTCCAAGGTCGAGCGAGGCGAATATTGCCGTTCGCGGGGCGCGTATCCATACTCTGTCGGCGACCGGCAAGGCAAGCCGGGGGCACGAAAGGGCAACTCGGGGACCATGGCGACACAGCGAGCGGAAAGCGGCCCGACGACGATCGACCCGGCGGAGATCGCCCGTTTCGCCGCGATGGCCGATAGCTGGTGGGATCCGAACGGCCAGTTCCGGCCGCTGCACCGCTTCAACCCGACCCGACTGGCCTTTCTGCGGGACCGGCTGATCGCCCATTTTCGCCGCGACGCAGCCGGGCTGAAGCCGTTCGAGGGGCTGCGCCTGCTCGACGTCGGCTGCGGCGGCGGGCTGCTTGCCGAGCCGATGGCGCGACTCGGTTTCGCCGTCACCGGGATCGACGCCACGCCCGAAACGATCGCGACGGCGAGGATCCATGCGGAACAGTCGCGGCTGGCAATCGACTACCGCGCCGTTCCGGTCGAGGATCTCGCCCGGTCGGGCGAGATGTTCGATGTCGTGCTGGCGATGGAGATCGTCGAGCACGTCGCCGATCTCGATGCCTTCCTCGATGCGACGGCCGCCGTCCTGAACCCGGGCGGCATGCTCGTGGTGGCGACGCTCAACCGGACGACCAAGGCCTATCTCCTGGCGGTCGTCGGGGCGGAATACGTCCTGCGCTGGCTGCCGCGGGGGACGCATGAGTGGAGCAAGTTCATACGGCCGTCGGAACTCGCCGCCGGCCTCCGGCGGAACGGGTTGCGGGCCGAGGAGATGACCGGGGTCAGCTATAATCCGCTGCGCGACAGCTGGTCCCTCGGCCGCGATCTCGACGTCAACTACATGACCGTCGCGACGAAACCCGCCGAGCACTAACTAGGCATCGGTCGGGGGGACCCAGGGCACGGTCGCGAAATCGACGCCCTCGTCCTTGAGGCTCTTGGCCTCGTCCGCGCTGGCTTCGCCGTAGATGCCGCGCGGATCGGTCTCGCCGTAATGGATGCGCCGCGCCTCCTCGGCGAAACGGTCGCCGACATAGTCGCAATTGCTCTCGACCTGGCGGCGCAGCTGCTGCAGCGCCTGGCGCATCTGAGCCGGCGTCGGGGCGTTCGGCGAGGCTGCAGCGCGCGACTTGGCGACATGCGGCGCCATCGGCGCCTTCTCGACGCCGGTATCGCCGCACACCGGGCAGACGATCTCGTGGCGGCGCGCCTGCTTCTCGTAGGCGGCGCCGTCCCGGAACCAGCCCTCGAAATGGTGATCGGCAGTGCACCGCAGCGTGAAGAGGATCATCGACCAGCTCTGAACGGACACGAAACTGTTACACTATCATGAAATGGCTTAGCAACCATCGGATGCAAGTGCTAACGAAACCCGAATGCCAGCTGGAACCCTCGGCCTGGGTACGCCGCTTCGCCGGCGAGATCCAGCCCGGCGGGCGCGTCCTCGACCTCGCCGCCGGCAGCGGCCGCCACACAAGGCTGCTCCGCGAGCTCGGCCACCCGGTCGTCGCCGCCGACCGCGACACGCAAGGCCTCGGCGACCTTGCGGGCGATCCCGGCTGCACGATCCGGACGCTCGATCTCGAGAGCGGCGGCCCCTGGCAGCTCGGCGGCGATTTCGCCGGCATCATCGTCGCCAACTACCTGCACCGGCCGCTGTTTCCGGATCTTGTCGCGGCGCTTTCGGTCGGCGGCATCGTCATCTACGAGACCTTCGCCGCCGGCAACGGCCGCTTCGGCAAGCCGAGCAACCCCGAGTTTCTGCTGCAGCCCGGCGAGCTCCTCGATGCCTTCCGCGCGCTGACGATCCTCGCCTTCGAGCAAGGCGCCGTCGACGAGCCGCGGCAGGCGGTCGTCCAACGGATTGCCGCGGTGAAGGGCGTCGCGCCGGACCGCCTGATGCTGCCCTGACCTAGCCAACGGCCGCGCTCCGCCTGGGCTTCGGGACCGCGCGGTCGTGCTGCAGCGAGGGCACCATGGCGCGGACCTCGGCGACCCGCGCCGGGTCGATCCGCGCCGTGACGAAGCCGATCTCCTCACCGGCGTCGGCCAGCACCTCGCCCCAGGGATCGACGATCAGCGAGTGGCCGTAAGTCTTGCGCCCCTCGGCATGCTCGCCGGTCTGCGCCGGGGCGAAGACGAAGCAGCCGGTCTCGATCGCCCGGGCGCGCAGCAGCGCGTGCCAATGCGCCCGACCCGTCGGCACGGTGAAGGAGGACGGCACCGCGATGAAATCGGCGCCGGCCTGGGCGAGGGCACGGTAAAGATACGGAAAGCGCAGATCGTAGCAGATCGTCATGCCGAGCGTGCCCCAGGGCAGGGCCGCCAGCACGCTCGCCTCGCCCGGGCGGTAGAGGTTCGATTCGCGATAGCGCTCGCCGTTCGGCAGGTCGATGTCGAACATATGGATCTTGTCGTAGCGCGCCGCGATCGCCCCGTCCGGCGCGATCAGGAACGAGCGATTCGCGAGCCTTGCCGCCTCGAGCCGGATCGCGAGCGAGCCGACCAGCAGCCAAGCGCCGGTCTCTTGCGCCAGGTCGCGGAAGGCGGCGAGAGCCGGGTTGTCGGCCTCGCCGGTCGCCTTCTCGAGATGGCGCTCGCGCTTCGGCTCCAGCATGCCGACGACCTCGGGCGTCATGATGAAATCGGCGCCGGCCTCGCGCGAGCGGCGGACGAGGTCGCCGACGGCGCGGATGTTGGGCGCGAACTCGCGCTCCGAGCTCGTCTGGATACAGGCGGCGGTGAAGGCGCCGCTCATGGCGACCGCCGCGTCACGCACCCGCCGCGAGCTTCGGGTCGAGCTTGCCGGCCCGCTCCAGGGCCAGGAGATCGTCGCAGCCGCCGATATGCTCGCCGTCGATGAAGATCTGCGGCACGGTCTGGCGCCCGCCGGAGCGCTCGAGCATCTCCGCGCGCTTGCCCGGCTGCTCCAGCAAATCGATCTCGTCGAATGCGACCTTCTTGGCGGCGAGCAGCCCCTTCGCCCGGGCGCAATACGGGCAGAACATCGTGGAGTAGATCTCGACCTTGGCCATCGTTTTCCGGATCTCCCGAGTAAGCGAACGCTAAAGATAATGTCCCGGCAGCGACTTCGCCATGCCCGGGAAGAACGGCTGTGGCGCGAAAATGAGCAGCCGGGGCGCCGCCCTGTAAGAACAGGCAAAATACAGGCGTTGAACCATTCGGATTTTCCCCGAGCCGTTGAGGCCGCAGGAAATCCCCGGAATCAATCCCACTTCCCTCAACCACGGAACAGGGAACAATCCCGTAAGATTCTGATTTTCGCCGGTAATTTGTAACTCGCTCCGCCTTGCCTGCCATCGCGCGACCTATGAGATTGCATTCATCCTTCGGAACCACTTGGGCATAAATATGTCCATTTCGAAAGAAAATCAAGGGACGATTTCCAAATTGGCGACTGACGCACAGCCCCGCGTTATCCGCACCTGGCCTCGCACGACGCGTGCCAGCCCACGGCATGGCAGCGCGCGCGATCATCGCGCCTCTGGCCCCGGCCTCGGCTTCGACCGATACTCGACGTCGCGGCGGCGAGACGGAGGCGCAATGGCGGACGAGCGAGAGATCGGCGAGTTGACCATCGGTGCGATGACGCTGCGCCGGATTGTCGAATCGGAAGTGCCCCTCCTCTCCCCCTTCGAGATCTTTCCCGATTGCGAGCCCGGTCATCTCGCGGCAAACGATCCGTGGCTGGCGCCGCGCTTCATGGATCGGACGGCGCAATTGCTGGTTATCGCGATCCAGAGCTTTCTGATCCGGCGCGGCGGCCTGACGATCCTCGTCGATACCTGCTCGGGCAACGACAAGGATCGCAAGCGGCCGTTCTTCGATCATCGCGACTGGCCGTGGCTGGCGCGGCTGCGCGCCGCCGGCGTCGCGCCTGAGCAGGTCGACATCGTCCTGTGCTCGCATCTCCATGTCGATCACGTCGGCTGGAATACGCGGCTGGAGAACGGGCGTTGGGTCCCGACGTTTCCGAACGCCCGTTACCTCATCTCGCGCCGCGAGTGGGAATACTGGAAGGGGAGCACGGCGCCGAACGGGGTGGTGCGGACGGGCGACTACATCGCCGACAGCGTGCTGCCGGTCTTCGCATCGGGGCAGGCCGAGCTGGTCGACGACGATCATGCGTTCGGCAGCGACCTCTGGCTCGAGACGACGCCCGGCCACACGCCGGGCCATCTCGCCCTGCATCTCGCCGATTCGCGCCGGCAAATCATCCTGAGCGGCGATCTGATGCACCACCCGCTCCAGCTCCGCTATCCCGATTGGAGCACGCGGTTCTGCGCGGACCCCGGACGAGCGCGCGCGACGCGCCGCGACTTCCTCGCACGCCACGCGGATACCGATCACGTGATCTTCCCGGCGCATTTCCCGAGCCCGACCGGCGGCTTCGTCGAGCGCCGGGGCGATCATTACGGCTTCCGGTTCGACGGCGAAACCCACGGCTGCACCGGCGACGATCGCTGACTCGAAGACTGCCGAGTTGGGCGCGCTTCCGAGGATCGGCGTCAGCCGCTGCCCGCCCGCACGACCCTTGCCAGGGTCAGCACGTCGATCCTTGCCGCTCCGGCGCGGCGCAGGACGCGAGCGCATTCGCCGACCGTCGCGCCCGAGGTGAAGACGTCGTCGATCAGCACGATGCGGCGGCCGGCGACGCTGCGGCCCCGGCGCAGCGCGAAGGCGCCGCGGACGTTCTCGGCGCGGCCGGTGCGGTTGCGGTGGCCCTGCGACGGCGTCCGGCGCCGGCGGAGCAGCCAGTCCGGCGCGATGCGCGGGCCGCCGGCGGCGCGGATCGCATGCGCCAGCAGCGCCGCCTGGTTGTAGCGGCGGGCGAAGAGCCGCGTCCAATGCAGCGGCACCGGAATCAGGAGGTCAGCGTCGGCGAGCAGCTCGGCGCCGGCGCGGCGCAGCCAACGTCCATAGGCCTTCGCGCCATGGATGCGGTCGCCGTGCTTGAAGCCGAGGACGAGGCCGCGGCTGGCATCATCGTATTTGAAGACGGCGCGCGCCCGGTCGTAATCGGGGTGCTCGGCGATGCAGGCGCCGCACAACGCCCCCGCGCCGCTGTCGAAGGGGAACGGCAGGCCGCAGCAGTCGCAGCACGGCGGCGCGAGAAAGGTGATGCCGCGCCAGCAGGCGGGGCACAGCTCGCCCTCGCCGCCGACCGATCCGCCGCAGCCGAGACAGCGCGGCGGCAGCAGAAGATCGAGCAGCCCCGCCGCGGAGCGGCGCAGCATCCGTACCGGAAACGCGAGCGATCGCATGACGCGATCTCAACCCGACGAGCTCGCGGTGTCAACCGACCGCCGCCTCTGTCAAAGCCGGGTGTCTCGCCTTGCATCTCGTCCCGCAGCTTGCGGTCGAGCGCGCCGAGCGGCAGCACCGCCGGATCGTTGGCAAGCGCGCGCCAGCGCCAAGCGCTGCTGCATGCCCTTCCTCATCAGGCCCCCCGACGAGGAAGAGCATGGCAACCCCGCATCGGCGGCGTCGCGCGCCCAGCCGATGTGCGCCACGTTCTCCGCCGCGTCGGTTAGAACGTGGCGCCGCAGCGGTAGGTGGCCGGCAGCGAGCGTCACACGTCGATGCGCGGCGGCGTCAGCGGGTTGGGCGGCGGCGTCGGGAGCAGCAGCACCAGCAGGACCGCCGCCGCGAGCACCCAGGCGACCAGCCAGAACCCGTCGATATAGGCGAGAACGTAGGACTCGCGCTGGATCAGGCTGCCGGCGACCGCGACCCCCTGGCTCGCGGGAATGCCGATGCTGGTCGGCCTGTCGGTGAAGATGCTGGTGAAGGCGGCGACCCGATTGTTGGCGGCGTCCGAGAAGCTGTTGAGATGCTGGCCGATGAGGTTCGAATGGACTTGCTCGCGGACCCGCTCGAAGGTCTGAATGAAGGCGTTGCCGAGCTCGGTGCCGAACTGCCGCGCGATCTGGATCGTCGCCGCGATCGGCGCCGCCTGGGCCGGGGTGATATTGGCGATGGCGTAGGTGATCAAGGCGGTGATCGCGATCGCGAGCCCGACCGCCTCGACGATCTGCGAGGGCAGGAAATCGTGGTTCGCCCAGTCGTGCGTCAGGCCGGCGTCCATCCAGCTGCCGAGCGCGATCACCGCGAAGCCGAGGGCGATGAGAAGCCGCGCGTCGGTCCGCCGCAGCAGCAGTGCCACCAGCGGGACCAGGATGAATTGCGGCAGGGCGATCCAGTTGAGCACGTCGCCGCTCTGCAACGCCCGCAGCCCCTGGATGCGCGTCAGATAGTCCGGGAGGATATAAGCCGTCGCGGTCGAGCCGAAGCCGTAGACCGTGATGAGGACGGCCGGGACCCAGACATAGCGCCGGCGCAGCACGCGGAGATGGATCAGCGGCGCCTCGACCAGCGTCTCGTTGACGAAGAAGGCGATGACAAGCAGCAGCCCGGCGGCGAGGAGGCCGCTGACGATTCCGGAATTGAGCCAGTCGAGGCGGTTGCCCTGGTCGAGCCCGGCGTAGATCAGGCCGAAGCCGAGGCCGCTGAAGACGATGCCGCCCCAGTCCGTCCGCCGCAGCAACTCTCGGTTGATCGGCTCGCGCGGTATGCCGATCCAGATCAGCGCCGCCAGCACCGGCGCGAGCGCGGCGTTCTGCCAGAAGATCCATTGCCAGTGGCCGCTCTCGGAGTACCAGCCTTCGAGCGAGGCGGCGAAATTCTGCGAGAAGACGAAGCGGAAGGAATAGGCGGCGATGCCCCAGATCCACCAATGCGGCGCCAGGCTGCGCAGGATGAAGCCGAGCGCCGCCGGGATGAAGGTGCCGACCGAGAGGCCGCGGACGAATTGCAGGGCGAGCACGGCCTCGTAATCGGTCGCGAAAGGCAGCAGCAGCGACGAGACGGCGAAGACCATGCTGCCCCACAGGAGGAATCGCCGCGGTCCGACGACGGTGCTGAGCCAGGCCGAGGCCGGCGTCACGATCATCGCCGCGGCCGAGAACACCGAGGTCAGCCAGGCGCCCTCGTCGAAGCCGAGGCCGAGGCCGCCGCGGATGTCGGCGAGGCCGAAGGTCGTGATCCGCGTGTTGATCGTGGCGATGAAGGCGGCAAGCAGCACCGCGACGACGCCGATGAGCGGACGCAGGCAGAGCGCCGCCGGGGCTGTCGTGCCGGACGCCGGAGGCGATGCCGTGACGGCCATCGCTCAGGCGACCCGGATGGTCGCTTGCCGGATCATGGTTTGGCGGCGGGAGAATCGGTCAAGATCGTCGCCGTCGCCGACATGCCGGGACGCAGCTTGCCGGCGAGCGGACTGCCGGGATCGAGCACGATCTTGACCGGGATGCGCTGCACCACCTTGGTGAAATTGCCGGTCGCATTGTCGGGCGGCAGCAGGCTGAACTGCGAGCCACTCGCCGGCGCGATGCCGTCGACGTGGCCGGTGACGACAACGCCCGGGAAGGTGTCCACCGAGACCTCGGCCTTCTGGCCGATGGCGACGCGCGTCAGCTGGGTCTCCTTGTAATTGGCGATCACCCAGACGTTCTGCAGCGGCACGACCGAGAGGATCTGCGTTCCGGCCCGGACGTACTGCCCCTCGCGGACGGCGCGCTCGCTGACCATGCCGTCGACCGGCGCGACGATCTTGGTATAGCCGAGGTTGATCCTGGCGAGATCGAGCGCCGCCTTCTTCGCCTTGGCCTCGGCGCGGAGCTGCGATTCCTGGGTGTCGAGCACCGCCATGCCGCGGCGCTGCGCCTCGAGCTCGGTGTCGTTGCGCGCCAGCGTCGCCTCGAAGCGCCGCTGATCGGCGACGGTCTGCTCGACCTTCTGAGCCGTGCCGTAGCCGGTCCCCAGCAGCGTCCGCTGCCGTGTCGCCTCCTGCTTGGTGCGGTCGACGTCGGCTTGGGTCCCGGCGATCGAGTTCTCGGCCTCGACGATCTGGGCGCGCTGAAGATCCTTGCGCGACTTGAGGTTCGCGATCGCCGCCTCGGCGCCGAGCAGATCCGCCTCGGCCTGCGCGACCCGCGCCTGGTAATCCTGGTCCTCAATCTCGATCAGCGGATCGCCGGCCTTGACGAGCTGGAAATCGGTGACGGGGACGCGGTGCACGTAGCCCTCGACCTTGGCGCTGAGTGGCGTGATGTCGCCGCGCACATAAGCGTCATCGGTCGTCTGGCGCACGCGCGAGCCGATCCAGACATCCCAGCGTATCGTGAAAAGCGCGCCGACGGCGAGCGCGATCAGCACGACGATGATGCGGATCGTGATCCCCCGGGTCCGCGTCGGCGACCCCGCCGCCCGTTGCGCCGCGGCAGCGCTCCCATCGACCGGCCGCGACTGAACTTCCGCCATGTTTAGAGAGCCTCCGTCGTCGAGGCGGGCTAGATTGACACGAGGCGGCAGCATTGGCAAAGCGGCGCGGCCGGCGGCGGATTTGCACCCTCTGCTTCGGCGCGCCATAGTGAAACCATGAGCGATGTCATCACCGTCTTCGACCGAGCTGTGCTGCGCCGGCGGCGTGAGCGTGCCGCCGCCGTCGGCGGCGCCGAGTTCCTCTTCGTCGAGGCGGCCGAGCTTCTCGCCGAGCGGCTCGAGGACGTCAACCGGGTCTTTCCGCGGGCGCTCGACCTCGGCTGCCGCGACGGGCTGATGGCGCGCGCGCTCGGCACCCGCGGCGGCGTCGTCGATCTCGTGCAGGCCGATCCAGCACCGGGCTTCACGGCGCGCGCCGAGGGGCTGCGCCTCGCCGCCGAACCGGAGGCGCTGCCCTTCGCGCCGGCAAGCTTCGATGCCGTGCTGAGCGCGCTAGCGCTGCATTGGGTCAACGACCTGCCGGGCGCCCTGCTGCAGCTGCGCCAGGCGTTGAAGCCCGACGGGCTGCTGCTCGCCTCGCTGCTCGGCGGCGAGACGCTGACCGAGCTGCGGCAGGTGCTGATCGACGCCGAGATCGCCGAGGAGGGTGGACTCAGCCCGCGCGTCTC
>JAQGID010000414.1 GCA_028291405.1 Rhodospirillales bacterium | reverse complement strand
TGGTGCACTAACCTCGGCGGTGACGGGCCTCCAGGCGCAGTCGATCGCCATGGGTGCGATCTCCGACAACATCGGCAACTCGCAGACTGCGGGCTATAAGCGGGTCGACACCGAGTTCCAGACCCTGCTGACCGTCTCGAACGCCTCGCTCCACGAGCCGGGCGGCGTCACCAGCAAGCCGCTCTATACCAACGACGTCCAGGGGACGGTCCAGCAGACCACGACGGAGACGAACCTCGCGGTCTCAGGCTCGGGCTATTTCGCGGTCAGCAAGGTCGCCAGCGTCAACGGCTCCAGCCTGCCGGTCTTCGAGGCCGATCCGCTCTACACCCGCGCCGGCGATTTCGCACCGGACAACAACGGCTATCTGGTCAACAGCGCCGGCTATTACCTCAACGGCTGGGCGGTCAACCCGGCGACCGGCATCACCGCCAAGAACGCGCTGGTTCAGATCCGCCTCGACCAGCTGAAGTCGGATCCTCAGGCGACGAGCTCGGTTACCTACTCGGCGAACCTGCCGACCAACCCGTCGCAGGCGCAGAACACCGGCTCGACCGCCACGGTCCCCGGCGGCCAGACGGTGACCTTCACCGCGACGCCGCCGCTTACCGATCTCGACACCATGGACGTGACCATCGGTCCGGCATCGTCGCCGACGACCAAGACCTTCGTCTTCTCCGACACGACGCTCGGCGCAGGCGCCGCGACTGCGACGCCGCCGGCAATCCTCGTGCCGTTCGACAGCACGCAGACCCCGATGCAGCAGATGCAGGCGATCTCAGCGGTGCTGAACGTGAACGGCCTGACCTCGACAGTCAACGCCACCACCGGCGATCTCACCATCGACGGCTCTTCGTTGAACCCGGTGACGGCGGTCGCGACGACCGGCATTGCCACGGTGACGACGGTCGCCGCCAACATCAGCCCGGACATCCAGTTCGCCCCGACCAAGATCAACATCTTCGATGCGCAGGGTGCCGCGCACTCGATCGACGTCACCTGGACTCAGGTGTCCGGGGCGAACAATACCTACATGGTCAACTATTCATCGAGCGATCCGAACATAGCCTCGATCGCGCCCTCGGCGCCGACGACGGTCGTCTTCAATCTCGTCGACAACCCGGCGACCGGGGCCAAGGCGGGCAGTGTCCTCAGCATCAACGGCGTCGCCGGCAACATCAGCACCGCCGCCACCGTCGGCTTGACCGTCAATTACGGCGGCAGCGCGCCGTCGAGCCAGCCGGTCACCTTCAACATGGGAAGCTACGGCGTTGCGCAGCAGACGACGCTGTTCACCGGCACCGACGTCGCATTCATCTCGGCGCCGCAGGACGGTCTGCCGCCCGGCTCGTTCCGCAATCTCGACATCGACGCGCACGGGCTGATCACGCTCAACTTCGACAACGGCGCGCGCAAGACCGAGTTTCAGGTCCCGCTCGTCACCTTCTCGAACTTCAACGGGCTGCAAGCCGAGAACGGCAACGCCTACAGCACGACGGTCGCCAGCGGCACGCCGCAGATTACCGCGGCCGGCGGCAACGGCACCGGCAATCTCGTGGCCTCGAGCACCGAGGGCTCGAACGTCGATATCGCCGCCGAGTTCACCAAGCTGATCCAGACGCAGCGTGCGTACGAGGCGAACAGCAAGGTGATTACGACGGCGAATCAAATGCTTCAGATCACCAATCAGATGGTTGCCTGATTAGGCGCCAGCGGATAAGCAGATGCAGGCGATGTCACCATTCGCTCCACAATGGAACCGGAGAGAGGGCACAATGCCCCTAAATTTGACGCTCAAGCCGAACGAGAAGCTGATCGTGAACGGAGCGGTGGTGAGCAACAACTCGCCCCGTGCCGTCACACTCACCTTTCACAACAAGGCGCAGCTGCTGCAGCAGAAGGACGTGCTGCTGCCGGAGGAGGCGACGACGCCGCTGCTGCGAACCTATTTCGCGCTGCAATGCGTCTATCTTGACGCCGACGGGGCGGAAGAGCATCGCCGGCATTTCGCGGAATTCGCCGCCGAGCTCTTCGCCGCCACGACCAATGCCGCGATCCGCGGCGCGATCGCCACGGCGCTCGTGCATGTCGAGGCCGGCGAGTTCTATCGCGCGCTCAGCGCCTTGCGGTCGGCCCTGCCGGCCGAGCGGCGGCTGCTCGGCGTCGAGCCGAGCTGATGCGCAGCCGCCTGCGCGTCGCAACCTGACGGGAGCCTACGATGGCAATGGATGCAATTGGCCTCGCGCTTTCCGGTCTCGACGTCACGCGGGCACGGATCGACACTCTGACGCGCAACATCACCAATGCGCAGACGCCCGGTTATACCAAGAAGGTCGACGTCGCCACCACCGGCCTGCTCGGCCAGGTGCAGCTCGGCTCGGTGACGCGCAGCGTCGACAACGCCTTGCTGACCGCGCTGCGCAGCACGACGGGGGACCAGAACCAGCTGCAGTCGAGCGTCACGCTGCTGTCCCAGGTCGAGACTTCTTTCGGCACGCCTGCGGCGAGCAGCTCGCTGAGCGCGCAGATCACCGGGCTCCAAACCGCATTTCAGGACCTGTCAGTCAATCCCGAGAAGACGTCGCTGCTCAACAACGTCATCGCTGCCGGCGACGCGGTCGCTCGCACCCTCAACACGCTGACCCAGACGGTTTCGCAGGTTTCCACCAACGCGAATGCGCAGCTGCAGGAAGCCCTCACGACGGTCAATACAACGCTGAAGAGCATCGCAACGCTCAACAATCAAATCAGCACGCAATCGGCCGGCAGCGACGTCACCGATCTCCAGGATCAGCGGGATAACGCCCTCAATACGCTCGCCGGGCTGATGGACATCACGACCTTCACCCTGCCGTCCGGCGCGGTCTCGGTCTACACGAAGGACGGCAAGCCGCTGGTCGACCCGAACGTCGCGACCGTGAGCCTCGGCGGCTCGAGCGGGTTGCTGTGGAACTCGCCGCCCTCGGCGCCGGCACCGATCCGCGTCGGCAGCGGGACGATCGCCGGGATCTTGGGCATCCAGACGACGACGGTCCCGACGCTGCAGGGGCAACTCGACGACATGGCCCGCACCCTGACCGTCGAGTTCAACGCGATCAACGTCCCGCTGTTCAGCGACAACGGCACGGCGCCGCTGCTCGGCACCAATCCCGGACTGCCGATCAGCAGCACCAACCCGGCCAATCCGCTGCAGCTCGCCGGCTATGCGGGACGCATCGCGGTCGACCAGACAGTACGCACCAATCCCAGCATCATTCACGACGGCGCCGTTGCCCCCTTGGGCGTCAGCGGCCCCGTGGTCGCCGGCCCGGCCCTGGCGCCGGGCGACACCTCGGTCATCGATCAGGCGGTCGCCTTGTTCAGCCGCACGAACGTTGCCTACACCGCGACCGGCCTGCCGCCGACCGGCAATATCATTCAGGTCGCATCCGACTTCGTGGCCAACCAATCGACCGCCCGGGCGAACTCCCAGCAGGCCCTGACCTCCGAACAGGCGCTGGTCTCCGCCTTGCACGACAAGATCTCCTCGGCGAGCGGTGTCAATGTCGACGACCAGGTGGCACAACTGACGGTGCTGCAGAACGCCTATAGCGCGAATGCGCGCGTCCTGCAGGCGAGCAAGGACATGTACACGACCCTCTTCAACGCCATTTAGTAGCCCCCGGAAAGCGGATCCTCGATCATGACAATCCTGTCGACGCTCGGCCAGAACGAGCTCCTCATCCGCCAGTTCTCAAGTCTGCAAGGGCAGATCCAGACCATTCAGACGCAGGTCGCGACCAATCAGAAGTCGCAGGTCTACGGGGACCTCGGCTCGCAGACGTCGCTCGACATCAACCTTCACAATCAGGCAACGCAGATCGACGACTACACGAAGTCGATCAACCAGCTGCAGGTGCGCGCCGGGATCGTCGACACCAGCCTCAGCATCATTCACGACACCACGGTCAGCGTGCAGAACCTGGCGTTCAACTCGCCGCAGGTCGGTGCCAATCGGGTGAACCTCGTGTCGCAGGCCAAGGCCGCGATCGATCAGATCAATCAGCGCCTGCAGTCGCAGGTCGACGGCCGCAACTTGTTCAGCGGCACCCTGACGCAGTCACAGACGATGGTGCCGCAGAGCACGCTGCTGCCGACCGTGCAGGCGGCGGTTGCGGCCGCGATCACCGCCAATGCCGCGCTCTCGCCGCCGGGCAACGTCGCGGCGGCGGTGCAGACCGCTGTCGCGACGGTCTTCGCGACGACCTCGAATTTCTATACCGGCGGGCCGCCAACGCCGCCGACGCAAATCGGCCCTTCGCTCAGCATCGATACGAGCATCACCGGCGGCGATCCGGCGTTTCAGACAATTCTGCAAGGTCTCTACACGATCGCATCATTGCCGCAGCCCGTGTCGCCGCCGGTGGTCGCTCCGAACCTGAGCGAGGCCGATTTCGATGCGATCGCTGCCAACTCGGGAACGGTGATTTCTCAAGGGCTTTCATCGCTCGAGACCCTGACCGAGAAGAACGGCAACAACGAAGCGGTGATGACGAAGGAAAGCAGCCAGCACGCGGCGACGCTGACCGTCCTGCAGACGCAGATCAACAATATCGAGAACGTCGACCTCGCCGGCGCCAGCACCAAGCTGACGCAGCTGCAGACCCAGCTCAACGCGTCCTATCGGATCACCGCGAGCCTCTCCAGCTTGAACTTGGCGGATTTCCTGAAATAGCCTTGGTCGCCGGTCAGGCGGCCGCGCTCGTCAGCTTCCGTCGATCGTCGACCCATGCGCGCAGCGTCTGCCGGACCTCGTCGATGACGCGAGGCCAGGAGCGATCCGCCGCCTGCCGGAAGATGCGCATCGTCGGATACCAGGGGCTGTCCGCACCGTCGGCGAGCCACCGCCAGCAACCGTTGAAGCGCGACAGCAGCCAGACCGGCTTGCCCATCGCGCCGGCGAGGTGAGCGACCGAGGTATCGACGCAAATCACGAGATCGAGGTTGGCGATCAGCGCCGCCGTCTCCGAGAAATCCGTGAGCTCAGCAGTCATGTCGTGACACGACGGCGGGCAAGAATCGCGAAGCTGCTTGCCGGCTTCGCCCTTTTGCAGCGAGACGAAGGTGACGGCGGAGGTCGCGCAGAGCGGCGCCACGGTCGAGAAGGGCACCGATCGCACGGCGTCGACGCCGCGGCTGTTGTTCCACGGATTGCCGGCCCAGGCGAGTCCGACGCGGATGCCGGCGGGGATTGCATCGAGCCGGCCCCGCCAGGCTTCGACCTTGTCGGCGGGCGCGCGCAGGTAGGCGCCGTTGGGGATCGTGTCGAGCGTCGTTCTGAAGATGCCGGGCAGGCTCATCAGGTGAGCCAGCGCGTCGAGCCGCGGCAACCCGGAAGCGGCCGACAAATCCGCCGGCCGGGCGACGACTGTCACCGAGGGCGAGGCGAAATTGTGGGTCAAGAGGCTGACCAGCTCGGGCTGCACTTCGAGCACCAAATCGTGGCCGCGCGCGCTCACCAGCGGCGCGTAGCGGCAGAATTGCAGCGTATCGCCCAGCCCTTGCTCCGCCCGCAGCAGGATCGTCCTGGGGCGCCGAGAGCCGTCCCAGAGCGGCAGGGTCGGTGGCGGCAGGTGGCTGCGTATTTGCTTGGTCCGCCAGCGCCATTCGAACTCGCGCCAGCCCTCCTTCAGACGGCCCGCGGTCAGCAGCGCGATGGCCAGATTGAGATGCGCTTCCGCGCGGTCCGGCTGAAGCGCGACCGAGCGTCGGAACGCATCGGCCGCCGCCTCGAACCGGTTGAGCATGAGCAGCTGGTTGCCGAGGTTGTACCAGGCGCCGAAGGATCGCGGATCGAGACGGGCAGCCTCCTGAAGAAGCTCCGCCGCGCGGTCGAATTGCCGCGTCGCGGCGAGCGTCACGCCGAGATTCTGGAAGGCGTCGGCGTTCGCCGGATCGAGTTCGACCGCCTGGAGCGAGGCGGCGATGGCATCGTCCCAGCGTTGCAGGTGATAGAACGCGACGCCGAGATAATGCCAGGACAAGGCGCTCGCAGGGTCGAGTTTGATCGCCAATTCGAAGGCCGTCCTGGCCCGGTCGTAGGACGCCATGTCGATGTAGAGCCGGCCCAGGCTGCGCAGATGGCCAGCGTCGTCCGGTGCGAAGGCGATCACCCGTCCGAGCAGCGCGAGCGCCTTGGGCAGGTTTCGCTCGTTCCACGCGATGGTAGCGAGATTGTTCAGGGCGTCGACATGGTCCGGTCGCACGGCGAGGATCTGCTCGTATGCATCGGCCGCCGCGGCGTGCTTGCCCTTCCGGTGCAGCTCGAGCGCGGCGGCATAGCGGCCGTCGACATCCGGCTCCGTCACGTCAGTCGCTCTATATAAGAGAGGAGCGGCAGGTGAGGGCAGGAATGGGAGGAGGGCGGACTCATTCGGCATCTCTTCATCGCTCGGCGAGACGCTCGCCGATGACAGGCCGATCTTCGCGGCTATTTATGAAAAGACTATCAATTCGGAAATAACGGTCGCGACGACGCGTCCGACCGCCGCGTCGCGTCGCGATCGCGCGGGCCCCACGGGAAGCCGCGGCCGGTCCGTAAAAACTCGCTAAAATGCGAGACGATACTTGAGTTTTTCACGGCGCGTTAACCGTCAACCTTCAGACGTCATTAGCGTCTACGGTGCGATAACCCCCCTCGTCGAGCAACCGCTCGATGCCCTTCCAGAAGGACTGGGCCACCTCCACACCGGAGATTCTTATGTCGTTCTCAGTCAATACCAACAGCAATGCGCTCGCCGCCCTCGAGACCCTCAATCTGACGCAGCAGTCGCTGACCAAGGCGCAGGGTCGCGTCAGCTCCGGCCTCAAGGTCGCCGGCGCCGCCGACGATGCCTCCACCTTCGCGATCGCCCAGGGTCAGCGCGGCGACATTGCCGGCTTCCAGCAGATCAGCGGCTCGCTTGCCATCGGCTCCGCGACCGTCAACGTCGCCCTGCAGGGCGCCCAGTCGATCTCCGACACGCTCAACTCGCTGAAGGCGAAGGTCGTGCAGGGCCTGTCCTCCTCGCCGGGCTCGCTGGCGTCGATCCAGAACGACATCAAGTCGCTGATCTCGCAGATCGACTCGACCGCCTCTGCCGCGCAGTTCAACGGCGTGAACCTGATCAACGACGCTGCCGCCGGCACGACGACCGCCGCCAACGACGCGGTCCTGTCCTCGCTCAACCGCACCGGCTCCAGCCTGACGGCCGCGTCGATCACCGTCTCGTCGCAGAACCTGACCTCTTCGAACCTCGGCGTCAGCGGCATCAACATCGCGAACCCGGCGGCGACTCTCGCCCTCGGCGCGAGTTATTCGGCGGCGACCGGCGACACGATCTCCTTCGTCTCGACGCCGACCGGCGGTGCGGCCACGACGACGACGTTCGAGTTCGTCACCGATCTGACCACCTCCCTGACCGCTGCCGGCAACGTTGCCGTCGTGATCGGGTCGACCAATGGCGGGACGGTCGCCAACCTGACGACGGCGCTGAGCAAGAACAGCTACAGCGGCGCCTATGATACGACCGGTAATCTGATCGTGACCTCGGGGAACGGCGCCGTCACAACGGCAACCTCCTCGAACGCTGCTGCCTCAACCGGCATCACGACCTCGATCGGACTCACCGCAAATACGAGCGGAGCGCTCAACTTGGTCGAGACCGCGATCAAATCGGTCCAGACTGCGCTCAGCTCATTGGGTACGGCCTCGAACCAGCTCGCGGCGCAGACCAACTTCGTGAAAACGCTGACCGATACGCTGACGAACGGCGTCGGGCAGCTCGTCGATGCGGATCTCGCGGCAGAAAGCGCGAACTTGCAGGCACTGCAGACCAAGCAGTCGCTGGGCATTCAGGCGCTGTCGATCGCGAACCAGGGCCCGGGCGCGGTGCTCACCCTGTTCCGGTAGTCGTCCCTCGCAGTCCCGGCGCCGACGTTCTCGTCGGCGCCGGTCTTTTTCGAAGGAAAATCCGAACAGATACGCGAAAAAAGCATCTAAAATGCGATATTTATCGGTTCTTAACCAGCAATCTTAAAATTCGATCAATAATTTTGACCGATCATCCGGGCGTCGTAACTGCGACGCCGGCGAAAGAAAACGCCGAAGCCGTCCAAGAAGTGGAGCTTCCAGATGTCGTTTTCGGTCAATACCAACAGCAATGCGCTTTCCGCCCTCGAGACGCTCAATCTGACGCAGCAGTCGCTGACCAAGGCGCAAAATCGCGTCAGCTCCGGCCTCAAGGTTGCCGGCGCCGCCGACGATGCCTCGACCTTTGCGATCGCCCAGGGCCAGCGCGGCGACATCTCCGGCTTCCAGCAGATCAGCGGCTCGCTCGCCATCGGTGCCGCGACCGTCAACGTCGCCCTGCAGGGCGCCCAGTCGATCTCCGACACGCTCAACTCGCTGAAGGCGAAGGTCATTCAAGGCCTGTCTTCCTCGCCGAGCTCGCTGGCGTCGATCCAGAACGACATCAAGTCGTTCATCGCGCAGATCGATTCGACGGCCAGCGCCGCGCAGTTCAACGGCATGAACCTGATCAACGATGCCGCCGCCGGGACCACGACCGCAGCGAACGACGCCATCCTCTCCTCGCTCAATCGTGCCGGCACGTCCCTGACCGCGGCGTCGATCACGGTTGCATCGCAGAATTTAAGCTCGGCCGCCCTCGGCGTCAGGGGCATCAACATCGCCAATCCGGCGGCAACCCTCGCGCTCGGCGCGACCTATACGGCGGCGACCGGCGACACGATCTCGTTCGTCTCGGGACCCGCAACCGCGCTCGTGACGACGACTTTCGAGTTCGTCACCGATCTTACGACGAGCCTTTCCGCAGCCGGCAACGTCCCCGTCGTCCTCGGCGGGACGAACGGTCAGACGACCGCCGCGCTCACGACGGCGCTGAGCCAGCACAGCTATGCCGCGGCGTTCGATACGACCGGCGATCTGATCGTCACCTCCTCGACCGGCCCCATTACGACCGCGACCTCCTCGAACGGCGGCCTCGCCACCTCGATCGGAGCAACCGCGAACAGCAGCGGTGCGCTTGGTCTGGTTGAAACGGCCATCGCGACGTTGCAGACGTCGCTCAGCGCGTTGGGTACGGCCTCGAACCAGCTCGCGACTCAGACGAACTTCATCAAGACGCTGACCGATACGCTGACGAACGGCGTCGGCCAGCTCGTCGATGCCGATCTCGCGGCGGAGAGCGCCAATCTGCAGTCGCTTCAGACGAAACAATCGCTCGGCATCCAGGCGCTGTCGATCGCCAATCAGGGCCCCGGCGCCATCCTGACCCTGTTTCGGTAGTCGCACGAGAACAAGAATGATGCGTAAACGGCGCCGACGGAATCAGTCGGCGCCGCTGTCAGGATCCAACCCGCGGGTCGCCGCAAGATGACGCAGACCGTACTCTCGCGCTCGGGCGGCAAGCCGATCAGCGTCAACTTGCTGAAGGATTTCGGGAAGGCGTCGAAGCTCTACGAGAAGGGTCGCTTCGTGGCGGCACAAGAGATCCTTGAGCGGATCGTCGCCTGCTGCCCGGATCATAGCGGCACGATCAACAATCTTGCCGCCATCGCCTCGCGGATCGGCAATCTGCCGAAGGCCCTCGAATATGCGCTGCGTGCCGTGAAGCTCGAGCCGACGAACGGGCTGTTCATGCGCAACGTCGGCCAGATCCTTTTCGAGATGAAGCAGTACGAGCAGGCGGCCGCGGCGTTCCGAATCGCGGCGCAGCTCGATCCCTCCGATGCGAAATCGCACAGCGTCTATGGCATTGCGCTACGCCACCTCGAGCGCTGGGACGAGGCGACCGCCGCCTCGCTGCGCGCGATCGAGCTCGATCCGACGATGGCCGACGCGTTCGACAATCTGGCGATCACGCTGATCGTCCAGCGCGATTACGGTAGGGCGCTGCAGCTCTTTCACGAGGCGATCCGGCTCGCGCCGCGGTCGCCGTCGGCATGGAACAACCTCGGCAGTTGTCTCGGCGCGATCGGCGGGCGGACGGCGGAAGCCGTGCAGGCGCTGCGCAACGCGCTCGCCCTGGAGCCGAACCAGGCGGCCTCGCGGATGAACCTCGGCATGGCGCTCCTCAAGTTGGGCGATTTCGAGAACGGCTGGCGTGAGTACGAGGCCCGCTGGCAAGGCAGCATCCTCAGCACTGTCCAGCGCCCGGCGTCGCTGCCGCGATGGGAGGGCTCGCCGACCCAACGGACGCTGTTGCTTCACGCCGAGCAGGGGCTGGGCGACACGCTGCAATTCTGCCGCTACGCGCCGCTCGTCGCTGCCCGCGGCCATCGGGTCGTTCTGGAGGTGCAGCCGGAATTGCTCGAGCTGATGACCGATTCCCTGGCGTCCGAGGATGTCGAGGTCGTCGTGCGCTCCGAGCATTATCCTGCGCTCGATGGGCTGCCGCCGGTCGATGCGCATTGCCCATTGATGAGCGTGCCGATGGTCATGGGTACGCGCCTGGACAACGTGCCGGCGGCGACATATCTGCGTGCCGACGCCGGGCGAAGCGCATGGTGGCGGGAGCGCCTCGCCGGGCTCGGCGACGGAATGCGAGTCGGGCTCGTATGGGCGGGAAGCCCGCGGCGCGATGCGTCAATCGCGGTAAGGCAGACCGACGTGAGGCGTTCGACGACCCTGGCGACGCTCGCTCCCTTGCTTGCGGTGCCCGGCGTCCGCTTCGTCTCGCTGCAGAAGGGCGCCGGGCTCGATGAGCTGCGTTCCGGAAAGTTTTCCGAGATTTACGATGCCGATGCCGAGCTGAAGAGCTTTGCCGACACCGCGGGTCTCGTGGCGAATCTAGATCTCGTCATTTGCGTCGATACCTCGATCTCGCATCTCGTCGGCGGCATGGGCAAGCCGGTCTGGATGATGTCGCGCTACGACGGTTGCTTCCGCTGGCTCGAGGACCGTGACGACACGCCGTGGTACCCGAGCATGCGAATTTTCCGGCAGGGTACCAGCCGCACCTGGGAGCCGGTCGTTGCGTCGCTCGCGACGGCGCTGTCCCAAGCAATCGCGACGCGCGCCGGCGCTTCGGCTCAACAGTGCTCGATCGCTGCAGGATGATTTCAGCATGACGCAAACCGCGACTCAGCATCCCGGCGGCAAGCCGATCAACGGCTTCCTGCTGAAGCAATTCCAGAAGGGCGCCAAGCTCTTCGGGGAAGGGCGGCTCGCGCCGGCGCGGGCGATTCTCGAGCAAGTCGCGGCGCGCAACCCGGACCATGTCGGCACGATCGCCAACCTCGCGTCGATCGCCTCGCGGATGGGCGACCTGCCGAAAGCCCTCGACTATGCGCTGCGCGCCGTGAAGATCGAGCCGACGAGCGCGCTCTGCATGCGCGATGTCGGCCAGCTCCTCTTCCAGATGGGGCGCTATGAACAAGCCGCGGCGGCGTGCCACATCGCGACCCAGCTCGACCCGAACAATGCCAGATTGCACAGCGACTACGGCATCACGCTGCGCTTCCTCGAGCGCTGGGATGAGGCGACAGCCGCATCGCTGCGCGCGCTCGAGCTCGACCCGACGAATGCCGAGGCCTTCGACAATCTGGCGGTCACGCTGATCGTTCAGCGCGACTACGACAAGGCGGTGCAGCTGTTCTACGAGGCGATCCGCCTGACGCCGCAATCGGCGGAGGCTTGGCACAACCTCGGCAGCTCGCTCTGCGCGGTCGGCGGGCGTACCACGGAGGCGGTGGACGCGCTCCGCAAGGCGGTCGCGCTCGACCCGCGCCAGGCGCTGTCGCATATGAACCTCGGGATGGCGCTCATCCGGCTGGGAGATTTCGAGAACGGCTGGCGCGAGTACGAATATCGCTGGCAATGCAGCCCTGTCCGGCGGCCGGCATCGCTGCGGCGGTGGGACGGCTCGGCGAAGCCGCGCACCCTGCTGCTCGATGCCGAGCAGGGCCTCGGCGACACGCTGCATTTCTGCCGCTATGCGCCGCTCGTCGCGGCACGCGGCCATCGCGTCGTGCTGGAGGTCCAGCAGGAGCTCGTCGAGCTCGTCACCGACAGCCTGGCATCGGAGTCCGTCACCGTCGTGGCGCGCTCGAAGCAATATCCCTCTCTCGACGGGCTGCCGCCGGTCGATGCGCATTGCCCCTTGATGAGCCTGCCGATGGTACTCGGGACACGACCGGACAGCGTGCCGGCGGCGCCGTATCTACGGGCCGACGCTGCGCGAAGCCGCATCTGGCGCGAACGGCTTGCCGAGCTCGGCGGCGGCCTGCGGGTCGGGCTGGTCTGGGCGGGAAATCCGCGCCGCGGTGCGCCGATCTCCGTCCGGCAGACCGATGCCCGCCGCTCGACGACGCTGGCGACGCTCGCCCCGCTGCTCGCGGTGCCGAGGGTCGTCGTCGTCTCGCTGCAGAAGGGCGCCGGCGTGGACGAGCTGCGCTCCGGGATCTTCCCGGAGATCTACGACGCCGATCCCGAGCTGGACAATTTCGCCGATACGGCGGCGCTCGTCGCCAACCTCGATCTCGTCATCAGCGTCGATACCTCGGTGGCGCATCTCGCCGGCGGCATGGGCAAGCCGGTCTGGATGATGTCGCGCTACGACGGCTGCTTCCGCTGGCTCGAAGATCGCACGGACTCGCCGTGGTATCCCTCGATGCGGATCTTCCACCAGGGCGCCGATCGCAGCTGGGGACCCGTCGTGGCCAAGCTCGCGACGGCGCTATCCGAAACAGCCGCGACGCGCGCCGACGCCTCGACTCGGCCGTGCTCGGTCGCGGCCGAATAATCGCGCGACAATCTTCCGCATGGAATTCACATGAAGCTCAATCTCGGTTGCGGCCAGAACAAGCTGCCCGGCTATCTGAACGTCGACAAATACGATACCTGCGAGCCCGATCAGGTCGCCGATCTCGAAGTCATTCCCTGGCCATTTGCGGATGCGTCGGCCGACGAGATCGTGATGACCCACGTCCTCGAGCATCTCGGCCGCGAAACCGAGACCTTCCTCGGCATCATCAAGGAGCTCTATCGCGTTCTCAAGCCGGGCGGCCAGCTGCAGATCCGCGTGCCGCACCCGCGCAGCGACGGTTTCCTCGGCGACCCGACCCACGTCCGGCCGGTCAGCCCGACCATCATGTCGCTCTTCTCCAAGCGGAATAATCGCGACTGGAAGGAGAAGGGCTGGCCGAATACGCCGCTTGGCCTCTATCTCGACGTCGATTTCGAGATCCTCAACACGAACTTCGTCCTGATGCCGCGGTGGATGCAGAAGTACCAGGCGGGGACGATGACGGTCGACGAGCTTGGCGAAGCCATGGAGCTCTACAACAACGTCGTCGACGAAATTCACATGGTGCTGGCGAAAGTGGCGGCCTGATCCTTCGGCCGGCGCAAATTATCTCGAATATTGGTATCATTTAGGTTGTTATTTCTGTGATACATTGATCGCGCGCGATAATATATTTGCCGGCCGGTCGATAACCTGATACTTATCCACAGAGTGAGAATAGATCCAATTCTTCATTTGGTCGGTTGCTTCAGTATGGACCCTAGCGATGAACATCACCGCACCGCAATACCATTCGCCCGCCGTCAGGTATGATCCGCTGGCGCAGGTAGAGATCGTCCAGCGCCTCGATCCCGAGAGCGGCAAGGTCATTTCGCAGACGCCGACCGAAGAGACAGTCACGCATGCGCGCAACGCCGCGCTCGACGGCAGCTCGGCCAGCGCGGCGGCGGCGCTGGTCAAGCCCCTGCCGGCGGCACCTTCGACCGGCTCCGCGAAATCTGTCGTACCGTCCGAACCCGAACCCGAAGCCGAGACGGCGACGGGTTTTCCCGTGCATCCTCCGATATCGCTGCTCGTCTGAATTTTAGAAGCTGCGGTCCAGCGCGAGGCCGAGCCCGCCGGGAACCCGGAGTGGCGGCGTGCTGTGGCGCGTGTAGCCGACGATTGCCGCGCGGTGCTCGCGAACGGCGCGAACGACGATATTCATGACACGCTCGGTCGCGCTTTGCATCAGGTTGAGCGCGCTGGCATTTTCCTGGGACGCCACCGTCAGCCGTTCGAGCTTCACGCGAACCGCCTCCTTCAGCGCGTCCGGCAGCGCGGCAAAGCCGGCCTGATTGGCCTTCACCACCGCGCAAGTCTCGCCATAGGCCGCCGTCAGTCGTTGCTTCTCCTGCTGAAACGCCGGCGACCCGGCGAGGCGTCGCGTCCGCAGCACCTCGGTTTCCGCCGTCATCAACTCGGTGAGTTGCGCGGCATAGTCGCCGAGGCTGCGGGTGAGAGCCTCGAGATCGGCAGGGGGGAGCGGCGGTTTCGGATCGGGCGCTTGCGTCATTTGGCCTCCTGCATCCGGAGAATCTCGCGCTGTACCGAATCGGCGATTCCCATGCCGCCGGACCGCGCCGCGATCTTCCCGTATTCCTGGGTCATCAGCGAGCGGTAGATGTTCTCGCCGCTGCCGCCGCCGAACAGCGTGTCGGCGGAGATGCCGCTGTAGATCGTCTCGAGCGACTGCGTGAAGAAGAAGGCAGTGAAATCCTCCGCCGATTTGCGCGCGGCGACGGGATCGCCGCGGCCGGTGGCGAGCCGTGGCGCGGTGGCCGGGGCGGGCGAGGCGAGAAGGGCGGTCGGATCGGCGATTGCCATCACATCACCTCGATTTCAGCCTGCAGCGCGCCCGCCGCCTTGATCGCCTGCAGGATGCTGATCATGTCGCGGGGACCGACGCCGAGCGCGTTGAGGCTGTTCACCAGCTCCTGCAGGCTGACGCCCTCGGGCAGGACGGCGAGGCGGCGGTTGGACTGCTCGTCGACTTCGATCGTGGTGCGCGGCACGACGGTCGTCTGGGCGCCGCCGCCCGGCGCGAACTGCACGCCGCCCTGGCCGCCGGTCGCCGGCAGGCCGGTCACTGGATCGATCGCCGGCGCGACGCCGGCCGCCGAGAAGGGGCTCGGCTGCGAGACCTGCGGCGTCTCGGTCACTCTCACCGTGAGATTGCCCTGCGCGATCGCGACGGTGCTGATCCGCACGTTCTCGCCCATGACGATGACGCCGTTCTGCTCGTCGATCACGACGCGGGCCGGCTGGTCGGGCTCGACGCGGAGCTGCTCGATGTCGGTGACGAGGCCGACGACGCCGCCCTGGTAGTTGCCGGGCGTCGTGATTTGCACCGTCGCCGGGTCGAGCGGTTTGGCGGCCTGCGAATGGAGGAAATTGTTGATGACCTGCGCCACGCGCCGTGCCGTCGTCAGGTCGGGGTTGCGCAGCATGACGTTGATCGTGCGCATGTTCGACATCTCGAAGGCAATCTCGCGCTCGACGATGGCGCCGTTGGCGACGCGCGCCGAGGTCGGCACGCCCTTGGTGACCGAGGCGGCGGCGCCCGAGGCGACGAAGCCGGCCGCGACCGATCCCTGCGCCACGGCATAGACGTCGCCGTCGGCGCCGAGCATCGGCGTCACCAGCAGCATGCCGCCGAGCAGGCTCTTCGCATCGCCGAGGGCCGAGACCGAGACGTCGATACGGGTGCCCTGGCGGGAGAAGGCGGGGAGGGTCGCGGTGACCATCACGGCGGCGACGTTGTTGGTGCGGAGCCCGGCGTCGCGGGCGTTGACGCCCAGCCGCTCGAGCATGCCGATCAGGCTTTCACGGGTGAAGATCGAGCGGTTCAGCGAGTCGCCGGTACCGTTGAGGCCGACGACGAGACCGTAGCCGACCAGCATGTTCTGGCGGATGCCCTCGAAATCGACGACGTCCTTGATGCGCGAGGCGGCGCCGGCCGGGGCGGCAAAGCCGACCACGGCGGCGAGCGCGACGAAGGCGAGGCGGCGGAAGCGAAAGCTGACTGTCATCGGGGCGCTCGAGCGTTACATCTGTGTCGACAGCCTCCCGATGCGAGATCCGTGCCACTTGCGAAGCGCCCGGTCGCGCCGGATTCCACGCGAAACGCGGCTCCCGCCGGGCGGACTTCCGGCCCTCGCCAGCAAATTCTTCCCCTGGGCGGCAGTTAATGCCGGACCGGCGGCAAGAATCGGCACGCCGGGGCTCGCGCTAAACACCTTGTTAACCAACCGGGCCCATCCTGAAGTTGTGGCGTCAGCAGGACTGTCAGCATGAGAGTAGACGGCAGCAATCCGATTCGCCCCGCCGCCGGTCGTCGCGACGGTAAATCCAGGACGAGCGTCGCCGGCGCCTTCGGCGAGGTGCTCGGCAGCGAGACGGTGGCGGAGCCGGTCGCAGCGGCGCCGCTGGTCGGCGTCGGTGCGCTCTTCGCCCTCCAGGAGGTCCCCGATCCGACCACCGGGCGCCGCAAGGCCGCGGTCGCCCGCGGCGATCTGCTGCTCGACAAGCTGGGCGACATCCAGCTCGGCCTGCTCGAAGGCAAGATCGACCGGCAGGGCCTGACCGCGCTGGCGGCGGCGGTGCGCGGCGCGCGAGCCACGACCAGCGATCCGGAGCTGCAAGGCGTACTCGACCAGATCGAGCTGCGGGCCGCCGTCGAGTTGGAAAAACTTACGGTTGCCGGGTAATCGGCCGGAACCGATTGTTCCGTCGAGATTCTGTCGCTTGCCGAGCCGCGGTCCGATTCATATACTCCGGCGAAATCACGGTTCACCGCGTCTGACGGAGCGATTGATGCGGCCTACGCTTTCACCGGACTACCGTCCCTCGGAAGACGAAGAGTTCATGAACCCGCAGCAGCTCGAATACTTTCGGCTGAAACTGTTGCGCTGGCGCGCCGAGCTCCTCGCGGAGTCCGGCGAGACGCAGAAGCATCTCAAGGAAGAGAGCCTCCTCAAGCCCGATCTGACCGACCGCGCCTCGCTCGAGACGGAACGGGCGATCGAGTTGCGGACGCGCGACCGCGAGCGCAAGCTGATCTCCAAGATCGACGCGGCGCTCGGGCGGATCGAGGACGGCAGCTACGGGTTCTGCGAGGAATCCGACGAGCCGATCGGTCTGCGCCGGCTCGAGGCCAGGCCGACCGCGACGCTCAGCCTCGAGGCGCAGGAGCGCCACGAGAGAATGGAACGCACCCACCGCGACGATTGATGCAACGCCCCTACGGGGCGTTTTTCATGTCTGGCGAGCGGA
Source organism: Rhodospirillales bacterium (assembly GCA_028291405.1). GTDB lineage: Bacteria > Pseudomonadota > Alphaproteobacteria > ATCC43930 > CGMCC-115725 > URHD0088. The sequence goes on along the minus strand of JAQGID010000414.1, from coordinate 11,863 downwards.
GCGACAGCACCGGCGGCGTGGTCGCGCCGATCGCGATCTTCCTGCCGGGGCTGCTTCTCGTCGAGGGTACGCTGCCGTTCTACGACGCGCTGCGACGCCGGCGTTCTTCTCCCCGGGCTGCGATGCGCGGCACGAACGCGGTCGCTGTCGGCATCCTCGCCGCCGCACTCTACAATCCGGTCTGGACGAACGCCGCCCCGACCTCCCGCGACTTCGTTCTCGCGGTCACGGGATTTCCGCTGCTGACTGTCCGGCGGATACTACCTTAGGTCGTGGTCGTGCTTCTCGCCGGCGCCCGGACGCTTTCGGCGGTCCTGTGATTGTTGCGTCCCATCGAATGGGTCATGCAAATCATGGTGGTAGCCCACGGCGGTCGTTCGACTTACGTTGCTTGAGGGAAGGAGACCGACATGCAAAAGGAATCGGTCAAGGCGCCGATAAACCAGGTCAGCGTTCGCTACATCGTGACCAACGTTGACGAGGCCATCGCATTCTACACGCACAGCCTGGGCTTCGCCGTCGACATCCACCCGGCGCCGGGATTTGCAGGCTTGTCATTGGGAAGCCTCAGACTGCTGCTCAATAAGCCGGGGGCGGGTGGGGCCGGACAGGCGATGGGTGACGGTCGGACCCCCACGCCCGGCGGCTGGAACCGCTTTCAGCTCGAGGTCGACGACCTCGTCGCGCTCGTCGCGAGGCTTACGGCCAACGGCTGCCGCTTCCGTAACGAGATCGTCGCCGGCAACGGCGGTAAGCAGATTCTCCTCGAAGACCCGTCAGGCAACCTGATCGAGCTGTTCGAGCCAAACCGAAGTTAGGATGCTGCGGGTTCGGTCTCGCTCCGCAGCCTTGCTCGGACGAAATCGATGAAAGCGCGGAGCGGCGACGGCATCTGTCGCCGGCTCGGATAGTAGAGGAAGAAGCTCGAGGCGGGCGGTGTCCACGCGTTCAGCAACGCGACGAGCCTTCCTTCGGACAAGTGGCGGACGACCCGATTGGAGAGAACGCAGGCGATCGCCACGCCGTCGAGCGCCGCACCGAGCTCGAGCTCGCGATCATTGACCACCAACGGGCCCACCGCGGAGGCCTCGAAGAGCTTGCCGTTCTTCTGGAAACGCCAGGGCAGCAGATCGCCGCCGGGGAGGCGAATGCGGACGCAGCTGTGCTGGCGCAGCTCATCCGGCGAGTTCGGACGCCCCCGGCGGGCGATATAGCCGGGCGATGCGACGATCATGGGCCGCACCGGCGCACCGAGGCGCACCACGACCATGTCGCGCTCCACCAGCTCTCCCAATCGAATTCCAGCGTCGAACCGTCCTGCCACGATATCCGCTCGTGCGCCGTCCACCGCGATCTCCAGGGAGATCGTCGGATACTCGGACATGAACTCCGCGAGCACTGGGGCGACGATCGATCCGACCGCCGGCGGAACGCACTGATCGAATCGGCTGCCGCGTCGAGCAGCAGGAGCGCGGGCCGCAGTTGCGTAAGCAGTTGCTCGCCGGCCTCGGTGAGGGCGAGGCTGCGCGTGGTTCGGTTGATGAGACGCACGCCCAGCCTTTCTTCGAGGCTGCGAACGCGGTGGCTCAGCGTCGAGACGGCGAGGCCGAGACGCGTCGCGGCGGCGGCAAAGCTTCCCTGTTCGGCGATTGCCGCGAAGGCCGCCATCTCGTTGAAGTCGCTTCCGCCCATCCCAGGCTCTCATCCGAAGACCGTGCGTATTGTTGCGTGGTATCCGGAAAAGCGAAAGTCGATGACACGGACGGCACGACGGGCCGCTAGAACGGCGAGATGATGTCGAACAGCTGCTGGCCGTAGCGCGCCTGCTGCGCATCCATCAGCTGGCCGCGGCCGCCATAGGAGACGCGGGCCTCGGCGATCTTCTCGAGCGGGATGGTATTGGTCGCGCTGATGTCCTGCGGCCGGATGACGCCGGTGATCTGCAGCTCGCGAACCTCGAAATTGACGCGCATCTCCTGGTGGCCGATGACGACGAGATTGCCGTTCGGCAGCACCTGGTTGACCAGCATCGCGACGTTCAGCTTGACCTGATCGGTGCGGTTGATCGTGCCGATGCCATCCTGCTTGCTGGTCGTTCCGGCGCTCAGCAGGCTGGCGGTGTTGGCGGCGTGCGGCAGGATCTTCTGCAGCTGCGTCTCGAAGCCCATCGCGGTGTTGATGCCGGTATTCTCGGAGTTGTTGCGGTTCTTGACCGTCTCGTTCGACAGCTTGGCCTGCTCGGAAATGTCGATGATGACGGTCAGGATGTCGCCGATCTGGTTGGCGCGCTGATCCTTGAAGAAGGCGCGCGTGCCGGCCTGCCACAGCGAGTTCGGCCGCCGCTCGGCGCTCATCGGCGTCGGCATCGGCAGCGACACCGGGCGATAGCCGGGCTGCTTCTGAGGATCTTGGATCGTCGTGAGGGTGGGCTGGGCGCCGATCTCCGAAAGGCGCGTCATGCCGTCACAGGCGGCGAGCGACAGGCTCACGGCGGCGAGCGCCGCGAGCCGCGCTGCCGGAATCCGCGATACCAGGCGCCGACGGTTCGAGGAACTGGGGGGCATCTCGGGGACTCCTGGCGCTAGCGGGCGGCGAGCGAGGTCGGAATGGCGAGGGCGACGTTTCCGGGTCCGGTCACCGTCGCGTCGAGCGTCTTCTTCGAGCGCGTGTTGCTGACGCGGATCGCCTGACCGGTGGCACCGTCCTCGAGGGCCGTCGCCTGCGCCGTCAGCATGATCGCGCGAGTCTGAAGGACGACGGTCACGAGCTCGCCCTTGTGAACGACGATGGGGACCTGCACGTCGCTCGGCCGCACCGGCTCGCCGGGCCGGATCGAGCGTTTCGGCGTGCGGCCGATCAGCTCGGAGGCGTTGCCGATGTAGTTCTGGTTGAGCCGCTCGGCGCGCAACGCAATGGTCTGCACGTCGGCGGCGGCGATCGGCTCGCCCGGCGCGACCGAGCGCGTCAGGATCGGCACCTCGACCAGCCGGAAGACGCGGGCCCCGATGCGAACGCGCTCGGCGTTGGTGTCGGCGGCGGGAGCGGAGACATAGGCGGCGACGCGGCCGCTGCGCGCGTCGAAGGTCAGCCCGTCGATCGCGAGGGTAATGGGGCTGGAAGCCGGGACGAAGAGCCGCAGCCCGGGATTATCCATGGCAAGCTCGACGGGACCCGTCGGCAGGCGGTCGCCGAGCTCGCGGCGCAGCTCGAGGGCGATGGCGTCAGCATCGATGGCCTGGCTGGCGCGCTCGACCGTCGTCTCGTCGAAGCGCGAGTGCGGCTGCCAGGCGAGCTTCTGCTCGCGCGCCCTGGCGGCGAGCCAGGCGGCGTCGAGGACGACCTTGGCGCCGGGCGCCGGAGCTTGCGCCACCGCCTCGCCGCTGCGCGCGCCGGCATCGGAGAAAAGATCGCCGAGGCGGATGACCGGAGCGTCGACGACGACGTTCTGGCGCAGCGCCGGCTCGGCGGCGGCGGCGCCGGCGACGACGGCGAGAGCGAGGCCGATCAGGACGGGGGCGTGCTTCATCATGGCGAGGATCATCCGATCGATCAGCGGAAGCTGTTGAGGGTGCTCGACATCTGGTCGGAGATCTGGATGACCTTGGAGTTCATTTCGTAGGCGCGCTGCGCCGTGATGAGATTGGTGATCTCCGAGACGACGTTGACGTTCGAGGTCTCGAGGAAACCTTGCTGCAGATTGCCGAACCCCACCGACGCGGGGGCGCCGGTGACGGGGCTGCCGGACGCGGCGGTCTCGCTCAGCAGGTTGCTGCCGATGTTCTGCAGCCCGGCCTCGTTGGGGAAGTTGGCGAGCTCGATCTGGCCGACGGTCTGCTGCGCCGTTTGGCCGGAGATCGTGGCCAGCACCTGACCGCTGCCATTGATCGTCACCGTCACGGTATCCGCCGGAATGGTCAGGCCGGGTTTGACGACGAGCCCGTCGGCGGTGACGATCTCGCCGGTCGGGCTGAGCTGGAACGAGCCGGAGCGGGTGTAGGAGGTCGTGCCGTCGGGCATCTGAACCTGGAAGAAGCCCTTGCCCTGGATCGCGCAATCGAGCTCGTTGTCGGTCTTGCTGAGATTGCCCTGCTCGCTGATGCGGTAGACCGCGGCGGCCTTGACGCCGATGCCGATCTGCACGCCGACCGGGACGATCGTGCCCTGGTCCGAAGATGCGGTGCCGACGCGGCGCTGGTTCTGGTAGAGCAGATCCTGGAACTCGGCGCGCTGGCGCTTGAACCCGGTCGTGTTCAGGTTGGCGATGTTGTTCGAGATGACTTCGACGTTGAGCTGCTGGGCGAGCATGCCCGTCGCGGCGATGTCCATGGAACGCATGTTCTTCTCCTGGGCTGGGGCGGCCGGCGCTTAGGCGACGCGCCCGAGCTTGTCGATGGCGGTTTTCTCGCGGTCGGATTCGGCCTGCAGAAGGTTGTTGGCGGCAGCGAAGTCCTGCGCGACCGACATCATCCTCGTCATCTCGACGACCGGCTGGATGTTCGATTCCTCGACCATGCCCTGCAGCACCCCGGTCTCCGGCGCCGGGACCGGCGTCGCCTGGGTGACGTAGAGTCCGGCGGAGGCCGGCGCGAGGTCGTTCTCATTGGCGAATTTGACGACCGCGAACTTCGCGGCCTGGCCCTGATTCGTGGTGACGGTGCCGTCCTTCGTCACGGTGATGTCGTGCGCATCCGTCGGCACGATGAGCGGGGTATTGCCCTCGGCGAGAACCGGATAGCCCTGCGCGGTGACGGCCTGGCCGGTCGCGTCGAGCTGCAGATGGCCGTTGCGGGTGTAGCGCATGCCGAGCGGCGTCTGGACCGTGAGGTAGCCCTCGCCGTCGAGCGCGATGTCGAGCGGGTTGCCGGTGCGGGTCAAGGCACCCTGCTTGGTGTCGCGATAGGTGCCGACGTCCTGGACGAAGGACATCTGCTGGCCGCTCTGCGCCTTGACGAGCTCGGCGAACATCATGTGCTCGCCCTTGTAGGCCGGCGTCGCGGCATTCGCGATGTTGTTGGCGACGACGTCCATCTGACGGCGCAGGGCCATCTGGCTCGACAGGGCAACGTAGGTAGCGGATTGCATCTCGGTTCTGGCCTCGTGGTTCGTCGTGCCACCTGTTGCATGCGCCATGCCAAGCCCTTCATTCTCGAGCCTGGCCGAAATTCTCTATACTCATCAATATGATAGAACGGTTTCGGCGGGCCGTGTGGCAGCGCCGGCACCGTCCGGATGCAGGCTTTGCCGGGCAGTTCTTGCCGCCGCTAACGAAATCGTCCAGGTCGCAAATTAGACGGTCTGAGCAACCTTTCATTAACGACCTTTTTCGTATGGTGCGGGCTGCTTCATCCGACGCGTCCGACCTTGGATTGATGCCAGATGGCCGATACAGCACTTGCCGACGATCTCGCCGACCAACCGGACCAAGAAGGGGCCGAGGCGGCACCGCGCTCCAGCCGCAAGAAGCTGATCATCTTCATCGCGGCGCCGCTCCTGGCGCTGATCCTCATCGGTGCCGGGCTGTACTTCACCGGCATGCTCAATCGCTTCGTCGGCGGCAACAAGACCGAGGCGCACGAGGAGAAGGAGAAGAAACCGCCGAAGGAGGTCGTGTTCTTCGATCTGCCGGATCTCCTGGTGAACCTCAACGGCAGCGGCAAGAAGGCGAACTTCCTGAAGATGTCGATCAGCCTCGAGCTCGAGAGCGCCGCCGACCTTCCCAAGCTGCAGACCGTGCTGCCGCGCATCGTCGACAATTTCCAGGTCTATCTGCGCGAGCTGCGCGTCGAGGATCTGAAAGGGTCGGGCGGCATGTACCGGCTGCGCGAAGAGCTGCTGCTCCGCGTCAACGCCGCGGTCGCGCCCGCCAGGATCAACGATGTTCTCTTCAAGGAAATGCTCGTTCAATGATCGACGCGCACGCTCGCCGTGAACGCCATGCTGCCGCCGACAGGACATAAGACCGATGGCTGACGAGACTGCGACCGCCGTGGACGAGGACAAGCTCGCCGCCGAATGGGGAGCGATGTCCGAGAATGCGCCGGCCGACGGCGCCGCCGAGGGTGAGGGCGGCGACGAGCTGGGGGGCACAGCCCGCGTCCTCAACCAGAACGAGATCGACAGCCTGCTCGGCTTCGGCGACGGCGACGGCAGCAACCGCGACAGCTCGGGCATCCGCGCGATCATCGATTCGGCGCTCGTCTCCTACGAGCGCCTGCCGATGCTCGAGGTCGTGTTCGACCGGCTGGTCCGGCTGATGACGACGTCGCTGCGCAACTTCACCTCGGACAACGTCGAGGTGTCGATCGACAACATCACCTCGATCCGCTTCGGCGACTATCTCAACTCGATCCCGCTGCCGGCCATGCTCAGCGTCTTCCGCGCCGAGGAATGGGACAATTTCGGGCTGCTGACGGTCGACAGCGCGCTGATCTACTCGATCGTAGACGTGCTGCTCGGTGGCCGCCGCGGCACTGCGGCGATGCGCATCGAAGGCCGCCCCTATACGACGATCGAGCGCAACCTCGTCGAGCGCATGGTCAGCGTCGTGCTCGCCGATCTCTCGACCGCCTTCGACCCGTTGAGCCCGGTCAATTTCCGCTTTGAGCGGCTCGAGATCAACCCGCGCTTCGCGACCATTGCCCGGCCGGCGAACGCCGCCGTGCTGGCGCGGCTGCGCATCGACATGGAGGATCGCGGCGGCCGTCTCGAGCTGCTGATCCCCTACGCGACGCTCGAGCCCGTCCGCGAGCTCCTGCTGCAGATGTTCATGGGCGAGAAATTCGGCCGCGATTCCATCTGGGAGGCGCATCTCGCCGGCGAGCTGTGGAACACCAACGTGCCGCTGCAGGCGGTGCTCGACAGCTTCGAATATTCGCTGCGCGACGTCATCGACTGGAAGGTGGGAACGCGGCTGCCGCTCAACGCGACCTCGCAATCGGACATCACCCTGCTGTGCGGCGACGTCCCGATGTTCTCGGGGAAGATGGGCCGCAAGGGCGGCAATATCGCCGTCCGCATCGGCGAAAAACTCGATCGGACGCGTGGGCCATGACCATTTTCTCGATGATTCTCGACCTCGTCGTCGCCGGGCTGCTGGCGGTGACCATCGCCTATGCCGTGCTGTTGAGCCGCCGCCTCGGCGCGTTGCGCAACGACAAGCAGCAGCTAGAGACCTTGGTGCAGAGCCTCGATGCCTCGTCGATACGCGCCAACGCCGGCGTCGCGGCGCTCAAGGATGCCGCCGAGGAGATCGGCCGCACGCTGCAGCAGAAGATCGATCAAGGGCAGGGGCTGCGCAACGATCTCAACTATATCGTCGAGGTGGGCGGCGGCATCGCCGACCGGATCGAGACGTCGATCCGCTCGACCCGCGAGGAAGCCAAGCGACCGGCCGCCGCCGAGCCGGCAGCGCAGCCGGCGCGCCGCGCCGTCGGCGACGGCATGAGCCCGTTGCGCGCCGACGAGCCCGGCGGCGCCAAGGAATCGGCGCAGATCGCCGGCTTCCCGTCGCGCGCCGAGCGCCTCCTACGCCGCGCCCTCGAAGCCCGCCAGTAGAGGCCGTCATGCCACGGACCCCCAGACTGTTGCCGATCCTGATCGTGGCGGCCGCAATCCTGTTCTCGACCAAGCTCGTCGACGCCTGGTTGGCGATCGACCTGACGCCGCTGCCGGGCGCGATCGCGCAGACCAAGAGCCCATCGCCGTCGACCGAGCAGGCGCCGGCGTCGCCGCCGGCGGAGCGCGCGTCGGCGACGCGGAAGATCGCGTCGAGCGAGCAGATCCAATTCTCGCCGCAAGAGGTCGATGTCCTCCAGACTCTCGCCAAGCGCCGCGCCGAGCTCGACAAGCGCGCCGGGGAGGTCGATCAGCGCGAGGCGCTGCTGCAGGTCGCCGAGCAGCGCATCAACGAGAAGATCGCCAAGCTCGAGGAGATGCAGCAGAGCATCGCGACCTCCTTCAAGAAGGAGGATCAGCTCGACGACGCCAAGCTGAAGAGCCTCGTCAAGGTCTACGAGACGATGAAGCCGAAGGAGGCCGCGCGGATCTTCGAGCAGCTCGATCTCCCGGTCGTGCTCGACGTCATGGAGCGCATGAAGGACCGCGGCACCGCGGCGATCCTCGCGGCAATGGATCCGGTCAAGGCGAAGGCGGTGACGCTCGGGCTAGCGACGCGCCACCCATCGCCGCAATTGAGGGAGTAGCCCGGCAAACGCGGCAGCATTGTTAACCACGACTTAACTGTGGTAGCGCAAACTTCGCGGAATTCAACCGATCCGCACGGCGATCCTCAGGGGGTCGACCGACGGCGCGCAGACGAGGCCGAGCAATGGCAAGATTTTCCGCAGTTCGTCCGGTCGCGGACGACGGCTTCGACAAGCGCCTCGCCGAGGTGCGCGGCGGACCGACGATGGTGGCCGAGTCCGCGGAGATCGAGCGCGTCGTCACCAGCGTCCTGACCAGCCTCACCGGCGGCGTGACCCTGGGTGACCTGCAGCTCTATCGCGAGGTCGAGGCGCTCGGCGAGTACATCCAGACGGCGCGCCACGAGATCGCCGAGCTGCGGCCGGACGACATTCGCGACCAGCATCTGCCGATGGCGACGGACGAGCTCGACGCGGTCGTCAACGCGACGGCCGAGGCGACCGGGATCATCCTCGAGGCGATGGAGACGCTCGAGGCTCTGTCGCCGCAGCTGTCGGGCGAGATGGCGGCCACGGTGCAGGATCTCGTGATCAAGGTCTACGAGGCCTGCGGCTTTCAGGACATCACCGGCCAGCGCATCAGCAAGGTCGTCAAGACGCTGAACCACATCGAGGCGAAGATCGATGCGCTGCTTGCCGTCTTCGGCGCCGACCTTCTGAAACGCGCGCCGCGCATCTACGTGCCGGCGCCGGGCGACGAGGCCGGGCTGCTGAACGGGCCGGCGCTGCCGAGCAACGCGGCGAACTCCCAGGCCGACATCGACGCGCTGCTGGCGAGTTTCGACTAACGATGCCGAAACGGGCCGCAGCCGCGAGGCTCTCCCCCGTCGCGATGCTGCGGCTTGCGATTTTCCTCGTCGTCGGGGCGCTGATCGGCGCCGCTCCGGCATGGGCCCAGGACAAGGTCGGTGTCGAGGCCGGGCTGCACGACGGGTTCGGGCGGATCGTCTTCGCGTGGCCCGAAAAGGTTGGATTCGAGGCGAATGCCGTCGATCAGACCGTCACCGTGAAATTCGCGCGGCCTTTCACCGCCGATCTGCGACGCATCTCGTCGCGTCTCGACCCCCTCGTCGCAAGCGCGGTGATGGATGGCGATTCGACGGTCGTCGTTACGCTGACGCGGCCGTTCAAGCTGCGCAGCTTTATGGCGAACAATCGCGTCGCGATCGATTTCATGGAAGAGAAGGAGGCCGCCAAGCAGGCGGCGAAGGAAGCCGCGAAGACGCCGCCGCCGGCCGAGAAGACAGCTGAAAAAGCAGCTGAAAAGCCGGCCGAAAAGCCGGCTGAGAAGGCCGGGGCCGCGCCCGCCGCCGCTCCGTCGCCGGCGAGCAAGCCGGAGGTCACGGTCACCCTCGTCGAAAACGAAGGGACGCGCCGCCTGGTCCTAGAGTGGCCGGGCTGGACCCCTTATGAGGCGAGCAATGACAAGGGGATCGTGCAGGTCCGCTTCAAGAAGGCCGGCCACATCGACGCCGAGGCGCTCTCCGGGCTCGTGCCCGACCTCGTTCCGGTCGTCCGCGAGGGCACCAAGGACGTGACGCTCACGCTGATCATGCCGCCCGGGACGCGCTTCAGCGCCTCGCAGGGCGGTCCAGCCATCTTCCTCGACATCATCGGGCCGCCGAAGAAGCTCAGTGAGGCCAAACCGGCGCCCGCGCCGCCAGCGCAGCTCGTCCCGGCCACGCCGGCTCCGGCCGCACCGCCGCCTGTCGCGGAGGCCAAGCCGTCGGTGGAGGCCGCGAAGGCGGTAGCGGTCTCTGCGACCGACAAGCCGCCGGTCGACGATCCGGACGATGCCGCAGCCGCGACGGATGCCGCGTCGTCGGCCCCGCCGACGCCGTTGGCGTTACGCTATGGCAACGATGACGAGGTGACGACGCTTCGCTTCGAGTGGCAGAAACCGGTACCGGCTGCGGTGTTCCGCCGTGGCCCGTACCTGTGGATCGTCTTCGGGGCGGTCCGCGCGGTCGATCTCGACGACATCAGGAGTCGCGGCAAGGCGACGATCAGCGCCGTACAGCAGGTCGCGCACGGTACCGCGACGATCCTCCGCCTGACACCGCTCAAGGGCTTCAACCCGACGATCCGGCGCGCCGAAAACGCCTGGATCATCACGCTCAGCCCGCAATTCCTCCAGCCCGAGGCCGCGGTCGGCGTCAGCATCCAGCCGTCGGCGCGACCGCCGCGCATCTTATTCGGAGTCCGCGAGGCCGGCGTGCCGGTTGTCTTCCGCGATCCCGAAATCGGCGACCGCATCATCGCCGTGCCGGTCGGCGAGGTCGGGCAGGGGGTCGCCCGCGAGACGCGGCTCGTCGACGTCACCGTGCTGATGACCGCACAAGGCATCGCGCTGCGCCCCGCCAACGAGACGGTCGCCGCGCGCTCGCTGGACAACGGCGTCGAGGTGACGTCCGCGGGGGGGCTGCTCATCTCGAGCGAGAACGATCGCAGCCTGCGGCGCGGCGACGGCCAGCCGCGCCTCTTCGATTTCGCCGATTGGTACGGTCCGAAGGACGGCGAGTTCGTCGTCCAGCGCCACGCTCTCGAGCGCGGCATCACGGCGATCGCTCCGGTGTCGCGGTCGGCCGCACGGCTCGATCTCGCGCGGTTCTTCTTTGCGCATGGTCTCGGCGCCGAGGCGCGCGGGGTCGTCGAGGCGATCCGGCGCGACGACCCGAGCTTTGCCGCCGATCCCCGCGTCCGCGCGGTCGGCGGCGCGGTGGCGCTGCTCGACGGCGATATCGAAACCGCGACGCGCGAGCTCGGCCTGCACGCGCTCGACGACGAGCCGGACGCTGCGCTGTGGCGCGGCATGCTGGCCTACGAGGGCCGCGACATGCCGACGGCGGCCAAGGAGTTCGCGACCGGCGAGAGGCTCCTACCGACCTATCCGAAACAGCTGCGCAACCGGATTGCGCTGCAGGCGGCGGAAGCCTATGTCGCGACCGGCCAGCAGGACGAGGCAAAGGCGAAGCTCCGCATGGTGCTTGCCGACAAGCCCAGCGGGAGCGACCGAGCCGCCTCCGACCTCCTCCTCGCCAGGGTGGAGATGATCGCCGGCGAGACCGAAGCGGCGCGCGTCCGCCTGGACCGGGTCGCCAACGGTAACGATCGGCCGACCCGGGCGCGAGCGCGGCTGGCACGCGCCCTCACCGATCTCGACAGTGGGGCGATCACGCGCGGCCAGGCGATCGTTGCGCTCGACGGGCTGCGTTTCGCCTGGCGCGGCGATGATTTCGAACTGTCGCTGCTGCGCCATCTCGGCGAGCTCAAGCTTCTCGATGGCGATTATCGCGGCGGCCTCGACGCGCTGCGCCAGGCGTCGGTCAATTTCCCCGACCATCCCGATCACACCGCGGTCGCGCAATCGCTCGCCAATGCCTTCGCCGACATTTTCCTCGGCAAGCCTGCCGAGGACGTTCCGCCGCTCCGCGCCTTGGCGCTCTACGAGGAGTACAAGGAGCTGGCGCCTGCCGGGGCGAAGGGCGACGCGATCATCCAGAAGCTCGCCGACCGGCTCGTTGCCGTCGATCTCCTCGACCGTGCCGCCGGCCTGCTCGAGGACCAGGTCAAGTTCCGCCTGACCGGCCGCGACAAGCTGCGGGTCGCCGCGCGCCTTGCCCTGGTCCGCCTGCTCGACCGCAAGCCGGATGCCGCGCTCG
>JAQGID010000027.1 GCA_028291405.1 Rhodospirillales bacterium | reverse complement strand
CGCCGTTGCCGATCAGCGTCTGCCCGCCCGCGCTGTTGAAGAGGTCGGAGGGCTTGGTGCTGCCGGTCGCAACGCCGGTGCTGTCGACCGAGACGTAGAGGCGCGGCTCGACCGGCGTCGCCGTCGGATCGCTGCTCGTCGGCGTCGGGACTGGCGCGGGTGCCGGAGCCGGAGCAGGAGCTGGAGTCGGCGCAGGTGCCGGAGCGGGAGCAGGAGCTGGAGCCGGCGCAGGTGCCGGCGCAGGTGCCGGGGCCGGGGCCGGGGCCGAAGTGGTGATATCGGTGATCTGGAAGTCGGCCGCCGTGAAGTTGCCGATGACCTGGTTCTTGAAGGTCAGCGTCTCGCCGTTGTTCTCGGTCAGCACGACGTCGCTGCCGACCTGCGTCATCGCCGCCTTGACCGCGGCGAAAGTCGCCAGCCCGTAGCCGTCGAGATCGACGACGTCGCCGGTGCCGCCGGCCCGGAAATCGGTGATGGTGTCGTAGCCCTTGCCGGCGTGCACGATGAAGGTGTCGTTGCCGCCGCCGCCGGTCAGCACGTCGTCACCGCCGCCGCCGTCGAGGACATCGTTGCCGACGTTGCCGGTGATGTAGTTGCTGGCGCTATTGCCGGTGATCGTGAGCCCGTAGGTCGCCCCGACGTAGACGTTGTTGAAGCCCTCGGGCAGCGTGTAGTTCAGCCAGGCGTCGATCGTCGCGACCCCGTGCACTGCTGGCAGGACGAAATTCACGTTGGGATCGGCGACGACGAAGGTGTCGTTGCCCGAGCCGCCGGTGCGCGTCGCGGAGTCGCCGTAGGTGTCGTTGATGAAGTTGTCGCCGGAGGTGACATGCGTCGTGCCGGCCGGCGCGACGGTAGTCGCCGCGACGCTGACGACCGGCGGCGCCGAATGCGCTGCCGCCGCAGGCGTCGTCGCCGGGGTGATCGACGTCGGTTGGCCATAGCCTGGCTGCGGCGTCACCGCCACCGCGTTCGGATCGCTGGAATAGGCGTGGATGTAGTCGATCTTCATGTCGGCCGGCCAGACGTTCGCATTGGTCGGATTCCCCGGCCAAGTGCCGCCCACCGCGAGATTTGCCAGCATGTACATGGGCTTGTTCATGTCGGATGGGGTCGCGTACTGGGCGACCTGCGTCCCGTCGATGTAATAGGTGAGATGCGTCGGGTCCCACATGATCCCGTAGGTGTGGTAGCCGGTATAGATGTTGCCGGGCACGGTGACCCACTGGCCATTGCTTTGCGAGCTGTCAGCCGAGATCGCACCGATATGGACGCTGGTCGAGCCGCCCTGGGCGTTGTAGGTCGCGCCGAACGCCTCCATCGGGTCGAGCTCCGGCGGCCAGGATTTGTCGGCCGGCAACAGCCAGAAGGCCGGCCACAGGCCAGCGCCCTGCGGCAGCTGGGCGCTCATTTCGAAATAGCCGTAGGTCTGGGTGAACGACGGCTCGGTGGTGATGAGGCCCGAGGTATAACCGCCGCCGGCGGCAGGCTTCGCCGAAATATCGAGGACCGAGCCGTTGCTCAGGCCGCCGGTCGTGATCGAGAACGGGTTCGTCCCGGTCGACGCGTCGGAATAGGTCTCGAGCTCACCGTTGCTCGAAAGGGTCCGGCCACCGAAGTAGAAGGTCGTTTGCCAGGTCCCATTACCGGCGGTTGCGGTGGGGTTCCAGCTGAAACTGTTAAACTCATCGTCGAAGGTAAGTTTGAATCCGGTCAAATCCAATGTGCTGGCACTCATTTCGGCTCGCTCCTAATTCGAGTCGGGCGCGTGGGACTAGGGGACAAACCCGACTAATCGGCACGCCAATGAGTGATATTTTCGACCTTAGATGGTTTACAAATCGTAAACGTTGAGTTTACTCCATATCAATGAAACTTACTGGACTATTAAAATAAAGCTGTCCAGTTCATATCTAGATCGAGTTATCTATTTTAAGTTTTATATCAAACGACGAACGCTCAATATTTTGGCAGTTTTACTTACCATTTATGCGATGATAACGTAAACAACACAACCTTAAGCTAAAACACCGCCCTCGACTCGCCGCCGTTTGGCCAGCAAAACCTTGAGAAAACGGGCCATTTGCCGGTGATGGCGCTCGAACAGGTACCAGAAGCCGATCGCAACGACGTTCGACATGACGATGGCCATCCAAAACAGCGCAGCGTTAGCGACCTCGCCGGAAAGGCGAACCGAAAGGAATTCAAGGATCGTGTGGTGCGTCAGATAGAGGGAATAGCTATATCCGGCGACGAATCCGACGCCGCGCTCGATCGACTTTGGCACCGTGAATCGGCTCGCGCTGCAGGCGAACAGCAGCCCGAAGATGAAGATCCCGAGGAACAGGCCGAACTGCAGCTCAGACACCTCCGCGTGATTGGCGAAGAGACGACCGGCCATTGCGACGAGAGCGCCGCCGGCGATGACGAGGAAGATTCGCAACCAGCGTGCGTCGTCGAATTGCGGCCATTGCTCGGTAATCTGCGGCAGGCGGAGATAGAGGATGCTTGCCGCCATGCCGGTCAGCCAAAGCAACCCGAGACATTGGTCGTAGCCGCCGACGAAGTAATAGATCGGCTCGATCGCGACGAGAGCGAGGACCAGAATGGCGAGCGCACCCAGCTTGTGGCCATCGCGAAGCCAGCGCAGCACCACAGCGCCGAACAGCATGTAGATCCACCACTCGATCGAGATCGTCCAGAACGGCCGCGCCGAGCCGAACTCGCTGACGAACCAGGGATTGTCGTGAAAGCCCAGCCGCCGCAGCGTCTGAAAGAGCGGAAAATCCTGCAGCATGAAGAGGTTGGCGATCCAAGTCTGTAGGTTGTAGTCGCGATGCCATTCGTATTCGGGCGCGCCGCGCACCATCCCGTCGAGCACCGCGACGAAGATCAGAGCCGGTAGGAGGACGCAATAGATCCGGCAGAAGCGATCGATGAAATACTCGGTGAATCGGTAGCCGCGATCGGAGTGCTTCTGGAAGACGCTAAGGCTGATCAGGAAGCCGGAGATCAGGAAGAAGACGAAGACCCCGAGCGCCTGGGCAGTGCCGCTGGCGAGGAGGCTGTCCTTCCAGAAATAATGCGCGCTGTGACCAAGCAGGACGAGAACGGCCGCCCCGCCCCGCACGAAATCGAGGAAAACCCGTTGCGCTGAGTTGAGCTGGGGAGCTTGTGCCATGGCGACCTGACGGCGGCTGTATTGAACCGATTTAAATCAACCGGCGATGGCAAACAGCCAACCGTTAGCTTTGTTCCTCGCTGCGCAAGAATTTGCTGCCGCGGGGTTCATAACATTCATTATCGGTGGCCGGTTACCGCGTCAGACGTCGCATCCCGTCGTCGAGCCCTTCGAGCGTCAGCGGGAACATGCGATCGTCCATGATCCGCCGGACCATCGTGATCGACTGCGTGCCCGACCAATTGCGCTGCGGTAGCGGGTTGAGCCAGATCGCCTTCGGATAGGTGCCGACGAGACGCCGCAGCCAGGCCTCGCCGGTCTCTCCGTTCATGTGCTCGACGCTGCCGCCGGGTTGCATCAGCTCGTAGGGGCTCATGCTCGCGTCGCCGACGAGGATCAGCTTGTAGCCGGCGTCGTAGGTGTGGAGCACCTGCATCAGCGGCACCGCATCGGCGTGTCGTCTGGTCGCGTCGCGCCAGACACCTTCATAGGGGCAATTGTGGAAATAGAAATACTCGAGATGCTTGAACTCGCTGCGCGCCGCCGAGAACAGCTCGGCGCAGGTCTTGACGTGCCAGTCCATCGAGCCACCGACGTCGAGGAAGAGCAGCACTTTCACCGCATTGTGCCGCTCCGGCACCATCTTGAGGTCGAGCCAGCCGGCGTTGCGCGCGGTCGAGCGGATCGTGTCGTCGAGATCGAGCTCGCTCACCGCGCCCTCGCGGGCGAACTGGCGCAGGCGGCGCAGCGCCAGCTTGATGTTGCGGGTGCCGATCTCGACGTCGCCGTCGAGATTCTCGAACTCGCGCTTGTCCCAGACCTTGACGGCGCGGTTGTTGCGGTTCCTGTCCTGGCCGATGCGGATGCCTTCGGGATTGTAGCCGTCGGCGCCGAAAGGCGACGTGCCGCCGGTCCCGATCCACTTGCTGCCGCCCTCGTGCCGCTCCTTCTGCTCGGCGAGACGCTGGCGCAAAGTCTCCATCAGCTTGTCCCAGCCGCCGAGCGCCTCGATCTCGGCTTTCTCGGCGTCGGTCAAATTCCTCTCCGTCAGGCGGCGCAGCCATTCCTCGGGAATGCCGTGCCCGTCCTCCGCGGGCACCTCGAGCCCTTTGAAGCACTGGCCGAAGACGCGGTCGAACTTGTCGAGATTGCGCTCGTCCTTCACCAGCGCGGTGCGCGCGAGAAAATAGAAATCGTCGACGCGATAGGACGCGATCCCTGCGTCCATTGCCTGCATCAGCATCAGGTATTCGCGCAGCGATACCGGCACGCGCGCATCGCGCAGGGCGAGGAAGAAGTTCAGGAACATCGTGGGGAGGCCTGGGCGGTATTTCTCCAACCTCGCCCTGGCATCGTCATCCTGGCGGGCGCCGGGATCCATTCCGGCCAACGACTGGAAAGTCGGATCAATGGATCCCGGCGTTCGCCGGGATGACGATGTCGCGTGGTATGAAATCGCCCTCTCATCGGAGTGCTCTTCATCAGCCGCCGCGCTCGCGCCGGTGCAGGAACGCCAGCCGCTCGAAGAGGTGCAAATCCTGCTCGCTCTTGAGGAGCGCGCCGTAGAGCGGCGGGATCAGCTTGCCGGTGTCCTTGCTACGCAGCGTCTCAGGCGGGATATCCTCGATCATCAGCAGCTTCAGCCAGTCGAGCAGCTCGGAGGTGGAGGGTTTCTTCTTGAGGCCCGGCACCTCGCGGATCTCGTAGAAGACGTTGAGCGCCTCGCGGACAAGCCGCTGCTGCAGCCCGGGGAAATGCACCTCGACGATGGCCTCCATCGTGGCGCGGTCGGGGAAGCGGATGTAGTGGAAGAAGCAGCGCCGCAGGAAGGCGTCGGGCAGCTCCTTCTCGTTGTTCGAGGTGATGAGCACGATCAGTCGCTGCCGCGCCTGGACGAGCTGCCGCGTCTCGTAGACGTAGAACTCCATGCGGTCGAGCTCGAGCAGCAGATCGTTGGGAAACTCGATATCCGCCTTGTCGATCTCGTCGATCAGCAGCACCGGCGCATCCTCGGCCTCGAAGGCTTCCCAGACGCGGCCCTTGACGATGTAATTGGCGATGTCGTGGACCTTGGCATCGCTCAGCTGCGAGTCGCGCAGCCGCGAGACCGCGTCGTATTCGTAGAGCCCCTGCTGCGCCTTGGTCGTCGATTTGATGTGCCAGGGGATGAGGCGCTTGCCGAGGGCGCGCGCCACCTCCTGCGCCAGCACGGTCTTGCCGGTCCCCGGCTCGCCCTTGACGAGCAGCGGCCGCTCGAGCGCGATCGCGGCATTGACCGCCACCCGCAGATCCTCGGTCGCGACATAGCTCTCCGTGCCCTCGAACCGCGCCATCATTCAATCCTTATTTGCCCACTAGCGATGAGTGTAGCGCAGCCCGAGCGCTGGACCACCACGGCGGGTTGCGGGCAGCAGGCTTCCAAGGATCCGTCATTGCGAGGAGCGCAGCGACGAAGCAATCCAGGCTGCCGGGGCCGCTGGATTGCTTCGCTGCGCTCGCAATGACGGCGGAAGAGACCGGTAAACCACACATTACTTGTAGATCTCCCTGGCCAGCGCATACATCTCGGGGTCGGTCGAAAAATCGCTGGAGCCCAGCAGCTTGGGGCTGGCGATGTCGCGAAACTCCGGTGGCACCGCGTCGTCGAGACCGTCGACCACCATGCCGAATCCCTCCTTGGCATAGATCCGCTGGCCCTCGTCCGAGATCATGAAGCTGATCAGCAGGCGCGCGGCGTTGGGATGCGGCGCGTCCTTGACCATCGAGGCGGTGTAGAGGGTGAAGGCGGCGCCCTCGTCGGGGATCACCAGCTTGACCGGCAGCCCCTTTAGCGGCGCCGCGTTGGGCAGCAGGAAGGGGATGTAGAAGGCGAATTCGCCGCGTGCGACGCGGCGTTCCGCCTCGCGCATGTCGCGGGTGAACTGCGGCTCCTGCGCCGCCAGGCGACGGTGGAAATCGGCGCCGAACCGGTCGTGGGTGGCGACGAAGATCGTATGGCCGCCGCCGACCGCGCGCATGTCGTCGCTGAGGATCTTGCCCTTCCAACGGGGGTCGAGCAGATCCTGCCAGCTCTTCGGCGTGTCGTCGCCGACAAGCTTTGCATTCGCCAGGATCGCGTAATAGAGGCCGAAGATAGGCAGCTGGATCTCCGGCGCCTTGGCGGCCTCGGTCATCGCCTGGCGGACGCGGCCCTGGTTCGGTACCGCGCCGAACGGCTGGACCGTGCCGTCCTCGGCGAAGAGCTGCCGCGTCTGGTTGTTCGAGGTGTTCATGACGTCGGCGAGGTGGCGGCCGGCGACCTTCTCGGCGCGCAGGCGCTCGCGCAGCTCGGTGGCGCGGACCTCGAGCACCTCGACCTTCACCCCGTATTCCTTGGCGAATTCCTTGACGAGCGCCGCGCTCGTCGGGCTGCCGACGAGGCCGGTGTACAGCGTAACGGTGCCCTCGGCCTTGGCGGCGGCGACCGTTTTGTCCCACTCGGCCGTGCCCTGCGCCGCGACGGGAGACGCCGCCGCGAGCCACGCTCCGAGCGCCAGGGCGCTCCAGATCCTTTGCCGCATGACACCCCTCCCCCGCATGTTCTCAGGCTGCCTATGGTACAGGGACGCGCCGCCGTGCGCAGCATTTTGACCGGCGACCTATTCCGACGCTTGGCCGATGCGCATTAAATGCGCGCCAGACGGTCGGCGCGGTCGGTATAGTGTGCCCGAGAACGAGGCACGAAAACGAGGCATCGGGTGGAAACGATCATCGACGGGCGCAGCGTCAAGCCGACGGCGGCGCAGACCAGGGCGGTGCTGATCGGTGCCGGCGTCATGCTCTCGCTCAGCATGGGAATGCGCCAGAGCCTCGGTCTCTTTATGCTGCCGATCACCCGGGACCTGCATCTCTCGGTGGCCGATTTCACCTTCGCCCTCGCCGTCCAGAACATCGCCTGGGGCGTCAGCCAGCCGTTCATCGGCGCCTTCGCCGACAAATACGGCTGCCGGCCGGTGACGATGGCGGGCACAATCGTCTTCGCCCTCGGCATCTTCTTCATGATGACCGCGACCGGTGCATTCGGGGTGATGCTCGGCGCCGGGGTGCTGATGGGCGTCGCGCTGTCCTGCATCGCCTCCAACCTCGCCATGACGGCGAGCGCCCGCGCCGTCTCGCCGCAGACGCGGATGATGGCGCTGGGCGTCATGTCGGCGGTAGGCTCGCTCGGCACCTTCCTCGCGGCGCCTTTCGCCCAGACGATCATCGCCGATCACGGCTGGCACGCGGCGCTGCTCGGCTTCCTGATGTTCTGCGGCATCATGCTGCCGGCGGCATTCTTCGTCGGCAGCGCCGATAAGATCGCGAAGGCGAACGCGCGCGCCGGCGGTGGCGTCAGCTTCGGCGAGTCGCCGTCGCTGATCAGCGTGCTGCGCGACGCCTCGCACCATCGCGGCTACATCACAATGGCGACCGCCTTCTTCGTCTGCGGCCTGCAGCTCGTCTTCCTGACGACGCATCTGCCCACATATCTGGCGCTGTGCGGTCAGGACCCGATGCTGAGCGCCGAGGCGCTGTCGACGATCGGCATGTTCAACGTCGTCGGCTGCTACGTCCTCGGCTGGGCCGGCGGCCGCTATCCCAAGCACATCCTGCTCGGGCTCGTCTACGTCCTGCGCTCGCTGGCGATCACCGCCTATTTCCTGATGCCGGCGACGACGACATCGACGCTGATCTTCTCGGCAATCATGGGGCTGCTGTGGCTGGGGGTCGCGCCTCTGGTCAACGGGCTGGTGGCGCAGATGTTCGGGCTGCGCTATATGGCGACGCTGACCGGCATGGCGTTCTTCGTGCATCAGCTCGGCTCGTTCCTCGGCGCCTGGGGCGGCGGGCTGATCTACGACGCGCTCGGCTCCTACGACCGCGCCTGGCAGTTTGGCGTCGTCATCGGCCTCGTCGCCGGCGTCGCCCAGATGATGGCGAGCGATCGGCCGCGACCGCAGGTGCTGCGCCCGGCCGTGGCCTGACTGTTTACGCTTGGGGGGATTTCACGACGATGCATGAGTTTCGCAACCGGCTGCTGGGCGTCCTCGCGGCCTCCGTCCTGCTGGCCGCGCCGGCCGCCGCGCAGAAGTCGCAACAGACGCTGCGCGTCGCCCTATCGAATCCGATCTCGACGATCTTCGTCGAGAACAACCCCGATCCCGAGACCGATCTCGCCAGCCGCGCCGTCTTCGACGATCTGATCTGCTACGACCATCAGAAGCTGGAATTCGCGCCGCTGCTGGCGCAGTCCTGGACGCAGGTCGACGACAAGACGCTCGACCTCAAGCTGCGCGACGACGTCACCTTCCACGACGGCACGAAATTCACCGTCGACGATGCGGTCTACTCGCTGAACTATCTGCGCGATCCCAATAACAAGCTGCGCTTCGCGTCCGAGAATCTGAAATGGATCGCCGGCGTCGAGAAGACCGGCGACAACACGCTCCGCATCGTCTCGACGCAGCCGACCGCCGTCGCGATGCTGCGGCTCGCGACCTCGGCGCCGATGCTTCCCGCAAAGCTGCACGAGGCCCTTGCCGACAAGAGCGAGTTCGGCCTCAAGGTCAGCGTCGGCACGGGTCCCTACAAGGCGGTGTCGGTCGACCCGACCGCCGGGATCACCCTCGCCCGCAACGATGCCTACCGCCAGGCCAACCCGTGCAAGCCGGCCGGCACCATCGGCAGCGCCAAGATCGTCCAGATCCCCGACGCGCAGACCCAGATCGCCCAGCTGATGATCGGCGGCATCGATCTCACCCGCACGACCAGCAAGGACCAGGCGGATCTGCTGGCGATGAACCCGCTGCTGACGGTGACGCCGAGCGAAGGCATCTCGTTCTACTTCATGTCGCTCGACGCCGCCGGACGCTCCGGCAACAAGGCGCTGACCGAGCTCAAGGTGCGCCAAGCGATCGTCCGCGCACTCGACCGCAAGGCGCTGGCGACCAGCGTCATCCCGGGCAGCGCCGCGGTGCAGCCGATCGACGCGCTCTGCCTCAAGAACCATCGCGGCTGCGACTACGCGACGACCCCGGCCGGGTTCGATCTCGCCGCCGCCAAGGCACTGCTGACCGAGGCCGGCTATCCCGACGGGTTCGACTCCGAGATCACCGCCGTGCCGGGCGGCGGCAACATGGCCGAGGCGGTCGCCGGCGAACTGCGCAAGATCGGCATCCGCGCCAAGGTCGACAAACCGACCTTCGCCGGCTATCGCAGCAAGCAGCGCGACGGCAAGACCGAGATCATCGTCGGCACCTGGACGCTCGGCGGCCTCGCCGACGTCGTGCCGACGGTCGACTATTTCTTCGACGGTGGCCCGCGCGACTACATCCGCGACCCGCAGATCGCCGGCTGGGCCAAGGAGGGCGTCGCGACGCTCGACGAAAGCAAGCGCAAGGCGATCTACCGGCAGCTCTTCGACCGCGTCAACACCGAGTCCTATATCGTGCCGCTGACGACCAGCCCCAGCGTCTTCGTCCATAGCCAGGACGCGGCGGTGACGCCCGGCTCGTTCAGCAACTACGGCGCGGATTTGTACGAAATGCACTGGAAATAGGCAGCGCCTTCCTTTACCGCACCTTTGCGGTGTGCCAGACTGCCGCCGCACTCACTGACCGCCGCCGCATCGCGGAGGTTGCCGGCGCCGCCGGCGAAACCCGGAGGAAACAGATGACGAAATCCCGCGACCGATCGATCGTGCATCGCCGAAATTTCCTCAAGGGAGCGACCCTCGCCGGCGCCGCCGCCCTGACGCCGGCGGCCGTGGCGCAGGCGCAGAACGCGGCGCCGCCCTCGCCGATCAAGCCCGGCGCGCCGAAACCGAACCCGGTCGTCGAGACGCAGCCGCCGTCCGACGATCCGATCACGCAATCCTCGAGCGGCGGCGACTTCATGGTCGACGTCCTCAAGTCGCTCGAGTTCGATTATATCGCGATCAACCCCGCCTCGAGCTTCCGCGGCCTGCAGGAGGCGATCGTCAACTACGGGCAGAACACCAAGCCCGAGCTGCTGACCTGCACCCATGAGGAGATCGCCGTCTCGATGGCGCAGGGCTATGCCAAGATGGAGGGGAAGCCGATGGGCGTCCTCGCCCACGGCACGGTCGGGCTGCAGCACGCCTCGATGGCGATGTACAACGCCTTTTGCGACAAGGCGCCGGTCTACGTCATGATCGGCAACATCATCGACGCCGACAAGCGCGGCCCGCTGGTCGAATGGGCGCATTCGGCGCAGGATCCGGGGGCGCTGACCCGCGACTTCACGAAGTGGGACGACCAGCCGGTCTCGCTGCAGCATTTCGCCGAATCGGCCGTGCGCGCCTATCAATTCGCGATGACGCCGCCGATGGCGCCGGTCCTGCTCTCGCTCGACGCCGAGCTGCAGGAGAACCCGATTCCCGAGGGCGCCAAGCTGCGCATTCCCAAGCGGCCGCGCATGGCATTGCCGCAGGGCGATTCCGGCGCCGTCGCCGAGACCGCGCAGATGCTGGTCGCCGCCGAGGCGCCGGTGCTGATCGCCGACCGCATGGCACGGACCCAGGCCGGGATGAACCATCTCGTCGAGCTCGCCGAGCTGCTGCAATGCGCCGTCGTCGATCAGGGCGGCCGCACCAATTTCCCGAGTCGTCATCCGCTGAACCACAGCGGGCGACGTCGTGCCGTCATCACCCAGGCGGACTGCATCGTCGGGCTCGAGCTCAACGATTATTGGGGCACGCTGCACGCCTTCAGCGACCGCATCGTGCGCCGTGCGCAGCCGGTCACCAAGCCGAGCGTCAAGACCGTCAGCATCTCGATGCACGACCTCACGACCAAGGCCAACTATCAGGAGTTCGAGCGTTTCCAGGACGTCGATCTGGCGATCGCCGGCGACGGCGAGGCGACGCTGCCGCTGCTCACCGAACAGGTCAGGCGGCTGCTCAACGACAGCCGAAAATCAGCTTTCGAGGGCCGCGGCAAGAAGCTCGCGGCGGCACATGATGCGATGGTGAAACAGGCGCGCGAGGACGCGACGATCGGCTGGGACGCCAGCCCGATCACCCTCGCGCGGCTCTGCGCCGAGCTCTACGAGCAGATCCGCACCGAGGATTGGTCGCTGGTCGGCAACGGCATCAACGTCTCGTGGCCGTCGCGGCTGTGGACCGCCGACAAGCGCTATCGCTTCAACGGCAATTCCGGCGGCTTCGGCATCGGCTACAACGCGCCGGGCTCGCTAGGCGCCGCCCTCGCCAACAAGAAATACGGGCGGCTCAGCGTCGCCATCCAGGGCGACGGCGATCTCATGTTCGCGCCCGGCACGCTGTGGACCGCGGCGCATCATCGCATCCCGTTGCTCTACGTCATGCACAACAACCGCGCCTATCACCAGGAGTACATGTATCTCCAGGCGATGGCCAACCGGCACAGCCGCGGCATCCAGAATGCCCATGTCGGGACGACGATCACCGACCCCAACATCGACTACGCGATGCTTGCGAAGAGCTTCGGCGTCTATTCCGAGGGGCCGATCACCGATCCGAAGGACCTCGGCCCTGCCCTGAAGCGCGCCATCGCGGTCGTCAAACGCGGCGAGCCGGCGCTGCTCGATACCATCGTCGAAGCGCGTTGAGGAGATCATGATGAGAAGAGCCGATCGTCTCCTCGCCGCCGCCCTGCTGCTCGCGGCGGCGGGCGTCGCCGCCCCGGCCTGGTCACAGGACGCGCCGCCGCCGGGCAACGCCGCCGAGGGCAAGAAAATCTATCTCGCCGACGGCTGCTACGAATGCCACGGCCGCGTTGGTCAGGGCGGCGCCTTCAACGGCCCGGCGCCGATTCTCGCCAAGACGCAGCTGCCCTACGAGGCCTTCGCGCAGCAGCTGCGCAACCCCTCGAACGACATGCCGACATATTCCGCGACCGTCATGTCGGACAAGGACGTCGCCGACGTCTTCGCCTTCCTGCAGAGCCTCTCCGGTCCGATGGAGGCGAATGCCGCGCCGGCGATTCTGAAGCATTAGGCTGAAGAACAGGGGTCACGGTCTACTCGCCAGGGCACAGAAGCCCTGGTCCGAGTGGAGCAGCTGCAGCCTCGTGAAGCCGGCCGAGGTCAACAGCTCCGGCAGACCGTCGGTCTTCTGACCGGAGCGGGGTGTGAAGCCGAGCGCGATCCGGCCGCCCGGCACCAGGACTCGCCGGATCTCGCACAGCCCGGCGACGCGATCCGACCATGCCGGCAGCGAATTGAGCGACAGCACCTTGTCGAAGCTGAGATCGGCGAAGGGCAGGCATTCCACGGTGCCCTGCCGCAGATCGATGCGGCCGTCGCGAATGGCGCCGGCGTTTCCGGCGCAGGCCTGCGCCAGCATCACACGCGACGGATCGACGCCCGCGACATGCCCCGATCGCGCGATCGCCGCGAGGCGCCGGACGGCCGCACCCGGGCCGAATCCCACCTCGAGGACACGGTCGGCCGCATCGACATCGAGCAGGCCGATGACCCAGCCGCCGAACTCGTCGTTCATCCGCGCCATGATGATGCCGCCCAGCCGGCCGATCCGGCCTTGCGGCCGACCGAAGGCGCGCAGCAGCAGGTTCTGCGTCACCCCCATGATCGAGGCGCGCTTCCCGGTCGGATGATCGCTCCACGGGTCAGTTACAGCCTCCGCTCCGCCGTCCGCGACAAGCCCGCCACCGTCAAGATCGCGACGGCGGCGACGACGAGGTCGTATGCGTTCTCGGCGCAGCATTTCGCAAGCTCGAAACCGATGCCCGTCGAGGCGCCGGTCACGACGGTGAGTTGTCGCTTGGTGTCGGTCATGAAGAACTCCGGAGGGCAGAGGGGAGGAATGCGAGGAAGGTTGGGCGCCCTATTCTCAACAGCCGCCGCAGACCGGCGTTCCGGTGCCCGCCGGGAAAGATCATGCCGGTTGATCCAAGTAACTTCGCCGGCGGCGCGAAGCTTCCGGGCCCCCCGCGGCTACAGATCGGCAGGCGGCAGCGGCGGGCGGCCGCGCAGGATGTCCGATGCTTTTTCCGCCAGCATGATCACCGGTGCGTTGAGATTGCCGCCGATCGGCTCCGGCAGCACCGACGCATCGATCACCCGGAGTCCGTCGACGCCGCGGACGCGGAACTCGGGATCGACGACGGCCATGAGGTCGATGCCGATCTTGCAGGTGCCAGCCGGGTGATAGATCGTCGTCATCGCCTGGCGAACGAAGGCATCGATCTCGTCATCGTCGTGCAGCGCCGCCTTGGGCATCAGCCGGCGGCGGATCAATTTGACGAATTCCGGCGTCGCCGCCATCGCCTGGGTCAGCCGCATCCCTTCCCGCATCGCCCGAACGTCGTAGTCGGTCGCCAGGAAATTGTTGACGATTCTGGCACGCGCAAATGGGTCGGCCGAGGCCAGCGTCACGCTGCCGCGGCTCTGCGGCCGCAAGTGGCAATAGAGCAACGCGAACCCGTCCGGCGCCGGCCGTTGAATGAGCGGAAACCATTCGCGCGATGCAAGGACGCCATTGCGGCAATAGAACTGGAGATCGGGAATCTCGCGATCCGGCGCGCTCCGCACGAAGCCGGTGCCGGTCGCCGGCATCCGCGTCGCGAAGCCGGTGCCGAGCAACGCCCCTTGGACGAGGCTGAGCGCGAGACGGTCGAATCGCAACTGCCGGTGGAAGTCGGTGGGCGCCGCCCCCTCGTATTCGGTATAGACCAGGGGATGGTCCCAGAGATTGTCGCCGACGCCCGGCACGTCGACCCGCACGTCGATACCGTGCTCGCGCAGCCGGTCGCCCGGCCCGATTCCCGAGAGCATGAGGAGCTGCGGCGAGTTGATCGCACCGCCGGCAAGGATAATCTCGCGCTCTGCCCGTACGATGCGCCGCGTGCCGTGCTGCAGATACTCGACGCCGATGGCGCGGTTCCCCTCGAAGACGACCCGCGAGACTTGCGCGTCGACCTCCAGCCGGATATTGCCGCGCCGCATCGCCGGTCGGAGATAGGCTGTCGCGGCGCTGCTCCGCCGCCCCTTGCCGATCGTGTGCTGCAGCCGTCCGAAACCCGCCTGGTCCGAGCCGTTGTAATCGTCGTTGGCCGGATAGCCGAGCGCGGCACCGGCCGCCAGGAAGGCGTCGAAGACCGGATCCTCGACGCGGTTGCGGCGCGTCTGCAGGGGCCCGGCATCGCCGTGAAATGCGTCGCCGCCGTCGGCGAAGGATTCCGCCCGCTTGAAATAGGGCAGCACATCGGCGAAGGACCAGCCCTTCATCCCCAACTGCGGCCAACGGTCGTAGTCGTTGCGATGGCAGCGCACATAGGCCATCACGTTGATCGATGATGAGCCGCCGACGACGCGGCCGCGCGGGTGGAAGATGCGGCGGCCGTCGAGCTGCGGTTCCGGCTCGGAGACATAAGACCAGTTGTAGCGTTCCGCCCGCCACACCTTGCCGAAGCCGATCGGCAGATGGAGCAGCCAGTCCTTGTCCTGGCCGCCTGCCTCGAGGACGAGGATACGCCGCAACGCGTCCTCGCCGAGTCTCGCGGCGAGGACGCAGCCCGCCGAGCCGGCGCCGACGATGATCGTGTCGGCGCTCTCCATCAGTCGCAGACCCGGGCCGACGATTGCGGCGTCGATGCTCTGCATCAGTTGAGACGCTTCGCCGCATCCTCGACGAGGCTGAGGTCGACGTACTTGCTGACGTCGAGCTTCGCCTTGAGGAACCCGACCTGCAGCTGCGTATCGACGTTGGACTGCACCGCGGCGAGGTTCGGGATGCCGTTCGGATCGCGGTAGCTGTCCTTCTTGGTGAACAGCCAGCCGTCGAATGCCGCCGGCGGCAGCTTCGCGAAATTGGCCGCGATCGCAACGGCCTCGGCGTGGTTCGCTGGGTCGGTGTACCAGCGAACCGCACGCAGGTAATCCTCGAGGAAATCGACCATCGCGGGACGATTTTTCGCGATGAAGCCGCTGCGCGCGACGAGCATCGCCAGGTTCGTGATACCCATTGCGTCACGCAGCGTGAATAGGGGATGGCTCACCGCCCGCAGCTCGGGGTCTTCCGAGAACGGCCGCACGAAAGGCGCGAAAACCACCTTCCTCTCGAGCAGCATGGCCTTCATGTTCGCGAAGCCGGTCTCGACGATCGTCAGGTCCTTCTTGTCGTCGAGCCCCGCCTTGGCCAGCATCGAGCGCGCGGCGATATCGACACCGCTTCCGGCACTGTTGGTCGCGATGACCTTGCCCTTAAGGTCCGCGACCGTCTTGATGCCGCTGTCGTTCAGCACCATGAAATTCATGGTGAAATAACCGGGAACGCCGTCCGGCGCCTCGTCGGCGATGATCCGGATATCGTCGAGGCCGGCGTTCTGGACGGCGAGCCCGAGCGTGGAATAAGCGAGAAGCGCGATCTCGAGGTCGCCTGTCGCCAGCGCGGTGATCATCGGCGGCGTGCCCTGGAACCTGACCGCCTCGAATTGATAAGACTGCCCGAGGTGCTTAGCGACCCCCTCCTTGGCAAAGAGGATCGAGGAGAGATTTGCCACCGGGACGACCCACGCGAGGCGAATCTTGACAGGCTCAGCGCGGCTCGCGGCGGCGCTGCACAGCACAAGGGGAAGGATGAGCAGCCCGGCGAGAAGATGGCGAGAATTTCGCATGCTTGCCTCCCTGTCGGAGTATTGCGCGGCGGTTCATCCGGCGCGCTTCCTCGAGATCTATCCCACTTCCATTGACACGCTGCGAAAGTCGGGGCGCTCGAGATCGTCGATCACTTCAGGCGCTTCGCCGCCTCCTCGACCAGGCTCAGATCGAGGTAGTCCTTGACCTCGAGTTTGGCCTTGAGAAATCCGAGCTTCTGCTGCTGGTCGACGTTCGACTGCAGTGCCGCAACGTCGGGAATGCCGTTCGGGTCGCGGTAGTAGTCGCCCTTGGTGAAAACCCATTTATCGAAGACCGCCGCCGGCAGCTTGCTGAACTTGACGGCGATCTCGACCGCCTCGGCGTGGTTCGCGGGATCCGAGTACCAGCGTATCATGCGCAGGTAATCCTCGAGGAAATCGACCATGGCGGCATGGTTCTTCGTGAGGAACTCGCCGCGCGCGACGAGGAAGCCGAGCTCGCTCGTCCCCATCGCGTCGCGCTGGGTGAACAGCGCATGGTTCGCAGCGAGCAGCTCGGAGTCTTCGGAGAAGGGCAGCACCGCCGGGGCGAAGGCGATCTTCTTCTCCTTCAGCATCGCCTTCATGTTGGGGAACTGCGCCTCGACGATCGTCAGATCCTTCTTGTCGTCGAGCCCCGCCCTGCTGAACATGGCGCGGGCCGCGATATCGACGGCGCTGCCGGTGGCGTTGGTCGCGACGACCTTGCCCTTGAGGTCGGCGACGGTCTTGATGGCGCTGTCGTTCGGCACGACGAAGCTGTTGGTGTAATAGCCGGGCGCGCCGTCGCGGATCTCGTCCGCGATGATCCTGGCGTCGCTCATGCCGGCGTTCTGCACGGCGAGACCAATCGTCGAGAAAGCGAGCAGCCCGATCTCGAGATCGCCGGTCGCCAATGCCGTGATCATCGGCGGCGTGCCCTGGAAGCGGAGGGCCTCGAACTGATAGGTCTTGCCGAGATGCTGGGCGATGCCCTCCTTGGCGAAGAGGATCGACGAGAGGTTCGTCACCGGGACGACATAGGCCATGCGGATCTTGACCGGCTCGGCGCGCGAAACGCCGACGGCAAGCGGCACAGCAAGCAGCCCGGCCAGCAACCGGATTGAGATCCGCATTTTCCCCTCCCCACTCGTTATCTCGCGGCGGCGCCGCGAGATTTATTATTCTCCCGGTCCCCGACCCGCGCGGCATCTCGTCAGTCGATGTTCGCCGGCGGATCGAAAGGGTCGATCGTCATCCAGTTCGTCGCTTCCGGCACGCGGATCGCCAGCGCGCGGATCTTTCCGTAGTCGATCTCCTGATCGAGGCCGAAGGGCAGCCTTCCCTCCTCATGCTCACGCAGCGCGTTGAAGAGAAGCCGCCGCGCCCGCACGATCACCGCGTCGCTGCTGCCGAGATATTCGGCGCTGCGGTCGGCGATCGGCCCCATCGATTCCTCGACGATGAAATCCTCGTAGGTGAAGTTCCTGGTAAGGCCGCTCCAATGCCCCGCCTGCATCGCCTTGCGATCCTGGTGCCAGAGATTGGCGATGCTCCCCATATCCTCGGAGTAGTCGTCCTCGTTCGCCGCAGTGCCCCAGGCCTGCTGCTCGCGATACCAGTCGGGGACCGGGCCGAAGGGGTTCATGTGGTAGTACCAGTGGGCGCTCCATTCGTCGTCGATCGGGACGACCGCGACGACCAGGCGCGGCTCGCCGTGGTCGCCGGGGATCAGCGAGTAGTAGGGGAACACCACCTCGCGGATCCGCGCGTAGACCGTGCCGTCGGCGAGATCGCGCAGCGCCGCCTCACGGAAGCCGTACGGCGTGTCGACGATCTCGAAGCGCGGGCTGGTATTGGCGCGGGCATAGACGTTCGTCGTATTGGAGCCGACGAAAGCGCCGCTGCCGGTCGAGCTGCTGTGCAGCATGCCGATATGCGCCGAATCGAGCTGCCCCTCGAAACCCTGCAGCCAGTTGGCGTGAACGATGGCGCAGCGCACCACCGAATCCGCCGGCGGCTTGTGGAATTCGAAATCGAAGAAGCGCGGCGGCGTCGCCCGCGTGCCGAGGTAGACCCAGACGAGCCCGCCGGCCTCGCGGACGGGATAGTGCTTGACCGGGACGCGCGCGGCGAACTCGGCACGTTTCTCCGGCGGTTCAGAGGGCACGTCGACGACGCAGCCGCCGACGTCGATCTTCCAGCCGTGGAAGATGCAGCGCAGCCCGTTCGCCTCGTTGCGCCCGAGGGCGAGCGAGGCGCCGCGGTGCGGGCAGCCCTCGTTGAGGAAACCGACGCGCCCGTCGGTGGCGCGGAAGGCGACGAAATTCTGCCCGAGCAGACGCACGCGCTGCGGCGCGCCATCCGCCTCCAGCCGCGCCGAACGCAGCGCCGGCGTCCAGAACTCGCGCAGCATCGCGCCCATCCTGGTACCGGGACCGACACGGGTCAAAAGCTCGTTATCCGCCTGCGTCAGCATCGGCTCGCCTCCCTGCAGCCGCTTGCCCGCGGCGCCGTCATTGCCCATACCTTAAGGCGCAGCGGCGGCGCTGAGAAGACGGCGTGTCGCTGGTCGGGATCATTAAGGGGCAGGTACGGAAATGCCGCGTATTATATCCGAATCAGATTGATTTTTTCCGCAGCGGACATACATAGTGACCCGCGACCGGATCGCCGCGCGTGAGGAAGTCGTTATAATTTTATTTTAAAAACTAAACACAAGACGTAATAAGGTTTGGGGTGCCTGTATTTCTCCTGTTCTTTCACGAGGCAAGTACCCACCCATGAGCTCGACCGACAGCACCATATCCGTCAAGCCTCGGGGAGAAGGTAATGCGCCGCCGCCCTACGGCCGGGCGGTCCGAGGCGAATTCCTCCTCGACCCCGATTTCCTGATCGTCAACCACGGCTCGTTCGGCGCGGCGCCGCGCAGTGTCCTCGCGGCGCAGGACGAGTGGCGGCGGCAGCTCGAGACGAGCCCGACACGCTTCATGAACCGCGTCCTGACCGATGCGCTGCGTCACGCCGCTGGCCGCCTCGCCGCGTCCATGGGCGCGTCGGGGGACGATCTCGTCTTCGTCGACAATGCGACGACGGGCTGCAACGCGGTGCTGCGTTCGCTCGATCTCGGACCCGGCGACGAGATCCTCGTCACCGATCACACCTACCCGGCGATCCGCCGGACGGCGGATTACGTCGCCTACCGGACCGGCGCCCGCGTCGTCGTCGCCGAGATTCCCTACCCGCCGCGGGACGCCGCGGCGATCGTCGCCGCTGTCGCGGGAGCGCTGACGCCGCGCACCAGCCTCGCGATCCTCGACCACGTGACCTCGCCGACAGCGCTTGTGATGCCGCTCGAAGCGCTGATCGCCGCCTGCCGCGCCGTCGCGGCGACTGTGCTCGTCGACGGCGCGCATGCGCCCGGGAACATCCCGCTCGACCTGCCGGCGCTGGGCACCGACTGGTACGTCGGGAATTGCCACAAATGGCTGATGGCGCCCAAAGGGGCGGGCTTTCTTTGGGCCTCGAAACCGGCCCAGGCGGCGGTGCATCCGGCGACGATCTCGCTGCATTACGGCGAGGGCTTCACTCCCGAATTCGACTGGACGGGAACCCGCGATCCCAGCGCCTGCCTGGCAGTCACTGCGGCGCTCGACTTCCAGGATCGTCTCGGCGGCCCGGCACTCATGCAGCGGAACGCGACCCTGGCGCAGCAAGCGGCGACGCTCGTCGCCGGCCGTCTCGGAACCGAGAGCGGCACCGAACCGTCGCTCGCCGCGGCGATGACGACCGTCCGCCTGCCGCTCGCCGGGCCGGCGACGCAGGAGCGCGCGCTGGCGCTCGCCGGTCGCCTGCTCGACGACTATCGCTGCGACGCGCCGATCACCGCCTTCGCCGGCGCCCTCTGGCTGCGCCTTTCGGCCGCCGCGTACAACGACATCGACGATTACGCCGAGGTCGCGACACGCGTCGCCGCGCTGCTGCGGAGCCCGGCGTGAGACGCCGCCGTCGCCCGGCCGGCGCCGGCCCCGGCGCGATCAGCGCGCTGCTCATCGCGAGCTGTTTCCTCCTCGCGCTCTTCACGCCGGCAAGCGAGCCCGAGAACCATCGGTTCGTCCTCGACCTCCATCCCTCCGTCGAGATCCTGCTGCTCCTCGCGGCATTCGGGCTGCTCGGAATGCGCGGCCGCCCGCTCGGACTCACGACCCGGCTGGCGGCTACCGCGGTCATCGGCACCGCAGCGCTGATCCACGCGATCGATGCGGTGATGCCGGCCGTGTTCGGCCGCACGCTCGATCTCTACTGGGATGTCGGCCACGTCCCGTCGCTGCTCGGCCTCTTCTTCGATTCGGCGGGAGCGACGCGTGGCGGCATCATCGCGGCGGCGATCGGCGGCGGCGCGCTGGTGGCACTCGGCCTCGTCTTCCTGGCCGTGACGACGATCTCCTGGGCCGCGGCGCGGCGCGGCATTGCATCGCTGCTCCTGCTTTTACCCTGCATTCTGGCGCTCGGCGCCGCGTTGCCGCCCGGGCCCGACGGCAACCGCCCGGTCAGCACTTCGCTCAGCCGCGAGATCGCACGCCAGGGACGCGATGTCGTGCTCGCCTGGCAGGTCTCGCACGGTCACCTCGGCAAATACGCCGCAGTCCTCGCGGCGCCGCAGCGCCGCAGCGCCGACCTCGCCGGGCTCAAGGGCGGCGACGTGCTGCTGATCTACGTCGAATCCTACGGCACCGTGGCGCTGGACGAGCCGCGCTACCGCGAGGTCGTGGGACCGGCTCTCGACCGCTTCGCCGCGAAGGTTGCAGCCGCCGGCTATGGTCTCGTCTCCGATCGCATCCTGTCGCCGACCTTCGGCGGCGGCTCGTGGCTGGCGCACGGCACCATGGGAAGCGGCATCAGGCTCGACCAGCTGACCTCGCGGCTGCTCCTCGCCAGCAATCGTCTCAGCCTGCCGCGCTATCTGTCGGCCGCCGGCTACCGCACCGTCGAGATCATGCCCGGCATCAAGAACCCCCTGGCGGAGGATCGCTTCTGGGGCTTCGACAAGAGCTATTACGCGGCTGACCTCGGCTATGACGGTCCGGGCTTCGGCTGGTTCGACATCCCCGATCAGTACACGCTGAAAACCTTCGCGGAGCGCGAGAAGCATTCCGCGAAGCCGCTCTTCGCGCAGATCGTCCTGGTGTCGAGCCACACGCCGTTCTACCCGGTACCGCCCTACGTCGCCGACTGGAGCGACGCGGGCCCCTACAAGAGCATCGGTCGCGACCAGTGGGATCGCATCTATCGCCAGCCCGACTGGAACCGGCTGGACGCGCCGTACCGCGAGAGCCTCGCCTATGATTTCGACGTGCTCGGCGATTTTCTTTCGGGCCTCGTCGCCGACGGAACGCTCGTCATCATCCTCGGCGACCATCAGCCGCCGGCTTTCATCACCGGCGACAAGCAACCCTGGACGGTACCGATTTACGTCCTCGCCAAGGATCTCGACCTTCTCGCTCCCTTCGTCGCGCAGGGCTATACAGCGGGCGCCTTCCCGCAGCAGAAGGCGCCGTTCCTCGCCATGGAAGGATTTCTCCCCGCGTTCCTCGATGGCTTCAGCACGAACGGGTCGAACGTCGCCGCGACGGATGTTCACCCGTGACGATCGTTCACAGTCCAGCCGTATCCCTTTTTCATCCGCATCGCATCGAGAACCGGACCGCATGCTCACGCTCCACCGCTGCAACCATGGAACCGACAGCACAATCGGGGCGGATCTCGAAGCGAGCACCTTGCCCGAGGGTGTCGTCTGGATCGATCTCTACGACGGCACTCCGGCGGAGATCGCCTTCGTCGAGCGGACAACCGGGCTTCACGTGCCCAGCCTCGCAGAGCTCAGCGAGATCGAGAGCTCGTCGCGGCTTTATAGCGAGGGCACCGCACTCTATCTGTCGACGCCGATCGTCTTCCGAGCGACGGCCGGCGACGACCCGGTTTCGACGCCGGTCGGCTTCGTCCTGTCACCTGAGCGGCTGATCACCGTGCGCTTCGAGCCAATCCCCGTCTTCGCCGCGATGCAGGACCGCGTCGGCAAGCCCGAGATCGTGCATGGCAGCGCCGCCGGCGCTTTCATCGCCATCGTCGAGGCCCTGGTCGATCGCATGGCGGACGTCCTCGAGCATGTCGGTGCCGATCTCGATCTCGTATCGCACCGCATCTTCCGCGACAACGCAGCGCGGTCCGGCACACGGCGGCCGGCCCGCGAGGACGCCGACCTGCGGGCCCTGCTGCGCCGGATCGGCCGGGGCGGCGACCTCGCCTCGAAGATCCGCGACAGCCTGCTCGGCATCGGCCGCATCGCGCCCTATGTCGGGAGCCTCGCCGCCGACTGGCTGCCGGCCGAGGTCAAGCCGCACATCGAGACGGTGCGCCAGGACGTCGCCTCGCTGTCGGACTACGACATGCATCTCGTCAGCAAGGTGCAGCTGCTGCTCGACGCGACGCTCGGTCTCATCAACATCGAGCAGAACAACATCATCAAGGTGCTGACCGTCGTCTCGGTGGTCGGGGTGCCGCCGACGCTCGTCGCGAGCATGTACGGGATGAACTTCAAGCACATGCCCGAGCTCGACTGGGCCTGGGGCTACCCCTATGGCCTGGCGCTGATCGTCGCCAGCGCGATCGGACCGCTGCTGTGGTTCAAGCTGCGCGGCTGGCTTTAGGCCGCCGGCAGATCGGCGAGAACGCGCCGCAGCGCCTCGGCGAAAAGCGCGCGTTCCGGCGGGGTCCCGACCGAGACGCGGATGCAACGGTCGAGGGGCGGCAGACCGGGCATCCGGATGAAGACCCTCTCCCGCTCGCGCAGCCGCGTCAGAACGGCCTTCGCCCTGGCGTTGCTGCCGCAGTCGATCGCGACGAAATTCGTCATCGACGGCAGCGGCACGAGGCCGAGATCGCGGGCGATGCGCTCGTAGTCCTGCCGCCCCGCCTCGACCTGGCGGACGACGTCGGCGATGAAGCCGGGATCGCCGAGCGACGCCAGCGCGCCTTCCTGCGCCACCCGATTGACCCCGAAGTGATCGCGGATCTTGTCGAAGGCGCGGACGACCTCGGCCGGCGCGATGGCGTAGCCGATACGGGCGCCGGCCATCCCATGTGCCTTCGAGAAGGTGCGCACCCGGATCAGCCTGGTGTCTTCCGGGTCGCATTCCGGCAGAATTCCGGGACGGGTGAAATCGGCATAGGCCTCGTCGAGCACGAGGATGCAGCCCTTGGGCAGATCGGCGAGCAGCTTCAGCTGCGTCGCCGCGTCGAGCCAACTGCCCGATGGGTTGTCCGGATTCGCGAGATAGACGAGCCGGGCGCTGCACTTCCGCGCCGCCGCGGCGAGCGCCATCGGATCGTTGCGGTCCCCGCGATAGGGCACGGTGACGAGCTTGCCGCCGAAGCCGTTGACGTGGAAGGCGAAGGTCGCATAACCGCCGGTCGACATGACGACCGGCTCGCCGACGTCGATGAAGCTGCGGACGGTGAGGCCGAGCAGGGCATCGGCGCCGGCACCGAGCGCGATATTGTCACGGCGGCAATCATGGCGGCGCGCCAGAGCCTCGCGCAGCACATGGCCTTCGGGATCGCAGTACCAATTGGCATGCGCCGAAGCCGCGCTCATCGCTGCGACCGCCTTCGGCGAAGGTCCGAAATTGCTCTCGTTGGCGCCGATCCGCAGGCGCAGCGCCGCGCCCATTTCGCGCTCGAAGGCCTCGGGCGGCACAAACGGGACGATCGACGGCAAGGCGCCGACGACGCGGGAGAATCGCAGCGGCGTGGCGCTCATCCCCTCCCCCTCGGACGGCGCCCGCGAGGCGAGCTAGGCCCGGTCGGCCGGGCGGATGTCGGCGGCGGCGGCATGCGCCCCGGCCGGTGCAGCGGTGGCCGTCGTCACCTGCGGCTTCACGTCGGGTGTCGCCGCAGCATCCTCGCCTTCCTCCTTCATGCCGGATTTGAAGGCTTTGATCCCTTTGGCGAAATCGCCCATGACCTTGGGCAGCTTACCGGCGCCGAAGAGAATGAGGATGATGAACAGAACCAGCACCCAATGCATCAAACTGAAGGAACCCATCACCGTAACCCCGGGACATTGCGATTTGCGGCAGTGTAGCAACTCCGCCTCGCCGAAGCGAGGCTTGCCGAAGACCGGCGCAATCGGCCGCCTTCCAGAGGGAGGTGGCCTCGCCGATCGGTGGAGTCAACGACGATTTGCCCGCGCTGGCCGCGGCAGCGCGGTGGCGCCGCGACGACGGCGATGCTAATTTCGCATCATGCGCAAAATCGGCCTATTCGGGCTCGCCGTGCTGGCGGCCATCGGCGGCGTCTTGATCTGGCACGTCCCCGATCGGCTGGAGCGGCTGACCGAGCCGGTCGTCGGCGAATTGCCGTTGCCGCCGCCGGCGCCGCCCCCGCCGCCGAGGCCGACAACGACGGTCGCCCCGCCGGCTCCCGCCGGGCCGGTGGTCGCAGAGCTGCCGCCGTTGCCGAGCCGCGAGGTCGCCGAGATCCCGTTCCACCCAGTGCCGGAAGGCGAGGAGCCGCCGAAGCCGCAACCGTTCCAGATGCGGGATTCGCCGGGCTTGGCCACGTCGCGGCCGGTCGCGCGCCATGCGACGCAATCGGCCGCGTTCTCGCCGCCGCGACAACTGTCCGGCAAGGCGGAGGCGGAAGGCGCGGCCGCACTCCGCCTCGGCGGTCAGAACCTGAGACTCTTCGGCATCCGCCCACCCGAGGGCAACGACCGCTGCGGCGCGAGCGGCGCCGCGTCGCTTCCCTGCGGCGAGCGCGCCCGCACCGTGCTCGCCAATCGCCTGTCCCGCACTGCCTCCTGCCGCTTTCCGACGCCGGGCAACGACAGCAGCGCGATCTGCCTCGACGGCGAGGGCGTCGATCTCGGCGGGATGCTGGTGGCCGAGGGATTGGCGCTCGCGGATCGCAGCCAGAGCTTCGACTACGTCGGCGCCGAGTCGATCGCTCAATCGCAAAAACGCGGACTCTGGCAGTTCCGATAAGACTGCAAACCCGTGTTTTTGTTGACACACATTGAACCGTTGCGCTCGCCCGCGATTGCCGCTAATCGGGCGGTAAGAAATCATTCATCCAAACGGGCTTCCGACACGCGCGTATGACAATCAATCTTGTGCAAGGCGCACTCTTCACCGTCATGGTGATTCGGGTCGGCGACACCGCCGATCCCGACTTCGAGCGCGCGCTGGAAGAGCAGGTCGCGCGCTCGCCGCAGTTCTTCGCCAACGCCCCCGTCGTCCTCGACCTCAAGGGCCATCTCGGTTTTCATCGCAGCGCTGATTTCGTCGAGCTGCGCAAGATGCTGCGGCGCTTCGCGCTGATGCCGGTCGGCGTGCAGAACGCCGATTCCGACCAGCAGCGCGCCGCCTTCGAGGCCGGGCTCGGCGCCTTCGCCGGCACGCCCTCGAACCGCCGCTCGGTACAGGCCGCCACGGCGGAACCGGCGGCGACCGCGCCGCGGCCCGCCGATCCGACCGCTGCCAAATCGATGCTGATCACCGAGCCGGTGCGCTCGGGAACCCAGCTCTACGCCCGCGGCGGCGATCTCATCATCCTGCGCTCGGTCAGCGCCGGCGCCGAGATCATCGCCGACGGCAACATCCATGTGTACGGAACGCTGCGCGGCCGCGCCATCGCCGGTGCAATGGGCGATGCCGCTTCGCGCATTTTCGTCGACCGGCTCGAAGCCGAGCTGGTCAGCATCGCCGGCCGTTACCTCGTGAGCGACAGCATCCCGCCCGAGCACGTCGGCCAGCGCGCTCAAATCATGCTGCAGGAGCAGCGCGTCGTGATCTTGCGGAGTTGACGATCGGTGGCACGCAAGAAGGAGGAGGATCGGGCTTTGGGTGAAGTGATCGTAGTGACCTCGGGCAAGGGCGGCGTCGGCAAGACGACGACCTCGGCGGCGATCGCCGCCGGCCTCGCCATGCGCGGCAAGAAGACGGTGGTCATCGACTTCGACGTCGGCCTGCGCAACCTCGATCTCATCATGGGGTGCGAGCGCCGTGTCGTATTCGACTTCATCAACGTCATCAACGGCGACGCGCAGCTCAACCAGGCGCTGATTCGCGACAAGCGGGTCGACACGCTCTACATCTTCCCGACCTCGCAGACGCGCGACAAGGATGCGCTGAAGCGCGACGGCGTCGAGAAGGTGATGGACGAGCTGAAGAAGACCTTCGACTACGTCGTCTGCGACAGCCCGGCAGGCATCGAGCACGGGGCGCTGACGGCGCTCTATTTCGCCGACAGCGCCATTATCGTGACCAACCCCGAGGTCTCCTCGGTGCGCGACAGCGACCGCATCATCGGGCTTCTCGCCGCCAAGTCGCGACGCGCCGAGCGCGGCGAGGAGCCGGTCAAGGAGCATCTCCTGCTGACCCGCTACTCGCCGGACCGCGTCGCCCGCGGCGAGATGCTGACGGTCGAGGACGTCCGCGAGATCCTTTCGGTGCCGCTCCTCGGCATCATCCCGGAATCGGAATCGGTGCTACGCGCCTCGAACACCGGTATGCCCGTCATCTTCGACGAGCAGAGTCCAGCCGGCCGCGCCTATTCCGATGCCGTCGCACGGCTGCTCGGCGAGCAACGCGAGATGCGCTTTGCCAAGCCCGAGCGACGCAGCCTGTTCCGCACGATCTTCGGAAAGGCCTGAGCATGGGCATCTTCGAACTCTTCTTCGGGCGGCGTCCCGCCACCGCCGGCATCGCAAAGGAACGCCTGCAGATCGTTCTCGCGCATGAGCGCGCGAGCCGCGACACGCCCGACTTTCTGCCGGCGCTGCAGCGCGAGCTGCTTGAGGTCATCGGCCGCTACGTCGAGATCAAGGACGACCTCGTGAAGGTCAAGATCGGCCGTCAGAGCGGCGACACCTCGGTGCTCGAGATCAACGTCGAGATGGATCCCAGCACGGCGAAGAAACCGGCCGATCGCCCGACCCCCGTGACGCCGACGCCGGCGAACAAGACGTCGCCGCCGCGCAGCAAATCGGTCGGCAAGCGCCGCTGAGCACCAAACGCGTCTTCGCGCGAATGCCGCTTGCGCGGCAGCGCCGAATCGCGCGGTAATGCCGGTAGGCGAACCGGCTCACCCCGAGCTCGGTCGTCGGAGGAACCGGCCATGTCGCAAGGTCTGCCGCGCGAGGGCACGCGCCGGTTGAGCATCGGTCTCGGGTCGCTTGCCGTCATCGGCTGCACGATCGCCTATATCCTCATCATCGAACTCCACGGGCCGCCGTACTGGTTCGGCTGGTGGGTCGTGATGGCGGTGAACCTGGCGGCATCGTTCCTGCTCGGACGCCTCCTGGCCCCGCTGCTCGAATGGATCATCGCCGGATACCAAGTCCATCCGGAAACGCAGCGATAGGAACCCCGACGTGACCGTCACGATCTATCACAATCCCCGCTGCACCAAGTCGCGGCAGACCCTCGAGCTGCTGCGCAGCCGAGGCATCGAGCCGAAGATCATCGAATATCTCAAGACGCCGCCGACTGCCGCCGAGCTGACGAAGCTGCTGGCAAACCTCGGGCTCCTGCCGCGTGAGCTGCTCCGCGCCAAGGAGGCCCGCGAGGCCGGCATCGCGGCGGACAAGCTCGACCCGATGGCGCTGATCGATGCGATGGTGAAGAACCCGATCGTCATCGAGCGGCCGATCGTCGTCAAGAACGGCAGGGCCGCGCTCGGGCGGCCCCCCGAGGCGGTGCTGGCGATTCTCTAGGTCCGCCAACGCAGAGTGCGCGGCGTCACCGGGTTGACGAACTCCCGCCCGTCACGCCGCGCCGCAGCGTATTCGCCCTTGAGGCGGTAATACCATTTGATCAGCGTATCCGAGTCGTTGATCAGCAGCATCGGGCGAGCGAAATCGAGGCCGATCTGCTGCTTCTCCAGCGAATCGCGATCCTGGCCCAGGAAGCGCCGGACGAACGGCTTCACCAGCGGCTGCAACACCGTCAGCCACGGCATCGTCCACGAGACGATGTGGTTCATCTCCACCATGCCGTCACCGAGCGGCGTCATCGCGGTCATGTTGACGACGAGGTTGCGCCCGGCGCGCGTCCGCTCGATGCGGACACCGGGAAGCTGGAACAGAATCTCGGTCTCCGGCTTACCGCCGAGCAATTTGTAAGCCCGCCAATTGGTCGAGGTCTGGTGCGAGGTCATGGTGAAGCCGAAGGACGACGGCGTGAACAGCTTCACCTTGTCCTTTGCCGTTCGACGGCCGTGCCAGAACCAGATGTCGTGCACGTAGGGCCCATGCGCCGGGTCGATCAGGCTGATGATCGCGTTATCGAGATTGCAGCGGAAACGCATCGTCTCGACCATGCTGAAGAGACGCTGATCGGTATCCTCGCTCGCCCGCGGCACCGGCGGCGCACCGATCGGATTTTCGCCGAGAAAGACCCAGATGTTTCCTTGGACCTCGGCGGTCGGATAGGATTTGACCCGCACCTGCGACAGCGGAAAGCGCTGCCCCTCGGCAAGCGAGGGAATTCCGGCGCACTCGCCCGCCGTCGAGAACCGCCAGCCGTGCAAGGGACATTCGAGCTCGCTGCCGTCGAAGCGGCCACACGACAACGGCATGCCGCGGTGCGGGCAAAGGTCTTGCAGCGCGAAAGTTTTTCCCTCGGCATCGCGCCCGATCACGAGCGGCTCGCCGAGGATTGTTTTCGCGATCGTCCGGCCGCGCTTCAAGGCCCGTCCCGCCGATGCGAAATACCAGACGTCACGCAGCGGCGCGAGGTCGAAGGGCGCCTCGTCGACGAGTTGACTCGGACGTGCCGAATTCTGCATTGGGCCCCGCTGCGCTCTGCTCTCGGATTCGGATGACGACAACGCCGTGGAACGGCGGGCGCATTTAGCCTTCGATCCGCCCGTGGCGCAAGAATTCCCGCCTGGCAACCGGGTCCGCGCTCGCCTCTTGTGATTGCAATCACTGTGCGAAATTTCGCCTGATGCGATCCATCCCGAATGAGAGACATCAAGCACGTGTGCGGCTGTCCAAGGCATCGGCGACTTCGAGCGCACGGCGACACACCCGCGAGTTCTCGGACCGGTCGAGATCGAACCTCGCTCTCCCGTCCAGGTCGACGGCGGCCGAGCGATTGCCGGGCGGCTTGTATCGAGCGCGACAGAATCAGAGGCGTTGACGCCGGGATGGCGGCTTCTACAATCATTCGGCACCGCAGCGCCCTTGCGCAACGGCCGTGGTGCGAGAGCGGCAACAGGCGGTCGGGGGATTAGCCGGTGTCCGGTCTCTATTTCGAACAATTCGCCGTCGGTCAGAGCTTCGAGCATCCGATCAGGCGCACCGTCACCGAAGCGGACAACATGCTGTTTTCGGCGATGACGATGAACCCGCAGCCGCTGCACATCGATGCCGAGTTCGCCGCCGCAAGCGAGTTCGGCCAGCGCCTGGTGAACAGCCTCTTCACGCTCGGGCTGATGATCGGCCTTACGGTCGGCGAGACGACTCTGGGAACGACGATCGCCAATCTCGGCATGACCGACGTGCGCTTTCCGAAGCCGGTGTTTCACGGCGACACGTTGCATGCCGTCACCAGCGTCGTGACGCTCCGCGACAGCAAGTCACGGCCGGATGCCGGACTTGTCGAGTTCGAGCATCGAGCCGTCAACCAACGCGGCGAAACCGTCGCCCAGTGCCATCGCACGGCGCTGATGAAACGCAGCGGGATCGGCGGATGAGATCGCTGCTCTTCGTGCCGGGCGACGACGCCAAGAAGCTCGGCAAAGCCCTCGGTTCGGGCGCCGACGCCATCATCCTCGATCTCGAGGATTCCGTCGCAGCCGAGCGCAAGGAGGCGGCGCGCGCCGCGACATCGGAATTCGTGTCGCAACACCGGAACGGCGGCGGTCCGAAGCGTTTCGTTCGAATCAATCCGCTTGCCTCCGGAATTGCGCTCGCCGACCTCGCCGCTGTCGTCGGCGCGGGCCCCGACGGTATCGTGCTGCCGAAGGCTGCGGGCGCTGACGAAATCCGCACTCTCGATCATTATCTTGCAGCGCTCGAGGCGCGTGAGGATGCGGCGCCCGGAGGCATCGCCATCCTGCCGATCGCGCCGGAGACCGCCGCGGCAGTGTTTTCGTTCGCGTCCTATGCGGGCGCCAGCGCGCGGCTGTGCGGCATCATGT
The DNA here is from genome assembly GCA_028291405.1 of Rhodospirillales bacterium. Classification (GTDB taxonomy): domain Bacteria; phylum Pseudomonadota; class Alphaproteobacteria; order ATCC43930; family CGMCC-115725; genus URHD0088. Next base: position 1,991 of record JAQGID010000027.1, on the reverse strand, counting down.
GGGGCTGCGAGGACCTCGCTACCGACGTCGGCGCGCTGGCGAACCGCAGTGACGACGGCACGCATCTCGAACCGTTCCGGCTGGCGCGCTCGCTCTGTCTCTTCGGAGCCGCGGCCGCCGGGGTCATCGCGATCGATACCGTCTTCACCGATTTCAAGGACGATGCGGGCCTGGAGCGCGAGGCACGCGCTGCGGCGCTCTGCGGCTTTGCGGCCAAGGCCGCGATCCACCCGGCCCAGATCGCCGCGATCAACGCCGCCTTCACGCCGGACGCCGCCGCGGTCGCATGGGCGCGCCAGGTCGTCGCCGCCTTCGACGCGAACTTGGCCGCCGGGGTGGTGGCAATCGACGGCAAGATGATCGACAGGCCGCATCTGCGCACGGCGCAGCGCATTCTCGACCGCGCCGGACGTTAGATGATCCGGATCACATCAGCGATCGTCATCCAGGACACCGAGCTCCACTTCGACTTCGTCACCGCCTCGGGTCCCGGCGGCCAGAACGTCAACAAAGTCGCGAGCGCTGCACAGCTGCGCTTTGACGCTTCAGCTTCCGCCACCCTGACGGAGGCGGTGCGGCGGCGGCTGGCGGTCCTGGCGGGACGGCGCATGACGCGCGACGGTGTCATCGTCATTCAGGCTCAACGCTTTCGCTCGCAGGAGCAGAACCGGCGGGACGCGATCGAACGGCTCGTCGGGCTGCTCCGCGAGGCGGCGACGCCGCCGGCGTTCCGCCGGAAGACGCGCCCGCCGCGCGCCGCCACCGAGCGGCGGCTCGAGGGAAAGCGCCACACCGCGGCGCGCAAAAAGGATCGCGTCACGACGGACGAGTGATCCTCCGCCCGACATCGGCGATTCATCGAAGCGAAGGGAACGGGGCCAGATCTCACCCGTTTCATTTGATGAGATCCCGATTAATCGCGAAGGAGGCAAACAATGAAGAGACTGTTTGCGGCGACCTCGGCCATTGCGCTTCTCGCCGCACTGCCGGTCATGGCTCAGAACACGATGGGCGCGGCCCCCTCTGCGGAGACCGGCGCGAAGGCCAAGACCGGAAGCAACAGCGGTCACGCCATGACCAAACATCCCGCACGTCGTGGCATGACCAAAACGTCGGATAACGCGATGACGGCCCAGCTCAATCGCGAAGAGGCCAATCGCTTGCAGAGCGGCGGCCAGTAAGGTCTGACGGTTTCGAAAGGCGAAGGCGGCGTCGTTGAGAATGGGGCCGCCTCATCGCTTTTAAAAGCGTCCAGCCCGGGTTCAACCCCCGGTTTTTACGATAACTTTAAAATTTGGCGACAAACTATCTCTGCGTGCAAGGTGTGATTTCGACACTTTCGCGCCGTGGAGCTGCGTTCATGTCGAGAATCACCGAAGCGGAAACCAAACATCTTTTTGCCCTCGCGCGCGACAAGACTGCGCAGGGTCGCGAAGCGCTGATTGCAACCGTAGGTGATCTGTTCGTCGCGAGCGGAGATGCGTTGAGCGATCGCGAGCGCGCCCTCATGGGCGACATCCTGCGCAATCTCGTCAACGACGTCGAGATCGCCGTGCGCCGGCGTCTCGCCGAGCAGCTGTCCCAGCGCTCGGATGCCCCGCCCGACGTCGTCCTGTCGCTGGCCAACGACATGATCGAAGTCGCCTACCCGATTCTCCTGCGGAGCAAGGTTCTACAAGACCTGGAACTCGTTGAAATCGTTCATCATCGAACGCTCGAGTACCAGCTCGCCATCGCAATGCGAGAGTCGGTGAGCGAGACCGTCAGCGACGCGCTCGTCGCCTCGGGCGAAGTCGATGTCATTAAGACCCTGCTGGAGAACACCGGCGCCGAGATATCGCAATCGACGCTCGAATACCTGGCGGAAGAATCGAAACGCGTCGACCTCTACCAGAATCCCCTGCTGTCACGCCCGGAGGTCGGCCGCGAACTCGCTCAAAAGATGTATTGGTGGGTCTCCGCGGCGCTGCGCCAGCACATCCTGGCGCATT
>JAQGID010000017.1 GCA_028291405.1 Rhodospirillales bacterium | reverse complement strand
CGTGCTTCCCGGCCTATCCGATCAATCCCGGCACCGGAGGCGATCCGACGAAGACGGCGACGATCGCCGCTAGGATCGTGACGCTCGGAGTCCGGAGCGGCGGCAGTTCGGCCTCACGGCTTCAGCTCACCATCGCGCAATAGCCGTTTCCCCGCCGTTCGCGGGGAAGTCGGTGGATCGAGGACCCCGCCGATATCGGGAGATCACACGTCCTCCAGCACCGGTGGCGCCACCATCGACTTGTTGAGCTTGGCGCGCACGAAGGCGCCGGCGCGGACCGGCGGGTAGAGGACCGGATGCGCCGCGTCGGTGCAGGTGGGCAGGCAGGTGATCTCGGCGTCGTCGTTGGGGCCGGTGAACAACACCATGGAGAGGCGCTGCGTGCTGCCGGTCAGCGCACGCGACGGGTTGACGACGCGGTGCAGCGTCGACTTCCAACGCTCGTTGGTCCAGCGTGCGATCAGCTCGGCGACGTTGATGATGAAGGCCTCCGGCACCGCCGGAACGTCTCGCCAGACGCCGGATTTGCTGCAGATCTGCAACCCGCCCGGCGCAGCATCTTGGCGCAGGATGGTGAAACCGCCGTAGTCGTGATGCGCCCCATAGCGCAGCTGGCCGGGAGCGGGCGGATCGATCTGATCCGGATAGTTGACGAAGCGGAGGGTCAGAGCCGGCACAGTGTAATAGGGGGCGAAGAAATCCTCCGGCAGATCCAGTGCCAGCGCCATCATCCGCGGCAGCATCAGCGCCAGCCGCTCGACCGATTCGAAATACCGCATCACGAGCTCGTGCAGCCCTTGCGGCTGCTCGGGCCAGACGTTACGCGCCCCTTCGCCGGGCCGCAACGGCGTATCCTTCGGCAGGTTGAGCTCGCGGCGCAGCGACTGGAAGACCAGCGCCTCGCAGAGGTCGGGCGGCTGGTCGGCATCGAGGGTCGCAGCGACGCTCTCGACGCCGATCGGCAAGTAGCCGCAGGTCTTCGCCCGACCGGCGATGACGAGGCTCATCTTGTCGGCGAGCGGCAGGGCGAAGAACGCCTTCATCGCGTCGTAGGTTGCCTGGATGTCGGCCTCGGGAACGCCGTGGCCGACGATCGCGACAAAGCCGGTCGTCTCGAGCGCCCGGCCGAACTCGCGCGCGACCGCGGCACGCGCCGCGGCATCGCCGGTGGCGAAGGCCGCGACATCGACGATCGGAAACCCGTCCTGCTCCATGCCGCCCCCTACTTCGCCTTATCGAGGAACTTCGTCGTATAGGCCGCCTTGTAGTCGAGCGTCTTGGGATAGATCCCGGTGGCGACCATGCCGTCGAAGAACTCCTTCCAGCGCGCGTCGGTCATCGCGCCGATGCCGAGCGTCGCGGCGTCGCCGCCGGTGACGAGCCCGCGCTCCTTCATCTGCTTCAGCTTGAAGTGATAGAGCGGCTCGCCGTGGTCGGGGTTGGCGGCCATCATCAGCTTCATCCCAGCCGTCGAATCGCCGGTCATGCATTGCTGGTAACCTGCCTTCGTCGCGTCGATGAAGGCCTTGACCACGGCCGGCTTCTTGTCGGCATAGGCCTGCGTCGTGAAGACGGTCGTCGCGTAATTGGCATAACCGTAATCGGCAAGCAGCATGACGACCGGCGGCTTCGGCATCTCCTTGCCGAGGAAGAATTCGTCCTCGGTGACGTAGCCCTGCTGTACTGCCTTGGGGTCACTGAGGAACACGGCCGCGTTGTAGGTGTAGGGGCGCAGCTGACTATCCTCGAAGCCGAACTTGAACTTGAGGAACTGCCAGAACTCACCCTGCGAGAAGCGCGCCACCATGATCGGCTTGCCTTTGAGATCGGCGAGCGTCTTGATATCCTGGTCGGGGTGGGCGACGAGGGTCTGCGGGTCCTTCTGGAAGAAGGCAGCGACGGTCACCGCAGCGGTGCCCTGGTTCAGCAGGTTGAGCGTCGTAAAGCTCGAGCCCATCCCGAGGTCCTCCTGGCCGCTTGCCACCAGGATCGCGACGTTCTGGTCGGGACCACCCGAGCGAAGCTCGACGTCGAGCCCGGCCTTCTCGTAGAGCCCGCCGGCCTTCGCCTGAAAGAACCCGCAATGCTCGCCCTCGGGCAGCCAGTTCAGCCCGAAGCGGATCTTCTCCGCAGCGCCCGCCGTGCCCGCGAGCAGAGTCATGGCAATCGCCGCGAGGCTGGCGGTCGTGCCGAAACGAATCGTCTTGGTCATTGCATCGGTTCCCAATCTTCTATTGCCGCGATGCTGCACCGCAACAAGATTTGGCACTTTATAGGCGCTGCATGGAAAGCATCGTTTTGCGGACGGGGTGCTGTCTTTTCGCGAGCAGTCAGCCGGCGATCTCGAGCTCGCTGTAGTCGGGCAGGCCGTCGGTGACCTCGCGGCCCCGGTCGATGACGACGCGATCCGACTGAGGCCGGCAGACCAGCTCGTTCAGCGTGCGGGCATTGAAGAGGATCAACCGCGCCGCGCCGCCGATCGCGAGCGTTCCCGCCGAGACGTCGATGATGCCGCCCGGTACTGCGGCGGCGAGCGCCGGCGCGTCGCCGAACGGATGGTCTAGATGCTCGATCCGCACCGCCTGCCGGAAGGTGTCGACCATGTCGTGATCGCCATAGGCGTGGAACGGGTCGCGACAGTTGTCGCCGGCTACCGCCACCGTGATGCCGGCGGCGCGCAGCTCGTGGATCAGCGTCACGCCGCGCCAGCGGGGCGTGCGACCGTCGCCGCGATCCTGCAGGTACATGTTGACTGTCGGCAGCGACACGATCGAGATGCCGGCCTCGGCGACCAGCGCGATCGTCTCGCGCACCAGCTCCTCGGACTGCACCGCGAGGCTGCAGCAATGGCCGCAGACGACGCGTCCCTTGAAGCGGTTGCGCAGCACCGCCGCCGCGACGCGTCCCAGCGAGGCGGCTGCGGGATCGCCGGATTCGTCGACATGCAGGTCGACGTCGAGGCTGCGCTCCGTCGCGAGTTGGAACAGCCGGTCGAGCAGCACGTCGGTATCGTCGAGGAGGACGCGATGATCCTCGTGCGAGCCGCGCGTCACGCCGCCCAGCACGCCGCCGGACTGGGCGGCGACGTCGGCGGTCTTGAGCCCGTGCTCGGTGCGGTAGAGGTCGAGCGGGAAAAGCGCGACGCCCTGCAGCTCGATCCGGCCGCTCCACGCGTCGCGCAGCCGGCGGAAGACGCTCCAGCTCGTCTCGACTTGGCCTTCGTAGGAGTCGATATGCGTGCGGATCGCCGAGACGCCGTGCGCATAGGCGCAGCGCAGCCCGAATGCCATGCGGCGCTCGACGTCGTCCTGACGCCAATGGGCGATGCGATCGGCGACCACGGACTCACGGGCACCGGTGAAGGATCCGTCGGGGTTCTGCGTCCGGGTGACGATATGCCCCTTGTCGAGATGCGTGTGCATGTCGACCAGCGTCGGCCAGACATGCCGCCCGTCGAGCGCGACGGTCGGATCTTCCCCCGCCCCCGCCGTCCCTGCCGGCGCGATCCCGGCGATCCGGCCGTCATCGATGAGCAAGTCGACGAGGATCGTGCCGTCGATGTCTCTCGGCGAGGCTTCGGTCGGCGCCGCCAGCAGGCAGGTGGGAACGCGCGCATCGCGGAGCCAGTAGCGCCTTGCGCTCGGGATCGTCAGCTGCCGAAATGCCGTCATCGCCTCGTCTCCTCGCCGGTCCCATTTGCCGGGCCGCGCACAATCCCGCGGCGGACGGCGCATTAAAAGCATCGAATAACGTGCATGGTGATGCCTTCAGGTCAGCAGCTAGCGCCCGGCGTAACGCTGCCCTGCCTGCCACCGCGGTTGTCAAATTCGCTCAACATCCCACGAATTTCAATCAGGCGGGAAGCGCAGACCTATGTCGGCAACTGTCTCAGGACGGACGGCGGTCGATGCCGACCGCGATGAAGCGGGCGATCATGGCGTTGATCTGATCGGGCACTTCGAGCGGCGAGAAATGTCCGGCGCCGAACGTCTTGGCGACGACGAGCTGCGGGCAGACGGCCCGAAAGCGTTCCAGGTCGCGTCCCTGCTCGATCATCGGAACGCCGGCGTCGAGATAGGTCACCGGTACCTTGCAGGCCCTCGCCGCAGGCTCCGAGTCATACCTGTTCAACACGTTGACGATGGTCGAGACTGCCGCATGCTCCGGCGTCTTGCGGTGCGCCTCGTACAATACGCCGAGCAGCCTCTCCTTCCGCTTCGGATCGTCGATGTCGACGTGATCGAGATAGATCTCGGCCGCCTGCGCCCGGGCCACAGCGAGATACCCGGCCCCATCGATGGTATCCGCCATCTGCTGGGCCGCCTCCCTGAACGACGGGGGCGGAAAGACCATGGAATCAATAATCACGATCCCTGACGGCAGGTCGGGGTGGCGGCCGGCGAACTCGAGGGCGATGGCGCCACCGAGGCTGTGGCCGACGATCACCGGCTTTTCCAGCCCGAGTTGGCGGCATTGCCAGGCGATGTCGTCGGCAAAGCCGGCCATGGTGTAGTCCTGCACGGGAGCGTCGCTGTCGCCGTGCCCGCGCAAATGAATCGCCACGACCCGACGTGTCTTGGCGAAATGGAGGATCTGCGGCAGCAAAGCATTATGATCGCCGATCCAGCCATGGATGAAGACGAGCGGCGGACTTGCCGGCGTTTTCGGCCCGACTTCGATATGGGCGAGTCGGACCCCGTCGCGATCCCGCAAAACGGCCTTCAGTTCCGCGGTGGTGGACATGAAACGATCTCCTCATGTTGACGATTTTGCCAGCGCCGCGCCCGCGTCCGCGGGGCGGGCGACGCCCCCATAGGCGAGGAGCGCGCCGATCGAGCAAAGGATCATGGCGACCGCCATCGACAGCCCCGGATCCCTGCCGTTGAAAGAGACGACGAGCGCGCTCGCGATGGATTGGGTGAGTACCTGGACGAACCCGGTCATCGCGCTGACGGCGCCGGCATGGCTCGGCAATGGCTGCATCGCGGCATGCATTGCGTTCGGCACGATCAGGCCGAAACCCATGGTGCCGAGAACGAGGAGTCCGACCAGCCCCGGTACCCAACTCCATCCGGCCAGGACGGTGACGAGGAACGCCGCAGCCGAGGCACCGGCAAGCGCAATGCCGGTCACGAGAGGATAAGCGGGCGCCACGGCCCACCGGCTCAGCCGGCCGTTTGCAAAGACGCTCGCCAAGACACCGACGAAGGTTCCGGCATAGACCAGACTGTATTCGCCGCGCGTGAGGCCGAGGGCGTCGATGAAGAAGAGCGGGGATCCGGTTATATAGGCAAAGAGCGCTCCGAACGCCGCCGCGTTGACGAGGATGTAGCCGAGGCAGACAGGATAGCTCAGGACCAGGGCATAGCTGCGCAGGATCGCCTTTGGGCTGGGCCTTTCAGCATTGTCCAGCTTGGCGCTCTCCACGAAAAACCGGCCGACGATGCCGAGGAGAACGAAGCCGACGATGGTGAGCAGACCGTAGATGGCGCGCCAGCCGCCGAAGGTCAGCACCGCCGTTCCCGCTGCCGGTGCAACCATCGGGACGAACACCATCAGGCTGGCCAGATCCGAGAATTTTGCCCGTCCGGCAGGGCCATCGAAGAGATCCTGGATCACCGCTAAAGTGATCGTCGTGCCGACTCCCGCGCCCATGCCTTGCATCACGCGCCACGCCAATAGCTCCGCCAACGAGTGTGAGACCGTGCAACCGAGGCTCGCCACGGCAAAAAATGCGACGGCCCCGAGCATGATCGGCTTGCGTCCGATCCGGTCCGATATCGGACCGCAGAACGGAGGAGCGACGGCATAGCCGACCATGAAGACGCTGATAGTCAGGCCGGCCTTGTCGGCATCGACGCCGAGCGAGGCACCGATCGCGTCCAGCGCGGGCAGGCTCATGTCGATGCCGAAGGAAGGGAGCGCCGCCAACGCGCCCAGCAGGAGCGCGAAAGCGGCAGAGTTAGGCGACATGCCGAGGGGGCACCTTGTATCCATTGGAGCTCTGGGTGCGATCAGGCCGTGCGGTTCCAGCGGCGGCCGGCAATCGCTTCGATCTCCGTCTCGAGGATCGACGAGGTCATGTCCGGCTCGATGGCCCTTCCAAGCCGTACGGCCGCCGCCTTGAAGTTCGGCTGGGCGAGCAGCCGACCGACAGCGGACACGATCTGCTCCTCCGTCGCGCTATCGTCGAGGGCGAGGCCTGCCCCGCGCGCCACGACACGGGCAGCGTTGTCTCCCTGGTCTCGTCCCATCGGGATCACCAGCAGCGGGACGCCGTTCACGAGCGACCGGGCGACGGTTCCGTGACCTCCATGCGTCACGACGAGCGAAGCCTCCTTCATGACGGTGTCGTGCGGTGCGCTATGGAGGATGGACACATTGGGCGGCGCCTGGAGCGTCTCCTTCTCCAACGCCGGACCCACGGTCACGACGGCATCAATATCGATTGTGCCCAGCGCTGCGACGATCCGGCGTAGCAGGGCGGCCTGATTCTGGAAGCTCGTGCTGAGCGAAACGAGAATGCGTGGCCGGGTGGGGCTAACGGACCAGGGAGCCGTCCACGGCCGCGCCCATGCAGGCTCGTCGAGGAGCGGTCCGACATACCTCAGATTCGCAGGCAAATTTGTCGCCGGAAAGTCGAATGCGGGCGACAGACCGATAAACACCCGGTCCGCGCGGTCGTAATGGTCGAAGATGTGCTTGAGCGGCGCGAGCCCGAACGCTGCGCGCGCCCGGTTGAGCGTCGGCAGGTAGCTGCTCATGAGCTCGGCGAATCGGGCGCGCGCCGCTTGCTCCTCTGCCTGACGGCTCGGTTCGTCGCTCGGGATGAGGCCGGTCGTGCCGCACGGCACGCCGTCGAGCGGTCGGACGCTGACATGCGGCGCGAGCAGGGCGCAGGGAATTCCCGACGCCTCCGCGGCAATCGCGGGCCCGGCCAGGAAGTCGTTCGTCACGATGGCGTCTGCCCGCTCTTTCCGAAGCGCGTCCATCGTGTCCGCCGCGTAGTCGATCGCCGCTCCGAACATGATCTGCCCAAGGAGCACTCGGATCTCCTCCCAGACGGGATCGTCAGCGTCGGGATCCGGCGGCGACATCGGGGGCGGCCGCCGCCAGGAGAGCGTGTCGAAGCCTGCCTTTGCCGTTTCCTCGTGGTGGGCGGCTTCGCCGAGGAAGCGAACGCGGTGACCGCGTCGGCTCAGACGGCGCGCAGCCGTCAGGAAGGGGTTCAGATTTCCGGGGTTTCCCCAGGATGCGAATAGGATGCTCAATGGCATGACGGGATATGTCCTTTACCCAGCATCTCGTCGCCCTCGATGACGACGGGGAAAGGATCAAAGTCGCCGGTTACAGAAACGTGTCTCGCGACCGGGACTTCGTTACGATGGCAATGAGGCTGCTGCGGGTGGCTGCCCTCTCACCGCAACGGCAATCACCTCACCGGACCTCGCTCACCAGGCTCTCGAGATCGCCCTTCAGCTCCTCGGCCATCAGGCTCGGCAGCATGTCAAGCCCGCCCTTCGCCCGCCGCACGACGCGCAGGATCTGCGGCTTCACATGCTTGTCGCGCAGCGGCAGGAAGGCGACTTCGCCGCTGCGGCGCTCGTCGAGCACGTCGATGACGTTGAGGAAGGCGACGCCGAGGCCGAGCATCGCCGCCCGCTTGAGCATCTCGATCGAGTTGCTCTCGAGAATCGGCTCGACCGTGATGCCGGAGCGCGTGAAGGCGTCGTCGAGCACGGTGCGCAACGTCATTCCAGCTCCCGCCAGAAGCAGCGGATATTCGAGGCAGGTGCCGAGCGTCACCGAGCCCTGCTCGGCGAGCGGATGGTCGCGCGGCACCACCGCGCCGAGCCGGCAGTCGAGCGTCGCGACGCTCTGCAGCATGGGATCGCGCGGCAGGTCGAAGGCGAAACCGAGATCGGCCTCGCCGCTGCTGACGGCGCCGGTGATCTCGCCGACCGGCAGGACCCGCACCAGGATCTTGACGCCAGGATGGTTGCGGCGGAACTCGACGACGAGCGGCGTGAGGACCGAGGCTGCAAGACCGCCCATCGTCGCAATCGTCACCTCACCGCGCCGCAGCCCCTTGAGGTCCTCGATGCGGGCGCGCACCCGATCGTGCTCCTTCAAGGTCTGGCGGACATGCGCGATGATCAGCTCGCCGGTCGCCGTCAGGCGCAGCCGCTTGCGCAGCCGTTCGAAGATCGGCGTCCCGATCTCCTGCTCGAGGGCGAGAATCTGCCGATTGACGGCCGAGGAGGCGACGTTGAGCCGGCCCGCCGCCTTGCGGATCGAGCCGTTTCGCGCGACCTCGTCGAGATAGCGCAACATCCGTGAATGCAGCATGGCTCGTCCCTACGTCTGGGGTGGCCGGAGAACGCTGCCTCAAAGGCATCGGTCCGGGGACAATTTGATGCTTTTCCTATAGCGCTGGCGGTCGCCTAATTGGAAGCTATGTTCGGGTGCGCCCGAGACGATACCGAGGGTGGTGGTCATGCTCGCATGCAGTCAGCCGGTACTGAAGCGCTTATGGTACCCCGTGATGCCGATGAACATGCTGGCCGACGGGCCGCAGCCCTTCCGCCTGCTCGGCGAGGAGATCGTGCTGTGGCGGACCGAGAGCGGCGCGCCGGCCGCGATCCGCGATCGCTGCTGCCACCGCACCGCCAAGCTGTCGCGCGGCTTCTGCGACCGCGGCCGCCTCGTGTGCGGCTATCACGGCTGGGAATACGATGCCGCCGGCAAGGTCGTCCGGGTGCCGCAGATCGTCGCCGACGGCAAGGACACGCCGACCCGCATGGCAGTCGACAGCTTCCGCACCGCCGAGCGCTACGGCTATGTCTGGGTCGCCCTCGCCGAGCCGCTCTACGGCCTGCCGGAGTTCGAGGAGGCCGGCGCCGAGGGCTTCCGCCAGATCGACCAATTCTACGAGGTGTGGAACTGCGCCGGGCTGCGCCTGATGGAGAACAGCTTCGACAACGCGCATTTCAGCTTCGTCCATCGCGCGACCTTCGGCGACCAGGGCCATCCGCAGCCGGCCAAGCTCGACATCGAGCAGTTCGACGACGGCTTCCTGATGACGAGCTCGGTGCCGGTGGTCAATCCCGACGCCCAGAAGACTTTGCTGCGCATCGACTCCGACCATACTGTCCGGCACATGAAGGCGCGCTGGTACATGCCCTTCCTGCGTAAGCTGCAGATCACCTATCCGAACGGCCTCATCCATTCGATCGTCACGGCCGCGACGCCGATCGACGACGGCTCGATCCAGGTCGTGCAGTTCTGCTTCCGCAACGACACCGAGGAAGAGGCGCCGGCGGCCGGCGTCATCGCCTTCGACCGCGAGGTCACCGCCGAGGACAAGTTCATCCTCGAGAGCACCGATTACGACGTGCCGCTCGACCAGGTCGGCACCGAGTTCAACATGCCGTCGGACCGGCCGGGCGTGCTGATGCGGCGCATGACGCTCGACCTCCTCACCCGCCACGGCGAGGCCGAGTCGCGGCGCGACGGCGCGGTGAAAGGGACGGGCGAGCGGCCAGTGCTAGCCGTCGCGCGCTGACCGGTCGCATCATGGCAGCCAGCCCCGCCCGGAAGCACGATCCGGCGTCGCAGCTTCCGATCATCGACATCGGCGCCTTGCGGCAGCAGGATCCGACGGGATCGCGCCGCGTCGCGCAAGCGCTGCGCGAGGCCTGCGTCACGACCGGGTTCTTCTACGTCACCAATCATGGCGTCGCCGACGCCGACGTCGCGCAAATCTTCGCGGAAGCCAAGCGCTTCTTCGACGAGCCGCTGGTAGCGAAGGAGAGCGTCGGGCTCAAGACCAACTCGATCTTCCGCGGCTATGACGGGATCCGCGGCCAGGCCCTCGACGCGGCGACCGGCGGCGACGTCAAGGAAAGCATATACATGGGCATCGACCTGCCGCTCGACGATCCGCTCGTCGTTGCCGGCACGCCGAACCATGGCCCCAACCCTTGGCCGGAGTGGCTGCCCGGCTGGCGGCAGTCGGTGCTCGATTACTTCGCGACGATGGAGCACCTCGCCCGGATCCTGCTCCACGGCCTCGCCCTATCGCTCGACCTCGCGCCGGAGCATTTCGATTACTGCCTCGAGGGGCACATGTCGGCGGTGCGGCTCCTCCATTACCCGCCGCATCCCGAAGCCGATCCGGATCGCGAGGTCGGCTGCGGCGTCCATACCGACTGGGGCGTACTAACGATCCTGGCGCAGGATGCGACCGGCGGGCTGGAGGTCCAGCTGCCGTGGGGCGAATGGATCGCGGCCCAGCCGGTGCCCGGTGCCTTCGTCATCAACATCGGCGACATGATGGCGCGCTGGACCAACGATCTCTACGCTTCGACGCCGCATCGCGTCCTCAATCGCTCGCCGCGCGATCGCTATTCGGCCGCTTTCTTCTTCGATCCGGGCTTCCACACCACGGTCGAGTGCCTGCCGACCTGTACCAGCGATGCGCGGCCGATGCGCTATCCGCCGACGACTTCCGGCGAGCACCTGCTCGCGATGAAGCTGCGTTCCTACGCCAACCTATGATGATGAGGCCGGCCGGCGCTTGAACCGGCAATCACCGACTGTGCTCGATCACCAACCAGAAAGGTCCTTCATGCGCCACACAGCCCGACTCGTCGTCACGACCGCCCTCGCCGCGATCACCGTCGCAGCCGCCGCGCCGCGTGGGGCTGAGGCCGACGACAAGGTCAGCATCGTCACGAGCTGGACCGCCGAGGCCGAGCATGGCGGCTTCTATGAAGCCGCGGCGCTCGGCATCTACAAGAAATACGGGCTCGACGTCACGATCCGCCAGGGCGGCCCGCAGCTCAATACCGGCCAGCTGCTCGCCGCCGGCGCCGTCAACTTCCGCGTCGGCTCGAACAACGCCAGCGGCTTCAACGCGGTGCTGAATGGCGTGCCGACGATCGTCGTCGCCTCGATGTTCCAGAAAGATCCGGCGGTGTTGATCTCGCACCCCGGCGCGGGCAACGACACGATCGCTGCGATGAAGGGCAAGCCGGTCGCCATCGGGCAGCAGACCGTGGACACCTGGTGGCGCTTCCTCGTCGCGAAATACGGCTTCACCGATGCGCAGATCCGTCCCTACACTTTCCAGATCGCGCCCTTCCTGATCGACAAGAACGGGATTCAACAGGGCTACGTCACGGCCGAGCCGTACGCGATCGAGAAGGAGGGCGGCTTCAAGCCGAACGTCTTCCTGATCTCCGACGCCGGCTATGACGCCTATGCCACGACGATCGAGACCTCCACCAAGATGGTCCAGGAGAGACCCGAGCTCGTGCAGCGCTTCGTCGATGCCACGATCGAGGGCTGGTACTCCTACATGTACGGCGACCCGAAGCCGGCCAACGCGCTCATCGTCAAGGACAACCCCGACATGACCCAGGCCCAGATCGATTTTTCGATCGCAGCGATGAAGGAGCACGGCATCGTCGATTCCGGCGACTCGGAGAAGCTCGGCATCGGCGCAATGACCGATGCGCGCTGGAAGTCCTTCTTCGAGCTCGAGGTCTCGCTCGGCATCTACAAGCCCGACCTCGACTACAAGAAGGCCTATACGACGCAGTTCGTCGACAAGGGCCACGGCCTTAACATGAAGAAATAGCCGCGTCGGCTAGGACGCGGCCCGACTAGGATAGAGCCGGGGCCTTCCGGTGGTCGTAGGTCGCGTCGAGCCGCGAGCGGAGGTACTCGGCACCGGTGATCGGCGGATATTTCGCGACTTGGCCCGGAGCCAGGCAGGACGGCAGGACCTCGACCGCCGCATCGCCGTTCGGATCGAGGAAGAAGGCGATCGAATAGCGGTCCTTGACCGGCATCACCACGCGATGCGGCGTCGAGACATAAACGTCGTTGCTCCAGCGCATCAGGCAGTCGCCGATGTTGCAGACGAAGGCGCCCGGAATTGCCGGTGCATCGATCCAGTCGCCGCCGCGCGGCCTCACCTGCAGCCCGGCGACGCCGTCCGTGGCGAGGATCGTCAGATTGCCGTAGTCGGTATGCTCGCCGGCACCGTCCTGCCCCGCCGCGACACTCGCGCGCGCCGGCGGGTAGTGCAGCAGCCGCAGCGTCGCGATCGGGTGGTCGAGCTTGTCCTCGAAGAAATTCTCGGCGACCCCGAGGTCGAGCGCGAAGCCGCGATGAATAAGCCGCCCGAGCGTCCAGCAGGCATCGTAATATTCCAGCACCGTCTCGCGCCAACCGTCGAGCTCCGGCCAGAGATTGATCCCGTAGAACGGCTTGCCGGCGAGCAGGCCGGGATCGTCGGGCGGCAGCTCGAGGCCGATG
>JAQGID010000013.1 GCA_028291405.1 Rhodospirillales bacterium | reverse complement strand
GCCACAACGAGAACCCCAAACCCTACAAGTGGACCAAGTCCGCCGACGAGATCCTCTCGGCCGTCAAGCGCTTCTGCCAGAAAGCAGAACAGACATTATGTGGCGAATTTTAGATTCACGTGACTAGAGTCCGAATGAGAAAGTATCGTGGTCGATGACGCCGCTCGCCCGTACTTCGCACAACGCGTGCTGGTACAAATGCAGGAGCTTCAGCGCGTAATCTACTCTAGATTTGATACGATAGTCGCTGGCGACGGAATCGAGACTGTCCTCTTGCAACATCTGCTTGACGTTGCGGATCACAACCTGCTCAGGGATCCAGCAGATTCTGTTGTTCTTGGCCGCGCTCCCTCGCAATTGCGCCGCCGGATAGGCACCCCCATCGGTGGCTGAAATGGCAATGATCAGGGCCGGCTTATGCGCCAGTTCATAGCGAACTTGCAGCAACAAGTTCATGAAGGCAGGAGGAACGATCCCATGATGTTCCGGGACGATTGCGATCAGAGCATCCGATTGCTCCAGCACCTTGGAAGTACCGGACCACGCGGAAGCCGGATCACTCGCGGGATGGGAGGCGAAATCCCCGCTCCACGATGGCAGGTCTATACGTGCGAGGTCGATCGTATCGACATGCGCGTCGGGAAAAAGGGACATCATCCGCCGCTCAACATAGGCCGCTACGCGACTCGACTGCGAATTGGGCCGCGGACTTCCTGAGATCAAGGCTGCCTTCATCGACGTGTTCTCGCGCGCTTAGGGATTTCGCTCAGCTTGACCGGATTCGCCTTATGGGCCCGGCGTAAATCCCGGAGGGGTTTGTTGGAGGCATCCGTATCGCCTTGGGCCGGCACGCGGAGATAGGACGTCACCATGTCGATGATGATCTGACGACGCCGGGCCAACGCCCGCGGCGTGGTCAGATTGACGTCGAAGATTGCGCCCAGCGTGTACTGGTTCGAGAAGACGAAATATCCGAGCGCGCAGATAGAGATGTAGAGCTCGAGCGGATCGACGTCCTGGCGCAGAACGCCCAAAGCTTGCCCTCGCTCGAGCACGCGGCCGATTACCGAGATCAGGGGACCGCGGAGTTCCTTGATGCGCTGCGAGGATTTCAGATAACGGGCGTGATAGAGGTTCTCGATCTTCAGGAACTCGATGTAACGTGGATATTTGATGTAGTGCTCGAACTTCGCGGAAACTAATCCCGCGATCGCCTCGAGCGGACCCAGCTTGTCGACGTCGATCGCCTGCTCGACGTCGACAAGTTCCAGATAAGTCGCCTCGAGAGCCGCGAGATAAAGACCTTCCTTGCTCCCGAAATAATAATAGGCCATCCGCCGGTTCGCGCCGGCAATCTCTGCGATGTCCTCGATCCGCGCTTCGAGCCCCTTAGCCGCAAATTCCTCCATCGCCGCCTCGAGGATCTTGGCACGGGTCGCCACGGCGTCGCGGCGCTTCGTATGCCGGGCAGGCGTAGGCGCGGGCTTCTCGTGCACAACCCGTCTTGTGCTCGCTCGCGTACCCTGCGGCGCTTTGGACTTTCTGCTCGATGTGGAACTCGATTTCGGCGTCATCGTCATTGACTGTAACTCCCACGTGAGTTAATAGCGACACTAGACAAGGTTGGCAAGTGCTGACCGGGGAGGGATGCGTGAGGGTACTTATCACAGGCGGAATGGGCGTTATAGGCGCGGAGGCCACGCGCAAGTTCGTGCGCGAAGGACACCGCCCCGTCGTTTATGCGCGGCACCGCGACGAAAGCCTCGTCTCCGACATTCTGGACGATATCGTCGTGGAACTCGGCGATGTCATGGATATGCCTCTGCTTCTCCAGACCATAAAGAAGCATCAGATCACGCACATCATTCATACGGCTGCTTTCGTTGGCGCTGTGTCGCAGGCGAACCCCGCCTTGTCGATTCAGGTCAATGTCATGGGTATGGTCAATGTGCTCGAGGCGGCGCGCATCCTTGACGTACAGCGCGTCGTCTATACGAGTGCGAAGGGGGTTTATGGTCCGGTCGAAGGCGAATACGGCCATCCGACCTACAAGCCTGTTCCAGAAGATATGCCGAAAAACCCGAAGCGGATCTACGATTCCGCCAAGCTCATGGGCGAGCACGCCGGCATCTATTACGCCAACAACCTGGGCCTCGACGTCATCGTCTTGCGCTTTGCCACCACTTACGGTCCTGGCAAGACAGCCCGCCACGGCAACATGGGCATCACCAGCCAGGTCGTGGAGGCGCCGTTCTTTGGCAGGGCCTTCACGCTCGACCAAGGGGGCGATCAGAAGGACGACTTCATCTACAACAAGGATTCAGCACTCGGTATCTATCTCGCCTGCGTCACGACGAACCTGCAGAGCCGTGTCTTCAATATTGGAAGCGGGGTGGGCTCGACCCTGAACGACATGGCAGCGGCAGTGCGTCGTTATGTCCCCGGCGCAAAGATCGAGATCGGCCCCGGGTTGGATTTCCTGAAGGGCCCTTATCCCATGTGCAGCGTCTACGACATCTCGCGCGCGCGGCGGGAACTTGGTTTCAAGCCGAGCTTCGACATGGACGCGGGCGTTGCCGATTATGTCGAAAGCCTCAAGCGCCTGAACCTCTGACGGAGTATGTGCCATGCGTGATCTGCTCGAGCTGCCGCGGCTGTCCCTCGCCGAACGCGACCGGCGGTGGTCACGCACCCGCAAGGAGATGCGGGCGCGGGACATCGATTGCCTCGTGCTGTGGGGCTGGCCGGCCATGTGGGATTTCTGCACGGCCAATGCCCGATATCTCTGCCCCATCGGCGGCAATGCGGAGAACAATACGCTCGTGTTCCCGCTGGAAGGGGAGCCGACGTCGTACGTTTACATGCCGACATTCGTCGAGTATTGGAAGCGCGCGCAAGACTGGGTTGGCGACGTCCGGGCGAGGCGAGGCACGTGGGCCGACACCGTCGTCGCACGTATTAAGGACATGGGCCTCGAGCGAGGGACAATCGGAATGGACGGTCTTGCCGGACCGCTCGACCCCGACGGATGGCTCCCGCACAGCGTGCTCGAAGCAATCAAGGCAGCGCTCCCGGCAGCGAGGTTCGTCGACCTCGGCGATATGATGGAAGCGATGCGCACCACCAAAAGCCTCGAAGAAATCGACATGCTGGAGAGGGCCGCGGCGCTCGGCGACAAGATGCTTCAGGCCTGTCGCGACAAGGCGCATCCGGGCGTGCGAGAATCGGAAGTCTACGCGGGCATGATGGAAACCATGCTCGCAGATGGCGGGGAGGAGCCGACCCTTTTTCTCTGGGCTTGCGACCGCTTTCCTTTGCCCCATCCTTTCCGGCTTCCCACGACACGGCGCATGGAGCGTCACGATCTCATCATCTGCGAAATTCATCCGAAGATCGGCGGCTACTTCACCCATGTGGAGCGAACCTACTGTCTCGGAACGCCGGATCCGAACACCGTCCGCATCTACGACGGCTGCGTCGCCGCTTTCGACAAGGGCATGGAGCTCTTCGGACCGGGCAAGTCGATCTCGGGCTCGATGAACGAAGTCAAGAGAGTGATCGATGATGCCGGCCTCGCGATTTGCGAAACCGGGCTTCACGGACATGGACTCGCCTCGCTCGAATATCCGCGGTATCGGTTCCACGCGCTGAAAGCCGATCAGGCCGCGATCGCAGCGACCGGCGACGAGTTCCTCCCCGGCATGGTTTTCGCCTTCAACATCGATCTCTTCGATCCGAAGTGGCGCGATGGAGCGACGGGTGCTGTCTTCGCGGAGACCGTCGTCATCACCGAGACCGGTGCGCGCCGTCTGCATAAGTTCTCCAAGGAATTTCAGACGGTCGGGTGAGACGCTTTGGGATATTCGGCACTCGTTGCCGCGCACGCATACGGGCCTGTCGGGCCGCTCGATGGACAAAGGTCCGATGGATCAACGGGAGGACTCAATGACGCGACGATTGGTTTCGACTCTTTTGGTGACATGCTGCCTGGCAGTGCCGGGCGCCCACGCGCAGCAGCCGAAGCCGGTCAAAATCGGGCTTCTCGCCACATTTTCCGGCCCGTTCGGCATCATAGGGCAGTCGATCAGCGATGCCATCATGTTAGAAGTCGAGGCTAACGGTGGAAAGCTTGGCGGCATTCCGGTTGAGATCGTCAAGCAGGACGACCAGGCCAAGCCCGACGTCGGCCTCCAGGCAGCGACCAAGATGGTGGAGCAGGACAAGGTCGATGTGTTGATCGGCCCGACCCTCACCAACGTAATCCTCGCCGCCTACCAGCCAGTGGTTCAGGCGAAGGTCGTCATGATCAGCACCGTCGGCGGCCCCGGCGAACTCGCAGGAAAATTCTGCAATCCATATTTCTTCTCCACCTCCTGGCAGAACAGCGATACGGCGGCCTCCATGGGCCAGCATATGCAGGATCTCGGCATCAAGAATCTCTATATTCAGGCTCCCAATTTCGAAGGCGGCCGCGAGGTCGTCGCCGGCGTGAAGCGCTACTACAAGGGCGTTGTCGCGAAGGAAGTCTTCACGCCCATGACCCAGCAGGACTTTTCCGCCGAGCTGACGCAGATCCGCCTGGCGGCGCCCGAAGCCGTCTTCGCCTTTTATCCCGGCAATCTCGCGATCAACTTCATCAAGCAATATGCCCAGGCGGGGCTCATGTCGAAGATCCCGCTCTATACGGCATCGACCATCGACGGGACGAATCTGCCCGGCATGGGTGATGCGCCTGTCGGCTCGTTCCAGACTGCATCGTGGAACGCCGATCTACCGAACGAGGCCAACCAGAAGTTCGTCGCCGATTACCGGAAGAAATACAACACGGCGCCCTCGTTCTATGCCGCCTATGCCTATGATGCCGCGCGTCTTCTGGGGTCGGCACTCAAGCAGGCAGGTGGCGCGGAAAAGCGCGAAGCGCTCATCGCTGCGCTCGAAAAGGCTGACTTCGCGTCCGTGCGCGGCAACTTCAAGTTCGGTCACAACCACTTCCCGTCTCAGGACTACTATCTCCTGCAGGCGGACAAGACGCCGAACGGAGCCGTCGAACAGAAGACGCGCGGCAAAGTGTTCGAATTGCACGGCGACGATTACTCATCGCAGTGCTCGATGAAGAAGAGCTAGTTCCATTCCTGCCGCCGGATCGCCGTCGAGGAAACCTGCATGATCGCGGTTCTGCTGGAGCAGGCGCTGAACGGGTTGCAGCTCGGCGTGACGCTGTTTCTGCTCGCGTCCGGGCTGACCCTGGTGCTTGGGATCATGCGCCTCGTCAACCTCGCGCATGGCTCGCTCTACATGGTCGGAGCCTATATCGCCTTCACAATCCAGTCGGCCTCCGGCTCGTTTTCGCTTGGCCTTCTGGCGGCAGCTGCAGCAACCGCGCTCATCGGTGCCGTTCTTGAACGGCTTCTTTTCGAACGGCTCTACCAACGCGGGTATCTCGAGCAGGTGATCGTGTCTTTTGGTGCCGTGATGTTCCTCGATGAGCTGGTGCGGGTGCTCTGGGGCCCATTGCCCCTGAAAGCGCCCATGCCGGAAGTATTCGACTGGAGCGTCGAACTGCTCCCGGGGTTGCTTTACCCCACCTACCGCCTCGCCATCATCGCCGTGGGAATGGTGGTGTCGATTTTGCTTTATTTGCTCGTCACGCACACACGCATCGGCATGATGGTGCGCGCCGGCGCCTCCGATCGAAGCATGATCAGCGCGCTCGGCGTCAATATCCGCGATCTTTATACGGCGGTTTTTGCGGGTGGTGCCGCGCTTGCAGCGATCGCTGGCACGATGGCCGGCCCAATCTACTCGGTGCAGATCGGCATGGGCGAATCCGTCCTCGTTCAAAGCCTGATCGCCATCGTCATCGGCGGTATCGGCTCGATCCGTGGCGCGGCGATCGCCGCCGTGCTGGTCGGGGTCAGCGATACGATTGGCCGTGTTTTCCTGCCGCCGGGAATTGCCCAGATCACGGTCTATGTCTTTATGGCGGCAGTGCTCGTCTGCCGACCTCGCGGTTTGTTCCCGGCACATGTCTAAGATACCGTTCCTCCGCATCGGTCCGCCGGCTATCCCGGCGTTTTTCTGGGCGGTACCGCTCGTCGTCGTGCTGCTGGCCGTGCCGTTCATTTGCGAAGCACTGGGGCAACCGTTCTATCTGCGCGTCGCCAGCCGCATTCTCATCTTCGCCCTCGCTGCGAGCAGCCTCAATCTCGTGCTCGGCTTCGGCGGCATGGTGAGTCTCGGCCATGCCGCCTTTGTCGGGATCGGTTCCTATGTAGTCGCCGTTCTGGCCTGGCATTTGTCCAATGAGGTGCCCGTCTTGACGTGGCCGATCGTCATCGAGGGGACCACAAATGCGGCCCTCGCGTGGCCGGCAGCCATTGGCGCCTCGGCTTTGGCGGCATTCGTCGTGGGCGCCATTTCGCTGCGGACGACCGGCCTCTATTTCATCATGATCACGCTCGCCTTCGCGCAGATGATCTATTACTACGCCGTCTCCCTTCAGCAATATGGCGGCGACGACGGCATGAAGATGCGCGGCAGGTCGGTTCTACCGGGCCTTGATCTTGCCAATCGCACCACCTTCTATTACCTCGTGCTCGTCGCGCTCCTGCTCTGCATCGCGTTTCTGTTCTGCCTCGCACGATCACGATTTGGTTTGGTGATCCGCGGCATCCGGCAGAATGAGACGCGCATGCGGGCGCTCGGGATCGAGCCTTACCCCTATCAGCTGACCTGCTTCACGATCTCCGGCGCGATGGCGGGCTTCGCCGGTGTCCTGATGGCGAATCTCGACACCTTCGTCAGCCCGTCCGACCTTTCGATGGCGCGGTCGGACGAACTCGTCGCCATGATCCTGCTTGGCGGGGTCGGTAGCCTGTGGGGCCCTCCGCTTGGCGCGGCCTTCTACATCCTCGCCCAGCTCGGTCTGGGCAATCTGACGACCCATTGGCCGCTCGCTTTCGGACCTGCGCTCATCATCGTCGTGCTGTTCGCACGGCGCGGATTGGTCGGGATTTTCGGAGAGCGCCAGAGATGAGCCGTCCAGCGCTGGAAGTCGAACATCTCAACAAGTTCTTCGGTGCGCTGAAGGCGACAGATGATCTATCGCTGACGGTTGAAGTCGGCGAGTTGCATGCAATCATCGGCCCGAACGGGGCGGGAAAGTCGACGCTGATTTCGCAGCTCTCCGGGCAGTTGCGTCCGACCTCCGGCCACATCCGCTTCTTCGGTGAGGACCTTTCTCGCCGCTCGATGGCGTGTCGTGTGCAGCGAGGCATTGTTCGATCGTTCCAGATCACGTCGCTCTGTCGCGAGTTCTCGACACTTACCAACGTCGCGCTAGCGGTGCAGGCGCGCATTGGCCACAGCTTCCATTTCTTCCGCAACGCCGAGGACGATCCGTTGTTCACGGCGCCGGCGCAGGACGCGCTGGAGCGCGTCGGGCTTGGGCATCGCGCGCATGTCGCCGCGGGTCATCTCGCCCATGGCGAGCAACGGCAGCTCGAACTCGCGATCGCGCTCGCGGCCAAGCCGCGCCTTCTGCTCCTCGATGAACCGATGGCCGGTATGGGCCTCGATGAATCGATGAAGGTCGTCGAACTGCTCCTGTCGCTGAAGGGCCACTATACGATCGTGCTCGTGGAACACGACATGGATGCGGTCTTCGCGCTCGCGGACCGCATTTCGGTTCTCGTCTATGGCCACTGCATCGCGAGCGGCGCCCCCGAACGGATCCGTGAGGATCCCGCGGTTCAGGACGCCTATCTCGGGGAGGATGAGGCTGATGCTCGAAGTGCGTGATCTACGCGCCGGATACGGTGGCAGCCGCGTCCTGTTTGGCGTGGATCTCTCGATCCGGCGCGGTCAGGTCGTAACGCTGCTCGGGCGCAACGGCATGGGTAAGACCACGACGGTCTGGTCGATCATGGGGGACCTGCGCCGAAGTGGTTCGATCCTGTTCGAGGGTCGCGAGATCTCGGGATTGAGCAGCTATCAGGTATGCCAAGCCGGAATCGGCCTCGTACCGGAAGGCAGGCGTATTTTTCCGAATTTGACGGTGCGGGAGAACCTCGTCGTCACGGCTGCAAACCGTGAACTTGTGGCCGATCCATGGACCCTCGACAAGGTCGTCTCGCTGTTTCCCTCGCTCGTGCCCCGTCTCGACAATTATGGCAATCAGCTCTCGGGCGGCGAACAGCAGATGCTCGCGATCGGGCGTGCGCTTATGACAAATCCGAAACTCCTGATCCTCGATGAGGCGACCGAAGGCCTCGCGCCGAAGATCAGGGGAGAGATCTGGTCCTGTCTGGAACGACTGAAGGCGATGGGGCAGTCCATCCTCGTGATCGACAAGAACATCGCGAACGTAACGCGCATCGCCGATTACCACTACGTGCTGCGCAAGGGCAGCATCGTATGGAAGGGCACGTCTTCGCAGTTGCTCGGTGCGCCGGCGATCCAGAAAGAGCATCTCGGGATCTGACGCCACGATCGGCGGCGGAGTGACTGTCATCTGCAGCGGAGAATGAACATGGCGGACCAAGCGAAGCGTCAGGGCCCGGTGTTCCGGCGTGTCGTGACGGGACACGACGCCAACGGCACATCGATCATTTGGATGGATGCGGAAGCCACCAATCAGAAATTCCCGGACGAGAAGGTCTCCTCGACATTGATGTGGTCGACAGACCGCAGTCCGACGGGGTTTCTCGGAGGCGAGGACGAGGGTGCCAGGATTTTGGGATCGGCGCCGCCTGCCGGCGGAAGCCGCTTCACGATGATGGAGTTTCTGCCCGGCAACGTGGTTCATGGAACCCATCGCACCGACACGGTCGATTACGTAATCTGTATCTCCGGCGAGATCGATATGTTTCTCGACGAGACCCGTTTCGTCACGTTGCGGCCGGGGGATGTTCTCATTCAGCGCGGCACCTACCACGCCTGGGCCAATCGCGGTTCGGTTGCGTGTCGGCTCGCCGTCGTGCTGCTCGATGCAGTACCCAAGCGCGAAGGCTCTGTCTCGGGACTGGTCAGCGCGCGCTAACGCACGCGACGCTCTAACGGTACACGTTCGGCGCCGCATCGGACAGATGCGGCGCCGAACGAAAACAAAATTTCTGCGGCTCGACATTAACTCGCACGTGAGTTAATTATTGATCACGAAACTGCGCGGGAAAAGCGCCCACATCGTGATCACCGAGTGATCCATGCGTGAAATCTCTCTTAAGGAGTCGCTCACATGCAAGACATGCGGCCCACCGACGCCGCCCGGGCGTCGCTCTACAACAAAAACAAGCTGAAGCTCGGATTGTTTGCTGCTAATTGCTCCTCGGGACGCGCGGCGACCAAAGTTCCTGAGCGGTGGCGTGCAAATTGGGACGACAATCTCGGTCTGGCAAAGGTGGCGGACGAAGCGGGGCTCGACTTTCTGCTCCCGATTGCGCGCTGGAAGGGCTATCGCGGCGAGACGAACTTCCACGGCTCGGTGCTCGAACCGACATTATGGGCATGCGGGCTCCTCGCGCATACCAAACGCATTACGGTCTTCTCGACGATCCATGCGCCGCTGTTACATCCCGTCGTCGCTGCGAAGCAATTTGCGACTGCCGATCTGATCGGCCACGGCCGCATGGCGATGAACGTCGTTTGCGGGTGGAATCAGGACGAGTTCGACATGTTCGGGGTCGAAAATCGAGAGCATCATCTGCGTTACGCCTACGGCAAAGAATGGCTGCAGGTCGTCCGTCGGCTGTGGGAGGAAGAGGGCGAATTCTCGTTCGAAGGTCAATTCATCAATCTAAAAGGCCTCATTTCGAATCCCAAACCTTATGGGG
Organism: Rhodospirillales bacterium; assembly: GCA_028291405.1. GTDB lineage: Bacteria > Pseudomonadota > Alphaproteobacteria > ATCC43930 > CGMCC-115725 > URHD0088. Next base: position 5,686 of record JAQGID010000013.1, on the reverse strand, counting down.
GGTCGCGGCCCCTGATCATGAACGCCGGAGCGTCTGCAGCCGGCCAGGAATTCGCCCTCGGGAATTCGGATATCTTGTTCAATTTGCTCGTGACACCGGAGCAGGGCCGCAACGCGGTCGCAGCCTCACGCGCGCGCGCGCGCCAGGTCGGACGCGAAGACATCAAGATCTTCACGGCAGGATATTATGTTTGTCGTCCGACGCGTCAGGAGGCGCTGGATTATCATCGTTATTATGTCGAAGAGCAGGGAGATCAGGAGGCTTACAAACATCTTCTTGATCTGCAGTTCCCCAGTCCGGAGGCCCGCAAGCACCACGGTGCCGATGCGCTGCGCATGCGCCACATCGGCGGCAATGGCAGCTATCCGATGATTGGATCTCCCGACGATATCGCCAACGAGCTGAAGATGATCAGCGATCTCGGCTACGATGGAATGGCGGCGTCCTTCGTAAATTATCTCGACGAATTCCCGTACTTCCGCGACGAAGTTCTGCCCAGACTCGAGCGGCTCGGCCTGCGGCAACGCGGAAGCATCGATTAGAACGTCCGCGCTATGCCGCATCGCTGACAGGAGATCATTCGTCGTGAGCGGCGCGGACGGCAACGTAACCCTCTGATTGGTTACAGAACCAAGGAAATCGACAGCCAGCTGGGAAGGAGAAGACTTTGAAGATCAATGTAAACAACGAGGTGCGCGAGGTCAGCGCCAGTCCCGATACGCCGCTGCTGTACGTTCTGTCGGATGAGCTTCATATTAAGGGGCCGCGCTTTGGCTGCGGGCTTGCTCAGTGTGGTTCCTGCTCGGTCCTGCTGGACGGCGAGGAGATTCGCTCCTGCATCACACCCGTCTCCGCAGTGACCGGGCACTCGGTGACGACGCTCGAGGGACTGCCTGCGTTTTATGCTGCCGAGAAAAAGCTGCCGACGGTGCCGGCACTCCATCCGGTGCAGCAGGCTTTTATCGATGAGCAGGCGCCGCAGTGCGGCTATTGCTACAATGGCATGGTGATCAAGGCGGCCGAGCTGCTGTCGCATACGCCACAGCCGTCCGAGGCCGAAATTCGCAGCGCTATGAATGGCCATCTTTGCCGCTGCGGCACTTATCCTCGCATTCTCAAGGCTATTGAGGGCGCCTCTCGCGCCATGACGGGGGCGTTGAAATGAAGAGTTCCAACAGCACCATGGCATTTCCGCGCCGCGATTTTCTCAAGGGCGGCGGCGCTCTGGTCATTGGCTTCAGCCTCGGCGCGGTGACTCCCGCCAGCCGGGCCTTTGCGCAAGCGCCAGCTCTTCCCGATCCGAAGCTGGTCGATTCCTGGATTGCGATCCATCGCGACAACACGGCCACGGCCTTCTTCGGAAAGGTTGAACTCGGCCAGGGCAGCACGACCGCTCTCCTCCAGATCGTCGCCGAAGAGCTCGATGTAGAGCTCAGCCAGCTCTCGGCGGCACAGGTTGACACCAAGCACTCGCCCAACCAAGGCGCGACGGTTTCCAGCTCCTCGGTTGAACGTGCCGGTCCGCAGGTTCGCGCCGCGGCTGCGGAAGCGCGGCAAGAGCTATTACGCCGTGCTGCGCAGAAGCTAGGCACTCCAGTCGAGAGTCTTACGGTAATGCAGGGGATCGTGCATTCGAAAGAAGGCTCTGTCAGTTATGGTGAGCTTTTGGGCGACCAGCCTTTCAACGTGAACTTCACGGGGACGGCGCCGCAGAAGCCAGCCAGCAAGTATAGGTTGATCGGCTCCCGCGTCCCGCGCGTCGATATTTCCGCTAAGGTCGCTGGTACTTACGACTACATGCAACATGCGACCCTTCCGGGGATGCTGCATGGGCGTGTTGTGCGGCCACGTGGACAGGGCGCCTATGGTGCCGGCGCCGAGGTGCTCGGCCTCGATGAGACATCGATGAAGCACATTCCTGATGCAAGAATCGTTCGCAAGGGCGATTTTATAGGTGTTGTGGCGCCGCGGCAGTGGGACGCGGTACGCGCCGCCGAGGCGCTGAAGGTGACGTGGCGCACCCCAACAACGCTGTCGGGCGATGCGGCTTTGCATGAAAAGATGCGATCGTCGAAGACCACCGACAGTGTGATTGTCGAGGAAGGGGACGTCGGCAAGGCGTTGTCTCAGTCCGCTCACGTTGTTTCCGCCAGCTATCGTGGTCCCTATCAGGCGCATGCGCCATTCGGCCCGAGTTGCGCGCTTGCGGAAGCTGCCGGCGATAGTGCGTTGGTCATATGTTCGACGCAGGACGTCTATGCCTTGCGCGAGCGGATAGCCTCCGTGCTCGGCCTGCCGGAGACACGCGTGCGCGTCCAATATGTCGAGGGCGCGGGATGTTTCGGGCATAGCTGCTACGACGATGCTGCGCTGGCCGCGGCGATCATGTCGCAGTTAGTAGGCAAGCCGGTACGTGTGCAGTTTATGCGCTGGGACGAGCTGGGTTGGGACAACTACGGTCCTGCCCATCTCGGTGAGATCCGCGCGGCGGCAGACTCCGAAGGCAAACTCGTTGCCCTTGAGTATCACGGTTGGCATCATGGTTGGATGATCGATGAAACCTCCGAGCAGCTAGCGGTAGGCAAGCCGGTAAAAGAGTTCGCGACCGGCGCAGGATCGCTGATCGTCAACAAGGTCAATGTCGGTGGGATGTATGTGACGCCGAACCGGCGACTTATCAATCATGCTGTCTCAGGGCTTGAGGGCTATCTCAAGGGCGCAAATCTGCGCTCCCCGCTTGACCTCTCCTACTCATTCGCCTCCGAGCAGACAATGGACGGGCTAGCCTATCTGGCCGAGCTCGATCCCGTTGAGTTCCGCCGGCGTAATATTAGGGATCCGCGCTGGTTGGGCGTGCTCGATGCGGTGGTTGAAGCCGCGAAGTGGACGCCGCGGCGTGCCGCGTCGGCGCGAGGGCAGGGCGCTGTCATCACGGGTCGCGGGGTAGCGCTCGGGACCCATCGCGTTTCGTTCGGCGCGGCGGTCGCCGAGATCGAGGTAAACCGGAAGACGGGGCTCATCGTTGCCAAGCACATCTATGCCGCCCTCGATTGCGGACTTGTTGTTAATCCCGGTGCGGTGGAGAGCCAGATCATCGGCATGACGACGCAAGCCACAAGCCGGGTGCTCAAAGAAGAGGTGCGTTTCTCCGCGACCAATGTTACGAGCCTCGATTGGGGCAGCTATCCGGTGCTACGGTTCGCTGAGCATCCGAATATTACGCCAATCCTTGTGCAGCCTCCGAACACGCCATCCTCCGGCGCCGGTGAGGAGGCATTGGCGGCAGCCGGAGCTGCCATCGCCAATGCGTTCTTCGATGCGACAGGCGTGCGGCTCAAGCAATATCCGATGACGCCGGATCGTGTCCGCGCCGCGCTTGCGTAAGCTGCAACAGGCGATGGCCACAGTCGCCGACCGTGTTGCCGGCTTTGTCATGGGAAGCGGGGTCTAGGCGCAAAGAGGCACCGACGGCCCCGTCACGCAGCTGCGACTGCGGCTTGCCAGTACGCCATAGCTTCCGCCCTGAACAGGCGGAGCGTGCGGCGGGAGATCAGATGACGCTGAACATTGAAGGTGTTTTAGTTTAGACGGCGGAATGCGTTCAGAGGGCTCGCCCGAAACCTCCGACCCTCGAGACCCAAGCCGACCGGCAGGTGGCATCTGGACGAGATGGTCGTGAGGATCGGCGGCCGGCGGATGTTCCTCTGGCGGGCCGTCGACGACGAGGGCGAGGTACTCGACATGCTCGTCCAGAAGCGACGCAACAAGGCCGCCGCGTTGCGGTTGCTCAAGAAACTGCTGAGGAAACAGTCGGCGCGCGCCGAGGCGATCGTGACCGAGAAACTCGGGTCTTATGGTGCCGCCGCCCGGGAGATGAAGCTTTCCGACCGCCACTTGCCGGGTGGCCTGCGGGAGAACAACCGGGCGGAAAACTCGCACTTGCCGGTCCGTCGGCGGGAGCGAAAGCAGCAGGGATTCAAATCCCCAGGATCAGCCCAGAGGTTCCTCGCCGCGCACGCCCCGATCTACAACACCTTCAACCTCCAGCCCCATTTGATCTCCCGATCTGGGCTGAGGATCCTGCGAGCCGGCACCCATGACGCGTGGGTAAAAGCGACCGCGGCGGCTTGATCGACGAGACGCGCTGCTGCCCCAGGCGGCCAGTGCCGGTTAAGTTGTCAACGCCAATGAAACACCTTCTCCGGATTATCGAAACCCTCGCCGGGCGTCAGCGCGTTCGCATTGCACCAATGCCCCCACCATTTCGAAAAGCCTCCGGTTGCGATCTCTGCGTCGTGCGGCAGTTCCGGGAACAAGAATTCCTCGCCGCGAACGCGCAACGCCTTAACGTGGTCGAGAAAGCCAAGTGCGATCATCTTCGGATGAAGCGGCACGACGCGCGAGGATGTGGCGGTCTTGAGCTTGCGCTTGGACAGGTCCAGCACGTCGATGCCTTTGTGACAGGCTACATCCGCTAGCGGCATGCCACCAGCCTCCTCAAGGCGGAATCCGTTATAGGCCGCGAGCAACGGCAGCCAGTAATACGAATCCTTCACGAGTAACGGGCCGGGCACTTCGCGGTAGCCGTAAGGCTTGCCGTTCTTCGCGTGAACCTTCGAGCAGCCATGAAACATCGGCGTCGAGAAGATCGCTGCGATGTCAGCACCATCGTATTGCGGGCGTCGTGCCACGCCGTGTCGCGCGATCTTTGGGGCAAGGCCCGCAACTGGGTTGATGTCCATGAAGTGACGCTTTCCGCACCAATCGAAAAACAGATGCCAGAAATCGAACCACTTTTTGACAGTCTTTAGTGAGCGGCGCGGCGGCGTAGCCTTGCCGATCTTGCCCATGATGTCGCGAAAGCTCATCGCCGATTGCTGTTTCGTCAGCCGTGTCGGGAAATGCGGTAGCCATTCTTCGAAAAAAAGGAAGTCGCTCGGGGTGAGCGAGCGCAACGGCTTGTCGCCGATGACATCGATCAGCCAACCGACGTAGCTGCTCAATTCACTAAGGTCTTTCTTCGGCCGAGTCTGCTGCGTCGCGACAAAGGCCCCGAGGGCGGCGCTAATCACGAGGGTATCATCGGTGGCTTTGACCGGTTGCACGACCTCTCGCGCTTCCGATAAGGCGACGTTCGACTTTTCGAGATCGATTGAGAGCTTGGCGTAATAGGCCGCTGCCCGGTCGGGATCGCGAAACACCGGAATTCCATCTTCCTCCCAACACTCCACGATCTCGGGCCGATCGTAATAGGCAGCGGTGTTCGCCTGGATCATGGCGAGGAATTCAGGCGTCACGGTGCCGTCGCTGCCCAGCGGGGTCTCACCGCGACGAATGGCGGCACGGGTGTTCGCGATCTCGTCAGCATACTTCTTGGCGATCGGTCCGGCGCGGAGGTTCGCCACACCGGCGTCTTTGGTGTCGAGCGATTTCCAGATTTGCGCGCGATTTCCATACCAAGCGCGCAGGTCGGCGGGGATGTTTTGCAGATGATAATAGACGCCACTGGGGCGTCGGATGATGCCGCTCATGGTCCGCATATTATTAGCACCTTTATTAGCAGCTTCCATTAGCAGAAGCGGCGAAAGGTGGCGGAATCCTTGGTTTCTGGCGGCTTTCCTCGAAAGTTTCGGCCCTTGGCTGGGGGACGTGGATTCGAACCACGATAAACGGAGTCAGAGTCCGT
>JAQGID010000008.1 GCA_028291405.1 Rhodospirillales bacterium | reverse complement strand
GCCACAACGAGAACCCCAAACCCTACAAGTGGACCAAGTCCGCCGACGAGATCCTCTCGGCCGTCAAGCGCTTCTGCCAGAAAGCAGAACAGACATTATGTGGCGAATTTTAGATTCACGTGACTAGTTGCTCATCACATCCTCCGGATGGGGCAACGGGCATCGTTTGATGCGTTGTCCGATATTGACGATCGTCAATGTTTATCCATGCCGGCGCGCGCATCGTGCGCGAGGGCCGAGATCCGAAATCCACGCTGAGAAGTTTCTCATCCGAGATGTTTGTGATCCGGGAATGTCGCGCCCAGGCATTATTCGACGGTGGTCAACCCTCGGGGAATACATAAACCCCGTGCCCCAGGCAGGAGGAACCATGACCATCGTCGATATCTTTTGGCTCTTCTTTATGTTCTCGGCGCTCCAGCCGGTGCTCCGAAAGCGCATACTCGAAGCGATGCGGATGCGGAAGATCGCGCAGCTCGAGCGCAAGCGAGGCTCTCGCGTCATCCTGCTCGTGCACCGCCAGGAAAGTATGTCGTTCCTAGGTTTTCCCGTCGTGCGCTACATCGACGTCAACGACTCCGAGGAAGTAATGCGCGCGATCCACATGACCGATGACGACGTACCCTTGGATCTCGTCCTTCATACGCCCGGAGGACTTGTCCTCGCGGCGCTCCAGATCGCCGGAGCGATCCGCCATCACAAGGCGAAGGTCACGGTCTTCGTGCCGTATTACGCGATGTCGGGCGGGACGCTGATCGCGCTGGCAGCTGACGAGATCGTCATGAGCAGTTATGCCGTCCTCGGTCCGGTCGACCCGCAACTCGGCAAATCTCCCGCGGCCTCGGTCCTGAAGGTCATCGAGCAGAAGCCGATCGCCGAGATCGACGATGAGACGTTGATACAGGCGGATGTCGGCCGCAAGGCGATCATGCAAGTCAAGCGGGCCACTCAGGACCTACTCGATCGACGGATGTCCGTCGAGCAGGCGGAGACGCTGGCCGAGAAGCTGTCGACCGGAACTTGGACACATGATTATCCAATATCGCCGGAGGAAGGAAAGCAGCTCGGCCTTGCCGTCAGCACCGAAATTCCGGACGAGGTGCTGGCGTTGATGTCGCTTTACCCGCAACCGGTGCACTCGCAGGGCGGCGGCGTCGAATACCTGCCGGTGCCGCGGCAAAAGGAAACGGCGCGCGGATTGTTCCTATGCTCGCGCGATCGCGTCCGTGCGCTCGAAGACACGACCCGGTAAGGCGCTCGGGCGATGTCGTCGCGAGAGGAAGCATCTGGACGTCTGCAAACGCACGGATTGACCTTATATCAAAGCTTCGAGCAGGCGGTCGTTTTCATCCTGATCGGATTGATCGCCATCGTTATTATCGCGGCCTTATGGAGCTTGGCGGTCAATGTACTGTTGGGACTGGTGCTGACGAGCACATTCGACCCAACCGATCATGTGGTGTTTCAAAGCGTGTTCGGCATGATCTTCACGGTGATCATCGCGCTTGAATTCAAGCGCTCCCTTTTGCTCGTCACCGAGCGGAAGGAAACGGTCGTGCAAGCGCGTGCCGTGATCCTGATCGCGATATTGGCGATCGTTCGCAAGCTGATCATCCTCGATATCGCGACGACCGACGCGTTGCAGCTGTTCGCGCTCGCCGCCGCGATCCTGTCGCTTGGCGGGGTATATTGGCTCGTCAGAGACCAGGACCGACTCGCACGCGCCTGAAGCGTGATTTTACGCTGCCGAACTTCTCGAGCTTCTCTTGAGTCGCGCCGCCGGTGACCTGCAGCGCTGTCCATATCGGGACCGGGTGCGACGGCGTTGACGCGGATCCCCTTGGGGCCGAGCTGCTTCGCCAGCGACTTGGTGCAGTTCATGATCGCCGCCTTTGAGCATAGTCGTAGAGGTTCGGCGACGGATCGTAGGCCTGTTCGGACGCGGTGCCGATGATCGCCGCGCCCGGCGGCAGATGCGGCAGCGCCGCCTTGAGATCCAGAACGGTGCATAGATGTTCGTCTTCATCGTCCAGTCGAACTGCTCCATCGAGATGTCGAGGATCGAGGGGTGGCTTTGCTGCCGGCAGGCATTGTTGACGGCTCCTCCTCCGGCAGACAGTTGATCGCGACGCCGGCGCCTTCGCGGGATAGGCGATGGCGGCGGCGCGGCCCATGCCGGAATCGCTGCCGGTGATCAGCGCTTTACGCCCGGCGAGCCGGCCGGCGCCACGATAGCTGGTCTCACCGTGGTTGGGGCGCGGCTCCACCTTCGAGGCGAGACTGGGCCAGGGCTGCGATTGCTTCTTGAACGGCGGTTCCGGGTATTTCGTCGTCGGGTCCTGCAGCGGCTGTCCGCCCGGTTTCGCGGGCGATGCAGTCTGCGCGAAGGCGGGCGCGGCGAGATCCTGCTCGACCATGGTGCAGAAGCTGTGCGGGTGCATGAGATCGAGATTGAGAAAGGATGCTGAGGGAGTACGCGGCGACGCCGAGCCGACTCAATCCTTTTTCAAGAGGCGCGCCGCATGGAGGACCAGTTGAGCCGGCTGTTCGGCACGCTTCCCTATATGCAGCGTGCTATGTGCAGCGCGCGGAATTTCCGCCGGTCAATGTTTGGGCGGGCGTCGAAGGGCGCTGGTCACGGCAGAAGTGCCCGAGGCGAGCTCCATCGAGGTTGCTGATCGTTTCTGCGGGTCATTGCACCGGCGGCGCGCCGATGATGAGCGGAAAGGTGGAATTGGCACGTTCTGACCACGAGCACTAAGGTGGTTCTCCCCTTAGTGCGTCAGAATTTCGCGCGCGCATCTCCGGCCCATCAGGACGCTGGTGCGGACGCCCCAGAACGTCGGCGAAATCGAGGCGCAGCGTCAGTCCATTCAGCAGACATCCGGAAAATAGTCGGCGCTCAAGGTCCAAACGATCAACGACACCAGAATCAGCCAAGTCAGATCGAAGCGGATCTCGAAGCCGAACAGTCGGAGCAGCGGCGCGCCCTTGCCGAACATTGGAGCCTCCATATTGGATCGTAGACGGGCGACAGATGGATTGACCCTGCGGCGGCCTCTGCCGCGCGTCCGCGCGATACGTTCTTAGCGCATTGCCGGCAGCCGCGAACCGCGTGTCGGCCTCCCGTGCTCCTTTGCCATAGCTATCGGGTGATCCCAGTGGTGCGCGGCTCATTTGGCGGCTGTGAGAGGTGGCGTTCGAACCAGCATCGTGCCAGCCGCGCCACCTCATCGAGCGTGCCGGGTTCTTCGAAGAGATGAGTCGCGCCGGGAACGATGACGAGCCGCTTTTCACAGCGAAGCTGTACATACGCCGTCCGGTTCAGCGCGATGACCGGCTCGTCGTTCCCGCCGACGATGAGCAGCGTAGGAGCTTGCACGCGCACCAAAGCCTCGGACCCAGCCAAGTCGGGACGCCCACCCCGCGAGACGACTGCACCAACCACCTGCGGGCGGATGGCCGCCGCCACCAGCGCTGCAGCGGCCCCGGTGCTGGCGCCGAAGTAGCCGACCCGGAGGTTGCTTGTCTCCGGCTGCTCCGTAAGCCAGTCCGTGGCGCCGATGAGGCGTTCGGCCAGCAGGTCGATATCGAAGCGCAGGTGCGCCGTCCGCCGGTCGACCGCCTCTTCCTCCCAGGTGAGCAGGTCGACCAACAGGGTCGCGAGCCTCCCCTCGTTGAGCAGCCGCGCCACATGGCGATTGCGCGGGCTATGCCGGCTGCTCCCACTGCCATGGGCGAAGAGCACGATGCCGCAGGCCTGCTCGGGGAGGGTCAAGTTGCCTTCGAGGATCACCGGGCCAGCGGCGACGCGAACCAGGCGTTCTTCGCTTTGCGACTCCATGGACCTGTCCATCGATGACGGCACCTTCCAGAGCGAGGTTTGTCGCGGGCGCTATTTCCGCATCAGGAACTTGATCCAGCGCGCCCCGCACCCATCCTTGCGATAGCGTCGCCCCGCCTAAAGCGCGAAGGGAAATGTCTCCGGAACCTCGCCCACCTCCCATTCGGCCGTGTACTCGAGCGGTTCAACCGCTCGCGTCTCGTCGAAGTGGAGCACCGCATCGAACTGGTCTGCTAGCCGCGCTTGGAAATAGTGGCTCATGCGTTCCGTTTCCGGGCGATAGATCACCCCGATCGCTCGCTCGAGGCAGGCGTCGCGCAAGTCCCGCGCCACGCGATCACCCTCGCGCCAGGTGAGGAGGAAGCGGGCGGGATGCGCATGGTGAAACATCGCCTCGTAGCTGCCGGGAAGTGCCGGCCGTACGCGCTTGCGCTCCGCCGGCGCTCCCCAATCGGAGGCGGCCGTGACCGTGCCATGATGTGTCGTGAACCCGACCAGCACGGCATCGCCACCGTATTTCTCGCGCACGAGCTGGCCGACATTGATCTCGCCGCGCCGGCCCATCTCGGTTGCACGTGCATCTCCCAGATGCGAGTTATGCGCCCAAACGACAATCTTCGCGCGCGCGCCCCGTCGGCCAAGATGCTGGGCCAGAGCGTCGAGCGTCTCGGCCATGTGGCGGTCGCGCAGGTTCCACGACGACACCTCTTCGAGAAACATCGAGCGGTAATACGCCTCGGCGTTCTTCACCAGGCGGGCGTTCTGCTCGGCGGAGAAGAGCTCATCCTCCGCCAGCCGGCCATCGCGTCGCGCATACTCCGTCGCCCGACGTTGCAGCTCGACGAGCTGGCTGACGACCTCGTCGCGGCACGATTTCGTGCGGTCGGTACCGGCGATGAATCCATAGATTTGAGCGTCTTCGCCGAATTGATCGAAGCAGGCATAGCGCGCGCGGGCGCGCCTCGCCGCATCGGGGTCCACCTGCTCGAGATATCGGAGCACGGCCTTCATCGAGGCGCGGAGGCTGTAGAGATCGAGGCCGTAGAAGCCTGTCTTGGGAGCGCTGGGCGCAAGCGCGTCATTGCGCGCTCGCAGCCAATCGATGAACTCGGCCACCTCGGTGTTGCGCCACATCCATGTCGGAAAGCGCCGGAAATCGGCAAGCGCTTCCACCGCTTCCAAATCCTCGCTCGCACCATGCACGTAGCGGTTGACGCGCGATGCGTCGGGCCAATCGGCCTCGACGGCGACGGCGAGAAAGCCTTTCTCCTTGATGAGCCGCTTCGTAATCCGGGCGCGCTCGCAGTAGAATTCGTGGGTGCCGTGCGACGCCTCGCCAAGGAACACGAATCGCGCGTCTCCGATCCGGTCCATAAGCGGGTCGTAGTCTTGGGGGCCGCCCGTCAGCGTGTGCATGCTTTGGCGCAGCGCCTCGATGATGTTGCCTTCCGCCGCGCTTGGCGTTGCCGCCTTCTCTTCGGGTTGGCGCCGCCGCGCCAGGAGCTCGCGGACCTCCTCGTCCGTCGTCTGTGAGAAATCCTCGTACCAGAGTCCGACGGCGTGAAAGGGCTCGCGCGTGACGGCACAAATGACATCATCGACCTCGCCTCTCAATTCCTCACAGGCCTCCCGCGATGCGATCGGAACCGCCACCACGATGCGCGCCGGCTCCTGCTGTCTAAGCGCCTTGACAGCCGCTCGCATGGTGGCCCCCGTGGCCAAGCCATCGTCGACGAGGATGACGGTCCGACCACGAACGTCCGGGGATGGAAGACCTCCACGGTAGAGGCGCTCCCGCCGCTTCACTTCTTCCTGCTCGCGCGTCGCGACAGCCTCGATCACATACTCCGGGAGGCCGAGCTTCTCCAAGAGCTCCTCGTTGAGGACGCGCACACCGCCTGTCGCGACAGCCCCCATCGCCAGTTCCTCGTAGCCGGGAACGCCTAGCTTGCGCACGATGAAGACGTCGAGGGGAGCGCCGAGCGCACGGGCCACCTCATACGCGACGGGTACGCCGCCTCGCGGAAGGCCCAGCACGAGAACGTCCGATCGATTGGCGTAGGCGGCGAGCTTCGCGGCGAGTTGACGTCCGGCCTCGCTACGATCACGAAAGGGTCGCGACTTCATTGCCTCTCCTCTGTTCTCCTGTCGACACCGGGTTAGGCGCACCTTATTTGCGGCCGATGTCGAGGGATCCGCACGCGATGGGCGGACATCGCCAAATGATCGCCCTCCGCGCTGTGATACGAGCCCACGCGTGCCGGGTACGGCGCGATCCTGGCACATGGATAGTTGTGACGCCGCAACTCGTCAGCGCGCCTTGACGGGCATCAACTTCCGGCGGGCAGGAGCATCAAGGATCTTACGCAGGGCGCCAATTCCCTCAGCTCGCGATTGCCGACGTGGGTTGGCGTGGGCGTTTGAAAAGCACCCCAAGCGAACCTGATGATTTGGTCCCGGCGATCGGATTATTGACCGCCATCAAGGCGGTCGTTCCTGAGGCGTATAGCGTCAGGGGTCACGACGGACCATCCTTGCTCAAGACGCACGCTTCGATGCGTCACGCGCGGGCAGCCGTGGTTCGCGCGCGGTAACGACAGATGAACTGAAGGCGCCACTATGAGCTCGACCGGTCTCGATGTTTTTGATGAAACGCTTCATAAGACCAACACTTGGCTCAAGGAGATCGCGCAGGTGCTAGGTTCTGACCGGCGCCAAGCATATCAGGCATTGCGTGCGGTGCTGCATTGCCTCCGCGATCGTCTGACGATCGACGAGGCGGCTCAACTTGGCGCGCAACTCCCGATGCTCGTCCGCGGCATCTACTATGAAGGGTGGCATCCGGCCGGAAAGCCGGAAAAGATCCGCTCGCGCGAAGAGTTCCTTGCACGGGTCGACACACATTTCGGGCAGGTGTCATCACTCGATCCCGAGGATGCAGTACGCGCGGTGTTCCACGTCCTGGATAATCATGTCACGCCCGGCGAGATCCGAGACGTCATCCATGTGCTGCCACAGGAGATCCGCACGCTTTGGCCCCCGCCGCCGGCCGGATCGCAAAACGTTCGCTGATCTTCGAGTGGAGTCGGGATCGCAGGAGCCAATGACTTGGCAATCGATAGAGTGGGATCGATAAATTTTGGTGGAGTATATCGCGGTGGGCGCACGTCCCTATTGGAAGGGCTATCTGCGTCTGTCCCTGGTCTCGTGCCGGATCAAACTGTTCCCGGCGGCCTCAGAGTGGGAGAAGGTTAGACTCCATTTGATCAACAAGAAAACCGGGCATCGGATCAAATACTGCAAGCTCGATGCCGAGACCGGCGAACAGGTCGATGACGAGGATATCGTCATGGGCTATGAGGTCGACGAAGGACGCTACATCGAAATAACTAAGGACGAGCGCGAGGCGGTCGCGATCGAAAGCAAGCATACGATCGAGATCGACCAATTCGTGCCGAGAAATGAAATCGACGCACTCTATTTGAGCAATCCCTACTACATCACCCCGGATGGCGAGGTCGCTCGGCAGGCCTATGCCGTGATCCGTGCGGCGATCGAGAAGGAACACATGGCTGCGCTTGGCCGCGTGGTGTTCACGACACGCGAGCATGTCATCGCGATCGAACCTCGCGGTAAGGGCTTGCTGGGCGTCACACTCCGCTATCCATACGAGATCCGCAATGCGGAGAATTATTTCAACGACTTGCCGGACGAGAAGATCGACAAGGAGATGTTGGACCTCGCGACGCATATCGTCGTGACCAAAGCCGGGCATTTCGTCCCAGAGAAATTCGAGGATCGTTACGAGAGAGCCATCAAGGAACTGATCGAGAAGAAGCAGCGCGGCGAAACGATCGAGAAGCCGAAGGAACGCGCGCCTGCCAAGGTGATCAATCTCATGGAAGCGCTGCGCCGGAGCGTTATCGCCGAGCGTGAACCGAAACGGCGAGAGCCGGCCGGCCAACGTGCTACTGCACGTTCTCGCCATGGCTCTGCTCGACGTCTGACTCGAGCACGAAAGGCAGGTTGATGACGTGTCGACAGGGTGCCGCCCGGTCACCGGATCGGGGGCTCCTTGCAGACGAACTCGGCAGCCCGCGCATTGCCGCTGGCAATTTCGCTCAGCTGCTCGGCATGGGGGTTCCAGGCACGGCAGGTGTCGGTCCGCTATGTCTTTGACATCACCACCGGCACGTCGGACGGGGTCCATCGGATCGTGATCGAGTCCGCCGGGTCCGTTAAGGGCAGCGGCGGCTCCGCTGCTATCGTCGCCCTCGCGCTCGAAGAACGGGTGCGGCCGCACCTCGATTTCGATCAGCGCGTCGCCGGCGGGCCGCCGTTGCGTCCGGGCTGCCCCTTGCCGCGCAGCCGCAGCACCTGGCCGTCGGACGTTCCCGGTGGGATCGCCACGTCGAGCGCGAGCCAACCGATCCTCGAAGGAGACGCGATTGCCCACAACAAGTCCTGCATGAGAAAAATTCGGAAAGCTTGACGCCCATCAAGGTGAGCGTTGGACGGCCGCGCCATGATTGAAGAGGGACCTCCAGTCATCTGCTACAGCCCCATGCAATCAGGACTGCTGACGGACAATTTCACGGCCGAGCACGTCACCAAGCTGGCTCAAGATGATTGGCGCCGCCAGCCTCCTGAGTTTCAGGAACCCAGGCTGAGCCGCAATCTGGCGCTGCGAGATGCCCTCCGACCGATCGCCCAACGGCACGCGACCACGGTATCTGCGCTTGCCGTAGCTTGGACGATCGCCTGGCCCGGCGTCACCGGAGCCATCGTCGGCGCTCGCTCGCGCAGTCAGGTCGATGGCTGGATCGGCGCTGCAACTCTCGAGCTGACCAATGCCGACCTCGAGGAGATTTCGGCAGCGATCGTGCGTACCGGCGTCGGCGCCGGCCCAACCAGATCTCAATCGCAGCATTCCAAAGAGAATGAGCGAAGTGCCAAGCGTGTCTAAGGGTGATGTGATGGGCGTCTTGCACGCGCCGAACCGTTGAGCGGACGCAGCCGTTAAGCTTCATGGGTGCCGACCGCGTCTGGAGCACCGCTTGGACGAAGCCATGGGCCTCTCGGAATATCGCCGCAAACGCGATTTCTCCAAGACGACGGAGCCGAGCGGTGGTGGGCGCGCGGCGCGGCGATCGAGCACTGGCCTTCGCTTCGTCGTCCAGAAGCACGATGCGAGCCGCCTGCACTACGATTTCCGCCTCGAAATGGACGGTGTCCTCAAGAGCTGGGCCGTGCCGAAGGGACCGAGCCTCGATCCCGGCGAGAAGCGGCTCGCCGTCCAGGTCGAGGATCATCCGCTCGACTACATCGACTTCGAGGGCGTCATCCCGGAGGGCAGGTACGGCGCCGGCACGGTGATCGTCTGGGACAAGGGGACCTGGATTCCTGAGGGCGACCCAGACGAGGCCTATCGCCGTGGCGTTATGAAGTTCACCCTATGCGGCAAGCGTCTCAAAGGCGGGTGGGCGCTCGTCCGCATGAACCGTGAGGGCAACAAGAAGAACTGGCTCCTCATCAAGGAGCGCGACGCCTATGCCAAGCCCGGCAGCGGCGCCGAGATCGTCGAGAAATATCAGGCGAGCGTTCTCAGCAAGCGCTCGCTGGAGACCGTCGCCAAGAAGCGCGACCGCGTCTGGGCTTCAAAGGATGCGCAGCGCGGCAGGGAGAAGAGCAGCCCTAAAGGGCTCCGGTGCAAATCGCTGGCGCGAGCAAGCGCTCCCTGCTGTGCCCTGCAGACTTCAAGCTCCAAGCACCGCGTTCCAGACTGCAGGCGCAACTCGGCCGTGCACGCCGAGACGTCGCAGTCCGAACTGTCCCTTGCGGATGCGGTGCATCAGCTCGATACCCGCAATCTTGATCGCCGCTTTCCTGAACCCCTTGAAGCAGAGCATCACAGCGTTGCGCTGCTTCACGACTCGATGATCCTGCTCAATTAGATTGTTCAAGTACTTCGACGAGCGCAGCTTCGTGTCCGCGGACAGAAAGCCATCGGCTTTCAGCTCGCGCACCGCGCGGTGAGATGCAGCGTAGCCGTCCAGCGTGAT
>JAQGID010000003.1 GCA_028291405.1 Rhodospirillales bacterium | reverse complement strand
GTTGCGGCGGTGAACGAGAACCACCATGCCTCCGGCGGATTCGGAGCGCCCTCAGTCCCTCCGGACCGCATCCGGAACGCTGGACGGCCGTGACCTTCTTGCGCTCCTCGGTAGCTCGGTTGGCTCCAAGCGAAGTTGATGCAGTTGACGAGACTCCCTTCACAAAGCGAACCTTCTAAGGGTCGGCAGAGAGTCCACGAGCGGTCGAACCGCCAACGTCTCAGACGCGCCAGACCGGAACTTGGGTATGTCCCCGAAAGCCGACCTTCAGAGCCCTAGCTCGAGGACTGACTTCGACCCAGAGGCGAACTTACTTCTTGAGTTCCGCGGTTGGGCTCGCGAACGTCGGCGCGCGGTGCGCTCCCATTCCTGCTAGGCGAACGAGATGTTCGATACCTGGAGTGGACTGCCGTTAGGCTCGGTCATGCCGTATTTCTTTTTGAGCTCATCAAGCAGGAAAACCCGCGCCTCAAAATGCTCCGGCCGGACGGTTGTCAGGCTGTGACTCAGTCGGTCGGCAACGGACGCATCTGTTGCGATAATTACCCCAATGTACCTGGTGTCGGCCGGCAGGACTGTTGACTTAATTCGATTAAATACGCGGGATAATGAGTATACTACGTCGACGATATTCTTACTGTATGGTCCGACAACCTTCACCTCAACCACAATTCTTCCCGATGTCGTCTCCAGTATCCCGTCGACTTCTGCTGATCCGATCCTGACGTGCCGGGTGAATGGTGCTTTGAATTCTTCTTGCAGCTCCTGAAAGGCAAGCCCTTCTGCTACGAAAGCTTCCAAGACACTGCGACGTCCCGAAGGTCTAGGCAGTTCCCGAAGTTCTTGGGGCACCTCAGGGGCGATGATATGTGGAGCTTGCGGACGCTGTGTTGGGACAGCCTCTGAGTCGTTACTCGCCTGATCTGCATCGTCGCCCTGCGCCTCGGCCAATTCTTCTTCTAATCGCCCGCCGAGCCTGCTTGGCGCTCCCCTCAGATAATGGAACCCCTCGTCGGTGCGATAATCTTGCGGCGAGTAGAGCTTTTCGTGGTGTTGCGCGACAAGCCACGTAAATGTCAGGAACACGAGTACTGGAAAAAGCGTAATGAAGAGGATCATGACAGTTTGATTCGCACCACCGAGCGCCTCTGCCTTGAGAGCAAGTACAGCTGTGCTGAGGGCGTAAATAAACGAGATGAAAAGCGCGATGATGCTTAGTGGATTTCGCACGTTGACGCGCGGCAGGGACGACTGTTCAGGCATTCAAACCCCCGGATTGTCGACAGGCTCGCATGGCGTTGTGGTCTATTACAAGGGGGAGCCCAGCGCGGCATAGATTTTGGACCCTGCACCAGCGGCAGCCAATGTCCGGCTTCCACCCTCCCCTGACATTCGAAAGTTCTGCTCTCGCGGTCGGCTTGAGTTGCAGAAGAAGCGTCCGGAGAGCTCCACGAGCGGACCTTGGCTCCCGCCCCAGGAGAAGACGTACGGGACCGCCAGAAGGCCGACCGACCTAGCATCGGCCATCAATCGACTCGCGCGATGGCCCCTGTGGGCCCAGCAGGCTAGCCTCGGTGCAGGTTCAATAATTGCACACCGGAAGTCCGGCTGCCTCCACGGCGCGTGCCATCTCATGCATCGACGAGTTCAGGAGCGTCGGACTTCTCTCGGCGAGCAGCCGCTCACTTTCCTCGCGGCATTCGTGAGCTTTGGCGAACTCCGCCTCAAGGCAGGCGGCTCGCGCCTTTACTTCATTCTTCGGGGCCGTGGAGGAGCGCAAGGCGGCGAGTCGAAGAAGATCACCGTTTTTCAAACGCACTCCTCGAACAGCCCAATCTGAAGAAACGAGTTGCAGCTTCGCCGCAGGCCAGTCGGAGGGCTCTATTTCCGCGGATAGCATGGTGTCTCGTGTCGCGAACCTTTGAATGCGGGCGTGGGGAAGGCGTGCATCCAGATCATGGACGCTCTCACTGAGGTTCTCAGGTAAGCCGCTTACGAGGACGAGCATCATTCCCGACTGTTGGCTGATGGAGGCGCGGATGATGAAATCGTCCGAGCCGTTTGTAAGCTCTGTCTCATACGTGCAGTACGAGATCTGCGTCAGATCCGTTCTCGCCTCGGCCTCGAATACAAAGTCAAAACCCTCGATCCGGGCATTCGGAAAGGAGATTGCCAGGAGCAATGCGCAGATGATGTTCAACATGCGAGCATGTTGTCACCTACGGAGGGTATCCAGTTCGTTTCTATAGCCGCCGCCGCGTCTGCTCTGTAGTGAGTTCCGAGCCGCGCCAAAAGCTGAACTTCAGGGTCTTCCCGGAAGCTGCTCTCACCTCCCGGCGCGAGTGGACTGTTCCACCAGCATCGTGAACAGCGTCGCCAGCAGAGCGCGCCAGAATGAGGCCTTCGATTCCGGCCGTAGAGCGGACGTCGGGGTACATCGGCCGCGATGGTGCCCAGCGCTACGCGCCGCCTCCCCGTAGCGCGGGGAGGGCAAGCGCGACGCGGGTGGACCTTGGCCGCGGTCGCAATATGCCGTTATTGCTCGCACAGCGGGTTGCGGCGTAGCATCTCGCGCCAGGAGGGCGGGATGTCGGAAGGTCAGGAAAAGCCGCGGCGGCTCAGAATTTTGGTGGAGAACACTGCGGGCCTGCCCATGGTCGGGGCGCGGATCAAGGTGTTCTACCGGGGGGAGGCGGCAGGAGAGGTGGTCTCCAGCGGTCGCAGCTTGGTTGAGTTCGATGATATCGAGGCGCTGGAGTTGACAGCCGCAGTCGGCGGGCTGCGTGCCTCGGCGCAGGTCACGGCGGGCCAGGACGAGGTCCGGCTGGTGATCCCGACGGAGCGGGCCATCGAACTGGCGGCAATCCCGACGGCGCGCTGCCCGGATGGGAGCAGCGGCCAGCCCTGCGTCACCTGTCGCATCGGCGGCCGCAACATCCGCATCTGCGCATGAGTCGCGGCTCCATGGCGCTCGAGCGCCGCATCGACGTCACCGTGCGCGATCCGAAGGGCGAGCTGCTGCGCGGCGCGCGGATCGCCTTTCAGGTGGACGGCCATCCGGCCGGCGGGGTCGATCACTCTGACGGCCGCGGCGACTTGACCCTGCCGGCCGGTGACCGGAGCAAAGTCAGCGTCACAGTCGAGTACGCCGGCAAGACAAAGTCGGCGGTCCTGGCGCTCGACCAGACCCACTACACCTTTATCTTCGAGGGGGTCGACCCGATGCCGCGCCAGCCCAAACGGACGGGCATGATCCTCGGAACGCTCCTGGTGTTCGCCGTGCTAGCCGTGGCGGCGCTCGTCGCGTTTCGGCCGCATCCCGCCGCGGATCCCGTGGAGGCGGCCGCGGAGGGGATCGCCCAGCGCTGCGCCGGCGGGCGCGAGATCAGGAATGAGAGTTTGATCAAGGCCGGCCTCAGCAACTATCTGACGCGGGTGTCTGGTGCCGCCAAGGTCAGCGCCAGCGAAGTCGGCAGCGTGACCTCCAAACTGAGGCCCACCGGAATCGGGGCCGACATGTACAAGACCTATACGGCCTGCCTAAAGGACCAGACGGAAGATTATCTCAAGCTTAAGGGGGTGCAGGTCGAGTCCGCCAAGCCAGCGCCGGTGCCCCACACGGCCGGTGGGAGCTCGACGACCTCGAGCCCCCAGGCGCGGTGAAGGGCTGGGCCCAATTAGGAGGAGCTCGACGGCAAGCCGACGGACGAAGGGGTGATCGTCACACCGGGCACCGGGCGCGCGCCGCACTACAGCGCGCTGAAGCCTGGGACGGCGCTGAAGTCGCGTGCCGTCTTCAACATCCGCGGCGAGCCGAACAAGCGCGCCGAGCTCGTCGCGAGCTCAAGCTGGCAAGTGCGTCCAGGTGCTCTCGCCGTCGACGCACCCGAGCACCCCGCAGGACGCGACCTCTGGCGGCTTGATGCGCGCTGCTGAAGTCGTCTTTTGACGCACGACGCCTCAAGGGCCAATTGAGGGACGCCGGGTGGCGGACATTCCAAAGGTCGCTGAAAAGTCAGGGGTTCGCCTTAGCGACGGCGAAGCTTGGGACCTCCCGGGAACCAGACCTCACCGAGGTCAGCAAGTGGGATGAAGCGGCCATTCACCGCTCTAGCTTGCCGATCATCCCGGAAGCGGGCCTCGCCAAGGTACCTATAGAGTCAAAATTCGACCTACCGAGCCGGGAGCGTGCTCGGTCGCCCTTCTTCTTGGCCGGGGAAAATTGCTTGCCACACGCCGGGAAGGGCGCCGCCGCTTCCGGCTATAGTAACCTTACGGCTTGAGCGGTTCACGTTTCAGGCGACTCATTTCCATGCGCGAAGATGAAGTCCGAGACGCGTAGCGGCGCACCAAGATGAGCGATCAGCCTGCACAGCATCGTAGTGACCTGGGCGCCCCCCGCCTGGTCAGCCGGGCGGCCGCCGCCCAAAGCTCGACGAAAGACGCAGGTGAAATCACGCATCAGGCATCATTGCCATGAGCGAAGTGGACGATCTCAGCCTGGGCCCGACGACCGAGGCGCGGTTCTCCGCGGCCTTCGGGACGCAAGCCGTCGTGGGTAAGCGAGTGGCCGCCCACCTCCTCGGGGTTGACGTCAAGACCGTGGACGCGCTGCCTATTCGCTCTGTCCCGAAGGGCGCCAAGCACCGCGGCTACACAGAGCGGGACCTTCGCGCCTACCTGATCGATGGCCCCGACATGGAACGAGCGCCGACCGAGCCGAAATCCAGAGCCAAGCCGGCAGCGCCCGTCCGCTACGTGAACTTCTCCGAGCGGCGCTCGAGGCGCTGACGCGGTGAGCGTCTACAAACCCAAAAACAGCCGGATCTGGCAGTTCGATTTCGTGGTCGGCGGGACCCGGCATCACGGTTCGACCGGCGTGCTGAGCCGACGCGCCGCCGAGGAGGTCGAGCGCCGGAAGCGAAACGAGGCGGCCACCGGCCAGCTCGGCCAGATTGCGCGGATGACGCTCGACGCTGCGGCTGGCCGGTATTGGGAGGAGAAGGGCAAGGCCCGTGGCGACGCCGAGGATGTCGAGCGCCGGATCGCGCTTCTGCTGGTTCTCCTGGGTAAAGACACCCACCTGGGGGCCATCAACCAGTCCGAGGGCTGCCGGAGATCGACTGGCGCGAACTGCGTCTTACCGAGCCGCGGGCGCTGAGCCGGATCTACAGCGCCAAGGAGCACGCGGCGTGGCTTGAGGCTTGCGACGAAGATGTGCGCCTCGCCCTGGAAATGATGCTGACCTACGGCCTGCGCTATGGAGAGCTGTTCTTCCCGCTGGACGCTCTTAACCTCGATCCTGAGGAGCCAACGCTGACGCTCCAGAAGGGCCGCAAGCGCGACGTCATCCTGCCCCTGCGACGCGACCACAGCCGCCACCTGGCTGCGCGGGTCAGCCAGGCCCGGAAGGCCGATCTCGAGCATGTCTGGTACGCCCGGCAGGGGAAGAAGCGTCGCCCTCACCTACTGGCAGGTCGAGGGCCGGATCAGCAAGGCGGCCGATGCGGCGGGGATTTCAGGAGGTCGGCGGATTCACGGGACCCGCCATCACGCTGGCTCCGCGATCCTCAAGCGCACGCGCAACCTCAAGGCCGTTCAGAGCCTGCTCGGGCACGCGACGATCAATTCATCGCAGCGCTACGCGCATGTCCTGCTGAGCGATCTTCGCGAGGCTTTGGAGGATGAAGTTCCCCGGAATAGTCCCGAAGCGGCAGATCTGCGGGACCCGAAAGCTGAGGTAAAATAAGTGGTTGGCCTCACATCACTGCGGTTTTGTAAACCGAAGGTCGCGGGTTCGAGTCCTGCATCCGGCA
>JAQGID010000461.1 GCA_028291405.1 Rhodospirillales bacterium | reverse complement strand
CGCCGGATGGATCGCCGCCGGCGGCAAAGCCCGAAGGCGGCGGCTTCTTCCTCCCGGACGCCTTCACCAACCCTGCGCACGTCCAGTACGCGCTGAAGACGACCGGCGCAGCGATGTTCTGCTACGTCGCCTATCTGCTGCTGAACTGGCCCGGCATCCACACCTGCGTGATCACCTGCTACATCGTCTCGCTCGGCACCGCAGCCGAGACGGTCGAGAAACAGGCGCTCCGGTTCCTGGGATGCGGGGTCGGCGCCGTCGCGGGCATCGCCGCCATCGTCTTCCTGATGCCGAATGTCACGTCGATCGGCGGGTTGATGGGGGTCGTCTTCCTGGCGGCCCTCGTCTCCGGCTGGATCGCCGCCGGCGGGCCGCGCATCTCCTATGTCGGCTTCCAGCTCGCCTTCGCCTTCTTCCTCAGCGTGGTCCAGGGCGCGGCGCCCGCCTTCGACATGACGATCGCACGCGATCGGACCATCGGCATCCTCTTCGGCGATCTCGTCGTCGCGATCGTCTTCACGCAGATCTGGCCGGTGACCATTGCCGGACGCATCGATCCGGCGCTCACGGCCCTGCTGCGTCAGGTCGCCGCGCTGGCCTCGACAGCAAGCATGCCAAGGCGCTGGGGGCTCGCCGCGGAATTGCGAACGAAGCTCGTGGCTTTCGAACAGGATCTCGCGCTCTCCCGCTACGAGCCATCCGCGATCCGGCCTCCGAGAGCTTGGCTGGACGAGAGGCGGGATGTCGCTCGCACGCTGTCGTCGCTGCAAGGGCCGCTGCTGATCGGCGCCGATCAGGACCCTGCCGGGTTCGCGGGCACAGCGCACCGCCTCGACCGGCTGGCGGAGAGCGTTGGTACCGCCGCAACATCGCCCGCTGCCGCACCTGCGGCGGAGTCCACACCCGGCGGGTCCGAGCCCATGTCGCGCCCGGCCGGCCCGAGCGCGATCTCGGCGACCGTCGAGGCGCCCTTGGCGAGGTTGGAACAGCTCGTCGAACACCTATCGGAACATGCAGCAGATGGGACGACCGACTATGCGCCGGCGTGAAGCAGCCATCGCAGCCGTCCTATCCGCGGTCTGGCTGGCCGGCTGCGCGACATCGGCTCTCGACATGGCCCCGGAACGGCCTGACCGGCCCTGGGTGCCGGCCACCACGGAGACCGGCGAAATCATCGCCGGCGAACACCAGGCTCCGCCGACGGCCGCAGGTTATGTCCTGCCCGCCAATCCGGCCCTCGGCAAGGTCCCCGTGCCGCCCAGCGTCGATGCAGTCAGGCGCTATTCTCTTTCCGAGCTGATCGATCTTGCGGAATCGAGCAACCCGGCGACGCGCATCGCCTGGAACGACGCACGGCGCGCCGCCCTCGTCGCCGGGGTCGCCGAAAGCGCCTTTCTACCGAACATCACGGCAACCGCCATCGGCGGGTATCAAGGTAGCAGCGGTCACCAAACGGCGGTCGGGACCGGTTTCAGCAACAACTCGTCGCTGGACGGCACCGTCTCGGCTCTGTCCCTGCAATGGCTCCTCTTCGATTTTGGCGAGCGCGCTGCCGTGGTGGACGCGGCGAAACAAGGTTCGGTGATCTCGAACATCGCCTTCACCGCTGTGCATCAGCAGCTCATCTACCGCGTCACCCTTACGTTCTATAATCACGCCGCCGCCCAGGCGCGTCTCGCCACGGCGACGCAATCCTTGAAGAACGCGCAGAACGTCCAGGCGGCCGCGGAGGATCGCTACAAGCATGACATCGGAACGGTGACCGAGGTTGCCCAGGCCCGCCAGGGTACCGCACAGGCCAATCTCGCGGTGGTGCAGGCAACCGGCGGAGCAGAGGACGCCTATTTGGCCCTGATCACAGCGATGGGCATCTCGCCGCTCACGAAGATCAAGATCGCCGAGGTCTCGGGCCGCAAGCTCTCGCCATCGATGGCCGCGCCAGTCGAAAGCATCATCTCGCAAGCCCTCGCCCGCCGGCCGGACGTGCAGAGCGCCTATGCCGCGCAAAAGGCGAGCCTCGCGAATATCAGGGCGGCGCAGGCGGAGTTCAAGTCGAAGTTCTTCCTCTCGGCAAACGGTAGCTACAGCTCGGGAGGCTTGAACGTGACAAGTCTCCCGTCCGGCGGACAGCAGCCGCCGACGGTCAACATCAACGGCAATCACCTTGGCAGCAGCATCTTCGCCGGGGTGACCGTCCCGCTCTATGATGGCGGTACGCGCGATGCGCAGCTCGCCCGAGCCCGGGCGGAAGCCGACAGCGCCGATACCCGGTTGACCCAGGTCCGGAACGACGCGGTGCAGCAGATCGTGTTTGCCGACAACGCCCTGCACACCAGCCTTTCCGCCTACTCGGCGTCTCAAGCCTTGGAGGCGGCGGCCCAGACGACTTTCGATTCGGCGCTGGCCGCCTATCGCAACGGCGTTGGCTCGATCACCGACTTGACGCTGGCGGAAACCCAGCTCCTGCAAGCAAAGAATGGGGCCACGGATGCCTACAGCACAGCGCTGTCGGCTGCCGCGACGCTCGCCCTGTCGACCGGATCGCTTGGCGCGGCACCTGAGTGAGACGAGGAGAGCTTGTGACCAGCGCCCTGAGAACTCCTCCAGAATCAGTTAGAGTCCGTCGCCGAGTTGGACTTGCCCCCATCCTTGGACCACTTGGGGCCGGAAAATTGCGGCTTCATCGGGCGGCCAGCTGGCAGGGGTTGCAGGCCGCCCGATGAAGCGCCGCAGGCACTTGGTTGCCGATCGCGCTGCGAGGCCGAGATCGCGACGACGCCGTCGGCCGGTGACGGCCAGATGAAGCGGCCTTTCTCCAGTCGCTTGGCATAGAGCGACATGCCGAGACCGTCATGCCAAAGGATTTTAATCAGGTCACCTCTGGTGGCACGGCACGACCATGTGCTCTTTGGAACCGATTTCCCGATGGCGCCCGTTCCCGCCATCAGCCACTTCGGGCAGGTGCTCGAGAAGCTTTCCGTCGCGGCGTTCTCGCGTGACGATGGCGCCAGGAGAAGCTTCAAGGTCCGGATATCGGTATAGAGCTTTTCAGCCGGCTAGCCCTCTGGGCTCCTAGAATCGGCTCAGCGGCAGGGTGTCCAGTGATCCGCAGGAGACAGGGTGTTGCCCGTCACCAGACAACAGAGCCGGATCGAGTTCGGCATCGAGGAGACTGCCTTCGAGCTTCGCTGGCACACCGAGGCACACCGAGCCCGGGCACTTGGCCTTGGAGTTCGAAGTGCCGACGCTCTGCATGACGGCCACTGAAATCGGCGGACGGTGCGACTTCCGAGCAGAACCCGATCAACCCGCTCACGGCGAATACTTCGGACCAGGTACTTTGGCGTTCGCGGCGCCCGCCTCGCGGGTGGCGATCCACGCCGCAGAGATGCGGGAAACGCGCCTATGCTGTTTCGCACTGCACGGTACGGGCGCGGACTACCTTACCCCCGAGGACATCACCGCCGTCCGACTCTTCAAAAGCCGGCACATGTTCCGGAATGAGAGGATCAGAACCTGCGCAATGCTCTTGGATACCGGCCGCCCTTAGAGGAGACACGACTGCATATATCCTCTCTCTTTCCAAGGCGCTGTTTGCGGCCGTTCTCGATATGGGAAAGGACTTCCATCAGCTGTCGAAAGCCGCTGGCTTGATCGGGGCTTCAGCCTTCCTCACTTGGGCCACGCGTTGGATTTGCGGCGGCGCCTTCGGCTGCAAAATGTCACCCCGCTCCCATGTGGCGCTCACCTGTGCGGTGGCGCGAGCGCAGAAGGAAGAACTCAGGGCCGTCGCCTGACGGCGGCGGGCGTGGTCGGCGCTGCGCTATACGGGCGCTCCGCGCCGAAATTGCGCTAATTTCTGAGCACGAAGCCCCGCAAGGTCGGATTTCGCGAAGTTACTTTATCCCGTTGCGAATCTTTCGATCGTAGCCAGATCAAGGCGGCATACTTCGGCGCGGAAACCTGAAAGGCGTTTATATACAGCCATTTCGGTATGTCGGATCTTCGACAGCTTGCGTCATCTCCGGCCGAAAGACTTTGCTTTACAATGCAGTATGCGGATAGCTATGCTTGGTTGCGGGGATAGGATTTGAACCTATGACCTTCAGGTTATGAGCCTGATAATCGCCAGCCGGTTATTGCTAGGGCACCCCGCTTCTACTATGATTCTATCACTCATTCATTTGGTGCGGGCGGTCGGACTCGAACCGACACTCCTCTCGGAACTGGATTTTGAATCCAGCGCGTCTACCAATTTCACCACGCCCGCAGCGGCACTATCTATAGCGTTGTCAAACGGAGCCGCCAAGATGTTCTTGGCGCGTCTCTTGAGCCACGGGTTTCCGTGAAGGCTTAGCGCGTTTCGCGTCCGCTTCACGCTTAGGGACGCGGTCGTTCAACCGCTTTCGACGGACATTAACGGCGGAAGCATCGATCATGTTCTTGATATGCGAAGCGTAGAATTTCTCGATCATCTCGACGCTAGTGCGACAGTTCTTAGCTATCTGATAGATGTCGGTGCCTTCCATCAACCGCATGGAGATATAGGTGTGCCGTAGGCTATAGGCCGTCCGCCGATTGCCCTCGCGGTCACTCTTCAACTCTTCTTCCCCGAGAATCGAGTTCAGCAACTCGCGATGGGTCTTTGGAAAAATGCGGTCGGTCGGCTGGGGTAAGTCGCCGTCCAGCGAGAGTTCCTTGGCCGTCTGGATTGGGCTCCGCTGGTGGCGCCCTTGTCCCTCGGGCCGTCGACGGTCCCGCAACCTTTCAAATGGGACAACGGCGCCTGGCATGCTCTTGCAATAGCCGACGCCGCGTTTGTCGCGAACGCTGATCTCCAGGATGGTTTCGTTCGAACCGGCATCCTCGACGATCTCCACATCGCGGAACTGCAGTCGCCACGCCTCGTCCGGGCGCAGGCCGGTGTGACCATGAATAGGACGAAATCGTGCATCTGTTCGCAAGCCCACCGCCAACGTGGCTTCGGCGGGTCCTTCGCTCGCCGTCGAGTGGCCTCGTAGAGCTGCTTGTATTCCTCTGGCGAAAACCATGCCCGATGCGAAATTTTCCCCGACGACCTGTAAGGAGGGGAGAGATCGGGAACGTATTGCAGCCAGCCGTGCCGCTCGGCAGTTTTGAGGACATGACGGAGCGTCACGATCTCGTGGTGGATCGTGGTCCGCGATGGTCGCATGGACTCGCCGGTTTTCGGATGTTTCCGTGAGGTTGCGCGGTGGACGCGATACTCCTGTACCAAACCTGGCGTAATCTCGGAGACGACTTTCGTACCGAAGAACGGCTCAAGATGGACCCGGAGGCGGGCCCAGTGCCCTGCGACATATTCTGCGTTTCGTTCTCCCGCCGTGAGCGCCTCATATTCCTTCCGAAACTGCGCCGCAGCAAACATAAACGTCTTCCCATGCTTTAGTTCGCCTGCGCGGGATTTTCCTTTCAGCTCAAGATACCAATCCTCGGCGATGTCTTTGGCCCGGCCGAGGCTCTCTTCCTTAGTGCTCACACGATAGTTCCGGCCACCTAGGAACGTCGAGCACTGCCAGAAGCGGCTGTTGTCCCGCTTATAGACGTGGAGCTTGCCGCCGAGAAGTTCATGATGCTCCGCCATAGGAACCTAAGAACCAGGGGCGCCCGAACATGCTTTTGTGTAAGACATGCGTAAGGGCAACGACAGCTCATAGCCTACCGTAAGCACCTGAAATAACAAGGTAATTTTTTGTTTCAGAAGGACATCATCGGATTTTGAGTCCAGCGCGTCTACCAATTTCACCACGCCCGCAGTGAGGCTATCTATAGCTCCGCCAAAGACACCCGCCAAGACGTTAGTCGCGGTTCTTCGAGCGAGCTGATTTCGGTCCGCACTTGCGCATTTCGCGTCCGCTTGCCGCTCGCGGCGCGGTCGTCCAACCGCTTACGGTGGAGGGATCGATAATGCTCCCGGCAATCGTCCCTTGCTAGTCGCCCCGCTCCATACAGCTTGCGTCCGGCTACGCGATGCGGCTAGATCCGCCGCGCCCGCCCCAACCCGGTTTTCGCCTCATGCAAAGCCTGTACGACTGGACGCTGCACCTCGCCGCCGATCCGAACGCGGTGTGGTTCCTGGCGGCAATCGCCTTTGTCGAGAGTTCCTTCTTCCCGATCCCGCCGGATCTGCTGCTCATCCCGATGATCCTCGCCTCGCCGCAGGATGCCTGGTTTCTGGCGACGGTCGCGACGCTGGCTTCGGTCGCCGGCGGGTTCCTCGGCTATGCGATCGGCCGGCTCGCCTTCGATACGATCGGCGTCCGCATCCTGCGGTTCTATGGGCTGCTCAATAAATTCTACGCAATGGAGGCGCTCTACCGGCGCTGGGGCGTGTGGATCATTATCGCCAAGGGGATGACGCCGATCCCCTACAAGATCGTGACGATCGCCAGCGGCGCGTTCCACTTCGACTTGGTGCGCTTCTCGATCGCGTCGGTGGCGTGCCGGGCGCTGCGGTTCTTCCTGCTGGCAGCGCTGCTGTGGAAGTTCGGCGAGCCGATCCGTGGGTTCATCGAAGGGCGGCTGACGCTGCTCATGACGGTCTTCGTCGTGTTGCTGGTCGGCGGCTTCGTCGCGGTGCGCTATCTCGTTCCGGGGAAGAAGCAGGCGCCGGAGGGCTGAGGCCATGACGACCGCACCCTCGCCGCGCATCCTGCTGCTTCCGCTGCTGCTGGGCAGCGCGGCGGTCATTCTCGCCGCGCTCGGGTTCCAATATATCGGCGGCCTCGCGCCCTGCGAGCTCTGTCTTTATGAGCGCTGGCCATACTATGCGGCGATCGTCTTCGCGCTCCTGGGGATCGCGGGCAGCACCATCGGGGCCCGGCTCGCGATCGCGGCGACAGTGCTGCTCTTCGGCGCCAGCGCCATCCTCGCCTTCTACCACGTCGGGGTCGAGCAGCATTGGTTCGCCGGCCCTACCGCCTGCACCGGGAGCGTCGGCGGGGCGGCCTCGATCGAGGAGCTGAAGCGCCAGCTGGTGGCGCGCCAGCCCGTCAATTGCGACGAGGCGGCGTGGCGGCTGTTCGGCGTGTCGCTGGCCGGCTGGAACCTGCTCGCCTCGCTGGCGCTGTTCGCCTTGGGCATCGGCGGGCTGCGACAGCTCCCGACCCGCGGAGGCGCGCGATGACCAAGGATGCGACGAGCGGCCCGACGGCGCAGCGCCGCGTCCATCGCCTGCCCGGCGATCCGAAGCCGGCGGATCGGGTCGCCGCGATGATCCGCGTCGACCAGGCCGGCGAGTACGGCGCCAAGCGGATCTACGAGGGACAGCTCGCGATCCTCGGCCGCAGCCGCGCCGCGGCGCCGATCCGCGCCATGGCAGCGCAGGAGAAGCGTCATCTTGCCGAGTTCGACCGGCTGCTCGTGGAGCGGCGCGTGCGGCCGACTGCGCTGGCGCCGCTATGGCACGTCGCCGGCTTCACGCTCGGCGCCGCGACGGCGCTGTTCGGCGCGCGCGCCGCGATGGCCTGCACCGTCGCCGTCGAAGAGGTCATCGACGCGCATTACGGCGACCAGGCGGAGCAACTCGGCGAGAGCGAGAAGGCGCTCAAGGCGACAATCTCCGAGTTCCGCGACGACGAGCTCGAGCATCGCGCTGTCGCGCTCGAGCATGGCGCGCGGGAGACGCTGGGCTATGAAGTGCTGACGACGGTCATCAAGGCGGGCTCCAGGCTGGCGATCTGGTTGTCCACGCGGATTTAGACCGGATCGAGCTCGGTGTCCCAGTAGAGGAAATCGCGCCAGCTCTGGTGGAGGAAGTTGGGCGGGAAGCCGCGGCCGTTTTCCTGTAGTGCGTGAGTCGTCGGCTGCAGCGGCCGCCACCGCGGGTACATGCCGCTCTCGTGCGGCAGCCGGCTGCCCTTCAGCAGATTACAACTCGAGCAAGCCGTGACGACGTTGGTCCAGGTCGTGCGGCCGCCGCGCGAGCGCGGGATAACGTGGTCGAACGTCAACTCGTGCGACGGGTAGGCGGTGTTGCAGTACTGGCAGCTGAAGCGATCGCGCAGGAAGACGTTGAAGCGCGTGAAGGCCGGACGGCGTGCTGCCGGAATGTATTCCTTGAGCGAGATCACGCTCGGCAACCGCATCTCCCAATTCGGGCTGTGCACCCGCTCGTCGTATTCGGAAATGATATTGACGCGATCGAGGAAGACCGCCTTCACGGTCTCCTGCCACGACCACAGCGACAACGGGAAATACGACAGCGGACGGAAATCCGCGTTGAGCACCAGAGCCGGACAATTCTCCAAGGACATCGAACGCTCACCTATCCCCGAGTCGTCAAATCCCCCGAACCTGCAACGGTACGTTCATAGCTGACCAGTGTGGCAGCATCGTGACGAAATCTCAACCTTCGGACGGCGAGCGCCACAAGATCTGGTGTCGGTGTCCGCAACGCTATCGAGTCGGCACCGGCTTTTCGCCGCGGTAATCGTAGAAGCCCCGCTGAGCCTTGCGGCCGAGCCAGCCGGCCTCGACGTATTTGACGAGGAGCGGACAGGGCCGGTACTTCGAATCGGCGAGGCCCTCGTAGAGCACCTGCATGATCGAGAGGCAGGTGTCGAGGCCGATGAAATCGGCGAGCTCGAGCGGCCCCATGGGATGGTTGGCGCCGAGCTTCATCGCGGTGTCTATCGCATCGACCGAGCCGACGCCCTCGTAGAGCGTATAGATCGCCTCGTTGATCATCGGCAGCAGGATGCGGTTGACGATGAAGGCGGGGAAATCCTCGGCGGCGATCGGTCGCTTGCCGAGCTTGACCGCGAGGTCGTTGACCGCAGCGAAGGTCGGCTCGTCCGTGGCGATGCCGCGGATCAGCTCGACGAGGCTCATGACCGGCACCGGATTCATGAAATGCATGCCGATGAACTTCGCCGCCCGGTCGGTCGAGGACGCGAGGCGCGTGATCGAGATCGACGAAGTGTTACTGGCGATAATCGCCTCGGGCTTCAGATGCGGGATCAGCAGCTTGAAGATCTCGCGCTTGACGGTCTCCTTCTCGATCGCCGCCTCGATGACGATGTCGGACTGGCCAAACCGTGCGTAATCGGTGCCCGTCGTGATATGGGCCATCGCAGCCTGTTTCTCGGCCTCGGTGATCTTGCCGCGGGTCACCTGGCGCGCGAGGTTCTTGTCGATCGTCTCGTGGGCCCGTTGCAGTGCCGCCGGATCGACGTCGGCGATGTGCACGTCGAGACCGGATAGCGCGCAGACATGCGCGATGCCGCTGCCCATCTGACCCGCGCCGATGACGCCAACCGTCTTGATCATCTCAAATCCAATCTCGAGCTTCGGGGCCGGCCTGGCGCGCCCCATCGCCGTCTACTTGCCCTTCGCCAGCTCGGCATCGAGCTCCGGCAATATCTTGAAGAGATCGCCCACGAGTCCGTAGTCGGCGATCTGGAACATCGGTGCCTCCTCGTCCTTATTGATGGCGACGATGACCTTGGAGTCCTTCATGCCGGCGAGGTGCTGGATGGCGCCGGAGATGCCGACCGCGATGTAGAGCTCGGGCGCGACGATCTTGCCGGTCTGGCCGACCTGATAATCGTTCGGCACGAAGCCGGCATCGACCGCGGCGCGCGAGGCGCCGACCGCAGCGCCGAGCTTGTCGGCGATCGCCTCGATGAGGTGGAAATTATCGCCCGACTGCATGCCGCGGCCGCCGGAAATGACGATACGCGCAGCGGTCAGCTCGGGCCGCTCAGATTTCGAGAGCTCGGCGCCGACGAACTCGGAGAGCCCGGCAGCCGCGGTGCCGCCGACGCTTTCGATCGCCGCGCTGCCGCCTTCGGCGGGCGCAGCCGCGAAGCCGGTGCCGCGCACCGTGATCACTTTGATCCCATCCTTTGATTGCACCGTCGCCAGGGCATTGCCGGCGTAGATTGGCCGTACGAAGGTGTCGGGCGAGACGACCGCGGCAATGTCGGAAATCTGCATGACGTCGAGCAGCGCCGCGACGCGCGGCAGGACGTTCTTACCCTGCGTCGTCGCTGACGCCAGCACATGGGAATAGGAGGCGTCGCGCGCCAGCTTGACGATCAGCGGCGCGACATCCTCGGCCATGCCATGCGCATAGGCGGCGTCATCCGCCAGCAGCACCTTGGCGATGCCCGGGATCTTCGCGGCGGATTCGGCAGCGGGCCGGCAATTCTGGCCGGCGACGAGAATGTGAATATCGCCGCCTATCGCGACGGCGGCGGTTACGGTGTTGAGCGTGGCGGGCTTCAGCCCCTCGGCGCCGTGCTCGGCGAGCAGCAGGATCGTCATCAGATGACTCGCGCCTCGTTCCGCAGCTTGTCGACCAGCTCGGCGACCGAGGCGACCTTACGCCCGCCCTGCCGCTTCGCCGGCTCCTCGACCTTCAGGGTCATCAGCCTCGGCGCCACGTCGACGCCGAGCGTCTCCGGCGTCAACTGGTCGATCGGCTTTTTCTTCGCCTTCATGATGTTGGGCAGCGAGGCGTAACGCGGCTCGTTAAGCCGTAAATCCGTCGTCACCACGGCGGGCAGCTTGAGGGAGACCGTCTCAAGACCGCCGTCGACCTCGCGGGTGACGACTAGGCGCTCGCCCTCACGCTTGACCTTGGAGGCGAATGTCGCCTGCGGCCAGGAGAGCAGCGCGGCCAGCATCTGGCCGGTCTGGTTGCAATCGTCGTCGATCGCCTGCTTACCGAGGATCACCAGTTCCGGCTTCTCCTTCTCGACGATCGCCTTAAGCAGCTTGGCGACGGCGAGCGGCTCGAGCACGGCGTCGCTGAGAACGTGAATGCCACGGTCGGCGCCCATCGCCAGGGCGGTGCGGATCGTCTCCTGGCATTGCTGGACGCCCATTGAGACCGCGACGACCTCGGTCGCGACGCCAGCCTCCCTCAGCCGCAGCGCCTCCTCGACGCCGATCTCGTCGAAGGGATTCATCGACATCTTGACGTTGGCGGTCTCGACGCCGGTCTTGTCCGCCTTGACGCGCACCTTGACGTTGTAGTCGACGACCCGTTTGACGGCGACCAGGATCTTCATCGGCTAACCTGCTTCATCGGTGTCTTTCAGCATCGTCGGGCGCGCGGCGGCGGGAATTGTGCACGCGCACAACTCGAAGGCAAGAGTTTCATCTCCACGGCGAGAAATCCCGAAGAATTGCAAGGACTCAGCCGGAAGCCGCACCTTCGCGCGCGCAAAAACCGAGTCAGCGGTTGGCACCGGGGAGCCACAGCACATCGGCCGCGCCGTTGTCGTTGACGCGCCGGCTGAGAACGAAGAGATGGTCGGAGACGCGATTGATGTATTTCAGCGCCTCGGGATTGACCGGCTCGACGGTGGCGAGCTCGCTGACCAGGCGCTCGGCGCGGCGCGACACGGTCCGCGCGAGATGGAGATGGGCGGCGCAAGGCGAGCCGCCAGGCAGCACGAAGGAAGTGAGGGGCGCCAACAGCTCGTTCATCATGTCGATCTCGCGCTCGAGCCTCTCGACCTGCGCCGCGACGATGCGCAGCGCGCCTTCGCTTCGCCGCCCGTCCTCGGGGGTGCAGAGATCCGCGCCGAGATCAAAGAGATCATGCTGGATGCGCGCCAGCATCGCATCGTCGTCACCCGAAGCATGCAGGCGCGCGAGGCCGACGGCGGCATTGGCCTCATCGACGGTGCCGATCGCGGCGACGCGTAATGCATGCTTGGGAACCCTGGCACCGTCGCCGAGCGAGGTCTCGCCGGTATCGCCGCCGCGGGTGTAGATGCGCGTCAGCAGGACCATGGCGCCGCCCCTCAGCGCTTGAGCATCATCATGAAGATCGCGAAAAGGATCAGCGCCAGCCCCTGCAGCACGACGCGCATCTGCATCAGCTTGTTGGCGCGCCGGGGATCGCCGCCGCGGATCATCTGGAAGACGCCGAATCCGAGAACGCCGAGAGTCGCCAGCATGGCGACCGGGATGAGGATCATGAAAAGCGTGTACATCGCTGCACTATAGCGCCATTTGGCGAGCGCCGACAGAGGCTGAGACGGCCCTGGCGGCCGGATCAGCGCAACGCGAAATAGGCGATCACGAAGGCGACGACGACGAGGAAGAGAGAAATCGTCAGGACATAGCGTCCGACACCTTCTTTCGAGGCGCTCCGCGCCGCGGTCGTCGGTACTTCGATATGTTCGCCATTCCTCGCCATTGCGTCACCTCCACTGCGCATGTGAGGAAACGCGCTGGATCAGGTTTCGATCCGGTCGCGGGCGAGGCCGCGGCTCACTCGCGGAATGAGCGCGGACCCAGCGGGTTCATCGTCGAATCGCCGGTCGAAAACGTCGCGTTGATATCTTTGGTGATCCCGGCGGTGTTCTGCGATTCACCGCCGTGCAACGCGTCGCTCGGCGGCTGATCGCCGGCGCAGCCGGCCAGGGCCAGAACGGCGAGGACGGTCATGAACCCGAATTTCCTTGCTGACATGATGCTCTCCTGGCTGCCACAACCACTGATAGATCGTGCCCACGAAATGGTAAACAATCCCTGCAGCGGTCCATCCGCAGTTTTGTGCAAAGATCGGCTAGATTCGCGCAAGATCGACCGGCAACGCGGCGTTTCCGGACAGATGCAGCGTTAGCGAGGCTGACGCATCACCGCTGGCGAGGCGACATGGGCTTTCTCGATCATATCAGGGCCTGCAACACCTATCGTCCCGAGCGTTTCCGGCCGCTGCTCCTCGCCGGGCAGCGGGTCGGGCTGATCCGGCACGATAATGCCGAGGTGCTGCGCCGCTTCCCTGAAGTCTTCGCCGTTGCCGACGATGCGGTGACGATCCTCGGCGAGCCCGATTTCGCGCGGGTCAGCGCGGCGCTGGACGAGATCGTCAAGGCGCTCGGCAACGCGGGCGTCGTCGAAGGCTGGCGCGACGAGTACTTCATGATTTCGCCGCGCTGGGGCGAGCCGCCGCTGTTCCGGCTCGATCGTGGCGCCCTCGCCTTCTTTGGAGCGCGGGCGCACGGCGTCCACCTCAACGGGTTGCGGCGCGATCCCGACGGGCTCAAGCTGTGGATCGGCACTCGCGCCGCGGACAAGAAGGTCGAGCCGAACAAGCTCGACAACTTGGTCGCCGGCGGCATCGGCAACGGTCACGGCGTGTTCGAGACGCTGCTCAAGGAAGCCGACGAGGAGGCCGGGCTGGCGAGCGAACTCGTCATTCGCGCCGTGCCGGTCGGGGCGATCACCTATCGCATGGAGACGAAGGGAGGGCTGCGCGACGATTTGCTCTTCGTCTACGACCTCGAGATCCCAGCGTCGGTGACGCCGCACAACACCGACGGCGAGATCGCCGAGTTCAACCTGATGCTGGCCACGGAGGTCGTCCTCCGGGTTCGCGACACCCACGATTTCAAGTTCAACGTCAGCCTCGTGATCATCGACTTTGCGCTGCGCCACGGGTTGATCACGCCGGATGATCCCGACTACGTCGAATTGGTCACCGGACTACGCCGGCCGCTGGATTGACGAATCCCGCCATGCGGCGCACCGTCGCCGAGTCGCGGCCGGATTGGCGCAACGCCGCGATGGTGAGCGAGCGGTCGCGCTTGGCGTAGCGCCGCCCCGCCGCATCGGTCAGCAGGGCGTGATGATGATAGCGCGGCACCGGCAGGTCGAGCAGCGCCTGCAGAAGGCGATGGATATCGGTCGCTGCGAAAAGATCGGCGCCGCGCGTGACCAGCGTCACCCTCTGCAGCGCATCGTCGACCGTCACCGCGAGATGATAGCTCGTCGGCGTCTCCTTGCGGGCGAGCACGACATCGCCGTGGCGCGCCGGCTCCGCCGCGATCTCGCCGGCCATCTCGTCAGTCCAGTGCAGTGCGCCGGTACGGGCCAGCGCGGCGGCGACGTCGAGGCGCAGCGCGAAGCTGGCATCCGACGCGATGCGCTCCTGCCGCTCCGCCGCGCTGAGACGCCGGCAGGTGCCAGGATAGACCATTCCCTCGGCACCGTGCGGCGCCCCGCCAGCGCGGGCGATCTCCGCCGCGATCTCGGCCCGCGTGCAGAAGCAGGGGTAGAGCAGGTCCAGCTCGCTCAGCCGCTTCAGCGCCGCGCGGTAGTCGTCGAGATGCGCCGACTGGCGGCGAACCGGCCCGTCCCACTCGATTCCAAGCCAGACGAGATCGACGAGCGCGGCCTGTGTGAACTCGTCGCGGCAGCGCGTCGCATCGATGTCCTCAATGCGCAGCAGGAAGGACCCGCCGGCCTCGCGCGCGCGCCGCCACGCGTAGAGGGCCGCATGGGCATGGCCAAGGTGGAGAAGTCCCGTCGGACTAGGCGCGAAACGGGTGACCAGCGCAAGCGTCATGGCAGCCTTGCTGACCTTGGAATATACCGACGTCGCGCCCTAGTGATCGATCGCCAACCGCGGCCGTCCGCAAGGGAACGATCATGCATCGCCTCATCATCCTCTCGATAATGCTTGCCGTCATGGCGGCCGCCGGCTGCGCCGACAACACCGACCGTGCGGACGATCTCTACCGCGCGCGCATGTACGATCGGCACAATCCCTCCCCGACCGCCGGCTGGTAGATCGATCCCACGGCCCCTGAGATCGCGCTGGCGACTTCTCGTTGAAAAATTTCGCTCTTTGCCTCAAGTCTTAGGTTCTCCCCAGGTTAGGGTCCATCCTCTGGCGCGGCCCTGAAAAATGCGAACTGGTGGACAGTGGATTGCGACGATCGCGTCAAACCCGATCCCGAGACGAGGCTAAGATCCTCACCAATCAGGACGAAACCGCCATGCATCGACTCACCTTCCTTTCGGCCCTGCTCGTCGCCATGGCGCTCGGTGGCTGCGCCGGCGGCTACGATCGCTCCGGACCCTGGACGAATCAGCATAACCCTAGCCCGACCGCCGGCTGGTAGACGGCGGCGGGCCAGCGCGTGACAGGCTGCGGTCGCTGCGCTATCCCTGGCACGCTGCCCGGTCCCGCCCCTTTTCGATAGGATATCCCGCATGCTGCCGACCCTCGAGGGCCCATCGCACCCCGCCGCTGCCGGCGGCAAGCCGCGCCGCCTCGTGGTTCTTCTGCACGGTCTCGGGGCCGACGGCAACGATCTGATCGGCCTCGCGCCGCTCTTCGCGCAGATCCTGCCGGACGCTGAGTTCGTCGCGCCGAACGCCCCCTTTCCCTGCGACATGGGACCTTACGGCCATCAATGGTTCAGCCTGCAGGATCGCACCCCGGCGACTCTTGTGGCGGAGGTCGGCGCCGCGGCACCGATCCTCAACGCCTATATCGACCGCGCGCTGGCGACGCGTGGCCTCGGCGAGAGCGATCTCGCGCTGATCGGCTTCTCGCAAGGCACGATGATGGCGCTCTACGTCGGGCTGCGGCGGGAAAAGCCGATCGCCGGGATCGTCGGGTTCTCCGGCGCGCTGCTCGCCGGCGAGGCGCTGCCGCAAGAGATCCGCTCGCGCCCGCCGGTGCTGCTGGTGCACGGCGATGCCGATCTGGTCGTCCCGTTCGACGCCCTCGCCATGGCGGAAGCGTCGCTGAAGGCGGCGGGGGTGCAAGTCGAGACACTGACCTGCGCCGGCCTCGGCCACGGCATCGACGAGGCGGGTCTGAAGCGCGCCGCGGCCTTCCTGCAGCGGGTGCTGGGAAAGCGGCCGCAGTGAGCATGCCGAGCGAACGGCGCTTCAGGCGGCTCTGACCTCGGCGAGGAAGCCGGAGATCTGTCTGGTCAGCGCCTCGGCCTTGGCGGAGAGGGCGCCGACGGTGTCCTCCATGCTCTTGGCGGCGGCGCCGGACTGGCTCATCTCCGTGCTGACGTCGGCAATCTCGGTGGTGACGAGGCGGGTGCCTTCCGCCGCCTGCTGGACGTTGCGGGCGATCTCCGAGGTAGCGGCGTTCTGCTGCTCGACGGCGGCGGTGATCTCGCCGGCCAGCTTGTTGATCTCGGCGATCGTCCCGGCGATGCTCTTGACGCGGTCGACGGCAGCGCCGGTCTCTTCCTGGATCTTGCCGATCTGCGCGGCGATCTCCTCGGTTGCCTTGGCGGTCTGGGCGGCGAGGGTCTTGACCTCGCTCGCGACGACGGCGAAGCCGCGGCCCGCCTCGCCGGCGCGCGCCGCCTCGATGGTGGCGTTGAGGGCGAGAAGGTTGGTCTGGCTGGCGATGTTCTGGATCAGCCCGACAACCTCGCCGATCTTCTCGGACGCGGTCGCGAGGCCGCCGATCTCGTCCGAGGCCGCCGTAGCGATCTGCTCGGCCTTGACGGCGATCTCGGCCGATTGTCCGATGCGGCGGCCGATCTCGACGATCGATGCGGCGAGCTCCTCGGTCGCGGCGGCGACGGTCTGCACGTTCGCCGAGGCCTGCTCCGCGGCGGCGGCGACGGTGACGGTGCGGCTCTCGACCGACTGGGCGATCCTGGCCGTATTCTCGGCCTGGGTCTTCATCGTGGCGGCAGCCGAGCGAACCTCGTCGATGACCGACGCGCTGTCGCGGTCGAAGCTGCCGGTCGCCGTCTCGACGCGCTCGCCTCGTGCCAGACGTTCCTGCTGCTGGACCGCGTTCTCGGCGGCGAGCTCGCGCGCCGAAACGGCATTGAGACGAAGCGTCTCGAGCGCCTCGGCCATCTCGCCGATCTCGTCGCGCCGCCCGCGTCCGGCGACGGCGATGTCGAGATCGTTGTCGGCGATGCGGGTAATGGTAGCGGTCATGCCGATCAGCGGCGACACGACGCGGCGACCGAACACGACGGCTACGGCGATCACCGAGGCGACGACGAGAACCAGGGCGAAGACCGCCAGCATCAGCGCGCGGAACGCGTCGTCGCGCGCCTCTCCGATGCGCTCCGCCGCGGCCTCGAAAGCGGCGTCCCGCACCGCGGTGATCGTAGCCTGACCCGGTGTATGGAGACGCCGGTATTCCGCGCCGTCGAAGGGATATTTGCCGTCGCTGCGGCCGGCCGCGAGGACCTTATTGTAGACCGGCACGGCATCGCCGAAATACTTCGCCTTGACGATGTCGACGGCCTTGACCAGCACCGGCGGGTTACCGGCCTGCCGAACGCCGGTCTCGATGGCGATCCAGTCCTGCTCGAGATATCCGGTGGCCTTGTCGAGCTTCGCCAGGGTTTCCGGCGCCATCGGCTTGCCCGAGGCGACCGCTTCGAGGAAGGTCGGACCGCGCCAGGAATTGTGGTCGCGCATCACCGCGCTCGCCCGCGCGATGCCGAAATAGATTGCGACGGCGCTGTCCTGTCGTATCGCCGTTGCGGCGATGACATCGACAAGCGCCGTGACGCGTCCGAGCAGCTCATCCGTCGCTTTCACATAGGCGGCGTTGGTGTCGGCCGACCGTTGCTTCAGCGGCTTCTCGATCTCGCGATCGGCGGCAGCGCGCGCCGTCTTGAGCTGCGCGGCGATCTGCAGCAGCTCGGCGCTCTGCGCCGTGGCCGTCTCGCCGGCCGCCTGCCGCAGGATTTCCGCCGTCGCGGCGAACGAGCCATCGGTCTCGGCGCGCAGCCGCGCGATATTCTCCTGCTCCTTGGCCGGCAACGGCGCCTCCATCAGCATGGCGAGACTGAACGGGCCGCGCTCGTTCGACATGATCTCGTTGGCCTTCATGAGCTTGCCGGCAACGCCGATGGCGTCGCGCGCCGAGGTCTCCGCCTGATAGCGGCCCAGCGAATTGAAGACCGTGACGCCGGCGACGACGACGGCGATCGCCGAAGTCGCGGACATGCAGGCGATGAAAAACGACCGAACGCGCATCTGAGGCACCGGGAAGAAAAGGGTAAGCGCCATCGGACGACGGCAGCCGAGCCCATCCAGACAGTATTCGGATTAAAATCGCGTAAAGGCGGCGCGGTCGGGCGGAAGCTTCCCGCCGCGGGTTCTACGGAGACGGGCTCGTCGACCGGTCCAGCGTCGCGGATTTCTTTTCGCTGCTCGCGATTCTGTCGCGAATCATCGCCTCGACCGCTCCGCCCTCCCATGGCGCGGCGCCTTGGACGCTGCCGATGATCGTGCCGTCGCGGTCGACGAGGAAGCTGGTCGGCAGGCCGGCGACGGCGAAGCCGTGGCCGACGGCGCTCTTCGGATCGAGATAGGTCTGCAGATTGGACAGGCCGAGCTTGGCGAAGAACGGATCGACGACGGTGGCGCCGCCGCGGTCCTGCGACACTAGGACAACTGCGAAATCCTTGCCGCCGAGCTTGCCCTGCAGCCGGTCGAGCGCCGGCATCTCGCGGATGCAAGGCTCGCACCACGTCGCCCAGAGATTGAGCAGCACGACGCGGCCGCGGAAGTCGGCGAGGCTCACATTTCCGCCGGATTCGGTTGTGAAACTGACCTCGGGCGCTGGCCGGGGCGGGTCGACCGGGATAAACTGCCCGATCGACGCCGGAGCGCCAGCCATCGGCACCGGGACAAGTGCGACATTGGGTTGCTGCAACACGCGATAGGCGGTAAAGCCGACGACGGCGAGACAAAGGACTACGACCACCATGAGAATGCTGCGCCGCTGCATCACGCCTCCGATTTGCCCCAGATGAGCGAATCCACCGCCTCGCCGCCAGCAAACGCCGCCTGGGGCGGCCGTTTCGCCGGCAGGCCGGCCGAGATCATGGAGCGCATCAATGCCTCGATCGATTTCGACAAGCGTCTCTTCGCCGAGGACATCGCCGGCTCGAAGGCGCATTGCGCCATGCTCGTCCGGCAGAAGATCCTCTCGGCGGAAGATGGCGAGGCGATCGCCGGCGGTCTAGAGCAAATTCTCGGCGAGATCCTCGCGGGTAAATTCGTCTTCAAGCGGGCGCATGAGGACATTCACATGAATGTCGAGCAGCGCCTCGCCGAGCTGATCGGCCCGGCGGCCGGGCGGCTGCACACCGCGCGCTCGCGCAACGACCAGGTGGCGACCGATTTCCGGCTGTGGCTGCGCAACGCGATCGACCGCGGCGACCGCCAGATGCAGGCGCTGCAAGCGGCGCTGCTCGGCCAGGCCGAGCGCCATGCCGCGACGGTGATGCCGGGCTTCACCCATCTTCAGATCGCCCAGCCGGTGACCTTCGGCCACCACCTCCTGGCCTATGTCGAGATGCTGGGACGCGACCGCGGACGCATGGCGGATTGCCGCAAGCGGCTCAACGAATGCCCTCTCGGCTCGGCGGCTCTCGCCGGTACCTCCTTCCCGATCGACCGCCACGCGACAGCCGCTGCTTTGGGGTTCGATCGGCCGACCGCGAATTCGCTCGATGCCGTCTCCGATCGCGATTTCGCGCTCGAGTACATGGCAGCGGCGGCGATCGCCGGTGTACATCTCTCGCGCTTCGCCGAGGAGATCATCCTTTGGTGTAGCGATGGCTTCCGCTTCGTCGCCCTCAGCGACGCCTTCACCAGCGGCAGCTCGATCATGCCGCAGAAGCGCAATCCCGACGCGGCGGAGCTGGTGCGCGCCAAGACCGGCCGCCTCGCCGGCGCGCTCGTCGGACTGCTGACCGTCATGAAGGGGTTGCCGCTCGCCTACGGCAAGGACATGCAGGAGGACAAAGAGCCCTCCTTCGAGGTCGCCGATACGCTGGAGCTGTGCCTGGCGGCGACGATGGGGATGGTGCTCGACCTGACGGCCAACGAAGCCGCGATGCGCGCCGCCGCCGAGCGCGGCTTCTCGACGGCGACCGATCTCGCCGACTGGCTGGTCCGCGTGCTCGGCCTGCCCTTCCGGGAGGCGCATCACGTCACCGGCAGCCTCGTCAAGCGCGCTGAAGAGCGCGGCGTGCAACTGGCGCAGCTGTCGCTCGCCGAGATGCAGGCGATCGATCAGCGCATCACGAACCCGGTGTTCGACGTTCTCGACGTGGCCAGCTCGGTCGCGAGCCGTACGAGCTTCGGCGGCACCGCCCCCGAAAATGTCGAGCGCGCGGTCGCCAATGCGCGGGAGAGGTTCCTGTGAGAGCTGTGGCCCGCTGCCTCCTGATAGTGCTTGCCGTCTGCATCATCGCCGCCTGCGCCAAGAAGGCCGATCCGGCGCCGCCGCCGGGCGCCCCGACGACTTATCCGCGGATTTACCCGCATGAGTGAGTCCCCGGGACCGCTGTCCGGCTCCGGCTTCGCCTATCGCAACGGCGCACTTTGCGCCGAGGGCGTTGCGCTCGCCGACATTGCCGCCGCAGTTGTAACGCCCTTCTACTGCTATTCGACCGCCGGGCTTGAAGGCCATTACCAAGCCTATGCCGCCGCGTTTGCCGATCAGCGGGCAACGATCTGCTATGCCGTTAAGGCGAGCTCGAATCTCGCAATCATCGGCACCTTCGCCCGACTCGGTGCCGGCGCCGACGTCGTCTCCGAGGGCGAGCTGCGCCGCGCCC
This sequence comes from Rhodospirillales bacterium, assembly GCA_028291405.1. Lineage (GTDB taxonomy): Bacteria > Pseudomonadota > Alphaproteobacteria > ATCC43930 > CGMCC-115725 > URHD0088. The sequence continues at coordinate 55,308 of JAQGID010000461.1, read as the reverse complement.
TCGCCGCCGGAGTGCCGCCGCAGCGCATCGTCTTCTCCGGCGTCGGCAAGACGCGGGCCGAGATGGAATTCGCCCTTGAAACCGGCATCCATCAGATCAACGTCGAGAGCGTCCCCGAGCTCGACGCGCTTAACGCCGTGGCCGTCGCCATGAACCGGCGGGCGCCGGTCATGCTCCGCGTCAACCCCGATGTCGACGCGCTGACCCATGCCAAGATCTCGACCGGCAAGAGCGAGAACAAATTCGGTATCGATCTCGCCCATATCGCCGGCGTTGCGCGCCGCGCCGCCGATATGCCGGGGATCGAATTCGCCGGCCTCGCGGTCCATATCGGCTCGCAGCTGACGGATCTCGCGCCCTTTCGCCTCGCTTTCACCAAGCTCGCCGAATTGGTGGCGGCGCTGCGCGCCGACGGCATCGCGCTGTCACGGCTCGATCTCGGCGGCGGGCTCGGCATCGCTTATCGCGACGAATCGCCGCCCCCCCTCGCCGACTACGCGGCGATGGTGAAGGGAATCTTCGGCAATCTCGGCGTCGCGCTCGCGCTCGAGCCCGGCCGCTCGCTGGTCGGCAATGCCGGCGTGCTGGTCGCCTCCGCCGTTGCCGTCAAGGAGGGGCTGACGCGGCGCTTCCTCATTCTCGACGCAGCGATGAACGATCTGATCCGCCCGACGCTTTACGAGGCATGGCACGAGATCGTCCCGGTAATCGCGGGTTCGCGCGAGGCGGTGCCGGTCGACGTCGTCGGACCGGTGTGCGAAACCGGCGACACTTTTGCGACGCAGCGCATGCTACCGCCGATCGCTGTCGGCGAGCTCGTCGCCATTCTTTCGGCGGGAGCCTATGGCGCGGCGATGAGTTCGACCTATAATTCGAGACCGCTCGTCCCCGAGGTACTGGTCCGCGGCAGCGAATACGCCGTAATCCGGCCCCGGCAGAGCTATGCGGAGCTGCTTGCCCAGGACCGGCTCCCGGATTGGCTCGACGACCCCGAGCGCGTGTGAGATGCGGCATGAGTGCTGACGTCCAGCTCCCCCCCGACGAGAACCGCTTCCGCGGCAAGCTGCGGCTTGCCGGAATTGCCCTGTTCTGGGAGCGGCTGTTCCCGGCGCTGTGGCCGGCGCTTGCGACAATCGGCGTTTTCCTCGTCCTCGCCCTCTTCGATCTCTTTCGCCTGCTGCCCGGCTGGCTCCATGCGATCCTGCTCGCCGCCTTCGCCGGCACGCTCGTTTGGGCGCTGCGCCGCCTCTTCCGACTGCGGCCGCCGGGTATGGCCCAGGCGCGACGCCGGCTGGAGCAGGCGAGCGGCCTCGTCCACCGCCCCCTCACCGCGCTCTCCGACCGGCTCGCCGGCGGTGGCGGCGATCCGGCCGCGGTCGCGCTGTGGCGGGTCCATCGCGAGCGTATGGAGAGCGAGACGCGGCGGCTGCGTATCGGCCTCCCGTCCGGCGGTCTCGCCGCGACCGATCCGCGCGGCCTGCGTGCTGCTCTCGCGCTGGTATTGGTTCTCGCGGCGTTCGGTGCCGGCGATCAATGGCGAGCGCGGCTCGTGCGCGCCGTCCAACCAGCCTTCGCCGGCGTCCCGCCGGCGCCGCCGCCCAGCCTCGATGCCTGGTTGACGCCGCCCGACTACACCGGGCTGCCGCCGCAATTCCTCCAGCGCGACCACCAGGATGCGGCAATCGGCGTCCCGACGGGGTCGACACTCCTGGCGCAGGTCCACGGCGGCCATCACCCGCCACAACTCCAGATCGACGATGCGACGAGCGACTTCGCGTCAGTTGACCCGCAGAATTTCAAGGCGCAGGCGACGATCACCGGCGGCATGAAGCTATCCGTCGTTCAGGACGGCGGCATGATCGCGTCCTGGCCGATCCAGGTGATCCCCGACCTGCCGCCGAAGATCGCCTTCGCGACGCCGCCGCAGAAGACTCAGCGCGCCGCGCTGCGCCTTGAATACCAGGCGAGCGACGATTACGGCGTCGAGAGCGTCAAGGCGGTGATCACCCGGCAGGGCGGCAAGAACGACGAGAAGCTGACGATCGACCTCCCGCTTTCGGCACAGCATGCGAAGGAGGCGAAGGCCGCGAGCTTCCACGATCTCACGTCGCATATCTGGGCCGGGTTGCCGGTCGAGATCCGCCTCGTCGCGACCGACGCACTGGGCCAGACCGGCGAGAGCGATGCGGTCCGGATGGTCCTGCCGGAGCGCGATTTCAAACATCCGATCGCACGCGCCATCATCGAGCAGCGCAAGCAGCTCGCGATGACGCCCGACGACCGCCGGCCGGTCAGCGAGATCCTTTCCGACCTCTCGGCGCGCCCGGCGCTCTATCGCGACGACACCCTCGTCTTCCTGGCGCTGCGCAGCGCCTCGGACCGGCTGCTGCTCGACAAATCGGCGACCGCGGTTCCCGAGGTCGAGCAACTGCTGTGGGATACCGCGCTGCGCGTCGAGGACGGCGGATTGTCGCTCGCCCAGCGCGAGATGCGCGACTTGCAGCGCCAGCTCCAGGACGCGATCGCGCGCAACGCGCCGGACGCCGAGATCGAGAAGATGATCGCCGATCTTAAACAGGCGATCGACCGCTATCTGCAGCAGATGGCGCAGGCGATGCAGCAGATGACGCCGGAGCAGCTGCAGAACCTGCCGCCGGTCGATCCCTCGCACATGGTCAGCCGCGAGGATCTCCAGAAGATGCTCGACCGCGCCCGCGAGATGGCGCGCACCGGCGCCAAGGACGCGGCGCGCGACCTGCTGGCGCAGCTCCAGGAGATGCTGGAGAACCTGCAGGCCGGCCGCATGCAGGCCGATAACGGCCAGGCCGGCCAGGCGATGCAGCAGATGCAGAAGATGATGCGGCAGCAGCAGCAGCTTCTCGACCGCAGCTTCCGCAACTCGCGGCAAGGCCAGAAGGGCCAGCAGGGTCAACGCGGGCAACAGGGGCAGCGAGGCCAGCAGGGCCAGCAGGGCCAGCAGGGCGACCAGAGTGGCGACGCCGCCGGCGATGCCCAGCAGCAGGAGGCGCTGCGCCGCATGCTCGGCGACATGATGGGGCAGATGGGCCAGATGGGCGAGATTCCGCGCTCGATGGGCCGCGCCGAGCGGGCGATGCGCGACGCCGCTGAGGCGCTGCAGCACGGCCAGCCGGGCGACGCCGTCGGGCCGCAGACCGAGGCGCTCGACCAGTTGCAGCAGGCGGCGCGCGACATGGCGCAGCAGATGATGAACCAGGCCGGCCAGCAGGGCGACCCGAACGGCGAGCCGAGCATGCGGCCGCCGGGCCAGCGCGTCGACCGCGACCCGCTGGGCCGCGACCGCGCCGGCATGGGCAATTTCGAGGACGAGGACGTCAAAATTCCCGGTCAGGCCGACGTCCAGAAATCCCGCGAGATCCTCGACGAGCTGCGCCGCCGGTCAGGCGAGCGGCAGCGGCCGCCGACGGAACTCGACTATATCGATCGGTTGCTGAAGCGGTTCTAGCGCGGCGGGTTTCGAGCGACTCGCGGCGCTCCGCTCCGGCGTCATCCCGGAAAGCCGGGATCCATTCGTCCGGGAACTCGACATCGGAACAATGGATTCCGGCTTTGGCCGGAATGACGTTCGATCGAGAAGCGTTTTCTAAACCTACGCCCCCGGCGCCGCCTTCCCGCGCATCAGATCCGCCGCCTTCTCCGCGATCATGATCGTCGGAGCGTTGGTGTTGCCGCCGACGAGATGCGGCATCACCGAGCAGTCGGCGACGCGGAGGCCGGCGACGCCGCGGACGCGGAGATTGCCGTCGAGCACCGAATCGGCATCGGCCCCCATCCGGCAGGTGCCGGCCGGGTGCGACGCGGTGGCGCAGTTGCGACGGAGGTACTCGTCGATCTCTGCGTCGCTGCCGGTGCCCGGTCCGGGGCGCACTTCGCCGGTGATGAGCTTCTTCATCGGCTCCTGCGCGAAGATGGAGCGCACCGCCTTGAGGCCGCTCCTCAGCGTCGCGAGATCCTCCGGGTCGGAAAGGAGGTTCCAGAAGATGCGCGGCGGGTCCTCCGGCCGCGACGAGCGCAGCGCGACGCGGCCCCGCGAGCGCGGGTGGAGCACCGCGATGCGGCTCGAGAAGCGATGGCCGATCGGCTTCTTGACGCCGGGAAACCAGACCCAGGCGTCGGGCGCGACCGGGCTGACGAGCAGCTCGATGTCCGGCCGCTCGCTCCCCGGCCGCGTCCGCAGAAAGGCGACCGCCTGCAGCGGCAGGCTGGCGGCGCCGCCCTTCCCGAGCACCGCCCATTTTAGCATATTGACGGCGAGGCGGTCGGCGCGCAGCTGACTGTCGAAGGAGATCGGCTCGCCGATGTCGACGGTGATCACGGTGTTAACGTGCTCCTGCAGATTCTGCCCGACGCTCGGCAGATCGACGACCGGCTGGATGCCGAGCGACTTCAGCTCGTCGGCCGCGCCGATCCCCGAGAGCATCAGGAGCTGCGGCGAGTTATAGGTGCCTCCCGACAGCACGATCTCGCGATCGGCGTTGGCCGTCCTGAGCTCGCCGTTCTGGCGGTACTCGACGGCGACAGCGCGGCCGCCAGCGACGACGACGCGATGGGCGAGCGCCCGCGTCGCGACGGTCAGGTTCGGCCGCCGCATCGCCGGCCGCAGGAACGCCTGCGCCGTCGAGTTGCGTCGTCCGCCGGCGATCGTCAGCTCGGGCCGGGCGATGCCTTCGGGCTCGCTGCCGTTGTAGTCGGCGCTGCGCGGGAAGCCGGCCCGCTCGCCGGCCGTCGCGAAGAGCTCGTACAGCGGGCTCGGATTGTGCTGCGGCGAGGTCGTCAGCGGCCCGGAAGCCCCATGGTACTCGGACTCGCCCCGCCAGCTGCCCTCCGATCGCTTGAAATATGGCAGCACATCGGCGTAGCCCCAGCCGGTCAGCCCGCTCTGCCGCCACTGATCGTAGTCGAGCGGATGCCCCCTGGTGTAGATCATCGCGTTGATCGACGAGGTGCCGCCGAGCACCTTGCCGCGCGGAACCCAGATGCGACGATCGTAGCAATGCTTCTCCGGCTCGGTCTCGAGCTGCCAGTTGATCCGCAGATCCGGGTTGAGCTTGGTCATTGCCAGCGGCACGTGGATCAGAGGATTGCTGTCCCGCCCCCCCGCCTCAAGCAGCAGCACCCGCGCGGTGCCGTCCTCGCTCAGCCGGTTGGCGAGGACGCAGCCTGCCGACCCGGCGCCGACGATGATGTAGTCGAACCGTTCCCCGTTCTTGCCGGCGCGCGTCATCCCTGATCCTTATCCTTCGATCGGCGAAGACCATTGTGCCCCGCCTCGACCCAGCTTAAATCGCCTTGTCGCAGGATGGCTGATAAATCTGGCGGTCACAAATCTGTGGCATGATGGTTCGGCAGGATGCCGGGCGCGGTGTCGGGAGGGTGCGATGCGCTATGCGGGGTTGCGGCTGAGCCCGGGAGGCGCGGGATCAGCCAAATCCGAGGGCCGCCTCACCGCCGTCTATCGAATCCGCTGCGACGCGGCGTCGATCGCGGCCCGCGCCGAAGCCCTCGCCGTCGAGCAAAGCGTCGAGATGCCGGTGGCGGCGATCGATGACTGCTTCGTCCTCGACGACATCGTCGGGCAGGTCGCGGCAATCTCTCAAATCGACGACGACCTCTTCGAGGTGCGGATCGCGCTCGCGGCGGCGACCACCGGCGACGAGGCCGGACAGCTCCTCAATATGCTGTTCGGCAACTCGTCGCTGCAGGACGACATCACGCTGCACGACGTCGACTTGCCGGAAAGCATGATTGCGGCGTTCGGCGGCCCACGGGGCGGACTCGCCGGCTTGCGGCAGCGCGTCGGCGCGATCGGCCGCGCCCTGACCTGCTCGGCATTGAAGCCGCAGGGGCTGAGGCCCGAGGCCCTCGCGGATCTCGCGGGTCGCCTGGCGCGTGGCGGGATCGATTTCATCAAGGACGATCACGGGATCGCCAACCAGCACTATAGTCCCTTCGCCGCGCGCGTGCCGGCCGTCGCAGCGGCGATCGCCGTCGCCAATGCCGCGACCGGTGGCCGGACACGTTATCTTCCCAGCGTCTCCGGCACGCTCGACGATCTCCGGGCCCAGGTCGCGATCGCCCGCGCCAGCGGTGTCGACGGATTGCTCGTCGCGCCGATGATCGTCGGGCTGCCGGCCTTCCAGGCGCTGTCACGCGAGAACCCCGACATGGCTTTGATGGCGCATCCCGCGATGGGCGGCGCCGCGCGGATCGCGCCGCCGCTGTTGCTCGGCAAGCTCTTTCGTCTGTTCGGCGCCGACGCGGTCGTCTTTCCCAATTACGGCGGCCGCTTCGGCTATGCGCCGGCGACGTGCCGGGCGATCGCAACGAACGCCCGCGCCGCGTGGTCCGGCACCGCGCCGAGCGTTCCCGTGCCGGCCGGCGGCATGACGATCGAGCGCGTGCCGGAGATGTTGGATTTCTACGGCAGCGACGTCATGCTGCTGATCGGCGGCAGCCTGCTCGCCGCGCGCGAGAAGCTGACCGACGAGACCGCCGCCTTCGCCGCGCTGGTGCGGCAGCATTCCTTCCGGTGACGCGCATGGACACGCCGAACGCCCCGCTTATCCGCCGTTTTGCCGAGGCCTATTCCTGGGACGGCGTCGACCATCTGCCCTACAAGGAGGACGGCGCGGCTCCCTTCAAGGCGATTGCCCGGCAGACGTTGTTCAGCGAAGCCGAGCTCGCCTGCGAGCTGCGCTATTTCGAGATGGCGCCGGGCGGGTATTCGACGCTCGAGCGGCATGGCCACGTTCACGCGGTGATGATCCTGCGCGGCCGCGGCCGCTGCCTGCTCGGCAATGCAGTGCATGCCGTCGCGCAGTACGACCTCGTCACCATCCCGCCGTGGACCTGGCACCAGTTCCGCGCGCCGGCTGACGCGGCCTTCGGCTTTCTCTGCATGGTCAACGCATCCCGCGACCGGCCGCAGCTGCCTTCCGCCGAGGAGCTGCGCATCCTGCGTGCCGACGCCGACGTCGCGGCTTTCCTCGACGGCGCGGCGGCATCGGCCAGCACCGAGGCATAAGCCGGCGCTCCCCTCCGTCTCGCCTTTCGCTGCTTGCTTATTCGTCCCCCTGTGCAAGACTTGCCCCTGGCGAGAACGCGGCAGCCAGCCGGCGCGCCGACGGGAGGATCGATGGAAACCAAGCTCTTACCGACGACCGTGGTCGGCAGCTATCCGCAGCCCGACTGGCTGATTGATCGCGGCAATCTCGGCGGCCGCCTGCCCCCGCGGGTGCGGGCGCGCGAGATCTGGCGAGTCGCGCCGCCGTACCTGGAGCAGGCGCAGGACGATGCGACGCTGATCGCGATCCGCGACATGGAACGGGCCGGCATCGACATCGTCAGCGACGGCGAGATGCGGCGCGAGAGCTACTCCAACCGCTTCGCCACGGCGCTCGAAGGAATCGACATCGACAATCCCGGGACCGCTCTCGACCGTACCGGCCATCCCAACCCGGTGCCGCGTGTCGCCGGGGCGATCCGCCGCCGCATCCCCGTCGAGGTCGGCGACGTCGCCTTCCTCCGGCGCAACACCGACCGGATGGTCAAGATCACCATGCCCGGGCCCTTCACTATGGCGCAGCAGGCGCAGAACGATTTCTACCGCGACGAGGAAGAGCTGATCATGGCTTACGCCGCGGCAGTCAACGAGGAGGCCAGGGACCTCAAGGCAGCCGGCGCCGATGTCATTCAGCTCGACGAACCTTATCTCCAGGCGCGGCCCGACAAGGCAATGCGCTATGGCGTCAAGGCGATCGACCGCGCGCTACAGGGTGTCGCCGGTCCGACCGCAGTGCATCTCTGCTTCGGCTACGCGCATGTCGTGCACGAGCGGCCAAGCGCTTATTCGTTCCTGCCACAGCTTGCCGATTGCGCGGCGACGCAGATCTCGATCGAAACGGCACAATCGAACCTCGACCTCGGCATCCTCGCCGATCTTGCCGGCAAGGACATCACCCTCGGAGTGATCACCCTCGGCGATCCGGCGGTCGAAGCCGCCGAGCTGGTCGCCGGCCGCATCCGCCGTGCCTTCGCCCATGCGAAACCCGAGCGCATCATCCCGTCGCCGGATTGCGGCATGAAATACATCGATCGCGGCACTGCCTTCGCCAAGCTGAAGGCGCTTGCCGAGGGTGCGGCGATCGTCCGCCGCGAATTGGCCTGACAGGAGCAAGACAATGAAATTCGGCTATTTCACCCTCAGCGACAATCACTACGAGAACAACACGCGTTCGGCCAACCAGTTCGTCGCCGATATCCTCGACGAGGCGATGTACGCCGAGGAACTCGGCATGCATTCAGCGTGGATCGGCGAGCATCATTTCAACACCCTCGGCGTCCTCTCCTGCCCAGACATCGTGCTGGCGCATCTCGCAGCGCGCACCAGGCGCATCCGCCTCGCGCCGGCGGTGACGGTGCTGCCGCTGCACCATCCGATCCGCGTCGCCGAGCAATGGGCGACACTGGACCTGCTGAGCGGCGGCCGCGTCGATTTCGCGGCCGGGCGCGGTTACGACCGCGGCGAGTACATCCCTCTCGGCGCCTCGTTCGACGAGAATCAGGCGACCTTCGAGGAAGGCATGGCGATCGTGCGGCGGCTGTGGGCGAGCAGCGAGCCCTATTCGCATCGCGGCAAGAAGTACAATTTCAACAACATTTCGATCACGCCCCAGCCGGTGCAGAAACCCATCCCGGCCTATGTCGCCTCGTTCTCGCGGCCCTCGATCGAACTCGCCGCGAGTCTCGGCTGCGGCCTCGTCGTCGCGCCCTTCGCCGCGGCGATGAGCTTCGGCGGATTGCAGCAGGTCGCCGACCTCTACCACGAGACCTGCGCCAAGCACGGCAACCCGCCGGGACGGCTGATCTGCAGCTATTTCACGCATTTCGCCGATGACGCGGCGCAGCAGGCGGCCGCCCGCGCCCGCCAGATCCGCTATTATAAAGAGTGCGTCATCCAGGCGCTGCCGGGCGATCCGAAGACCGCGCCGCCGAGCTACAAATACTCGATCGACATGGTGAATCGGCTAAAAAAGGTGCGACCGGAGGATCTCACCGAGAACTCCGTCCTCATCGGTAACTCGGCACAAATCACCGAATCGCTGAAGAAGGTCCAGGCTGCCGGCTTCGCCGAGGTCATCGTCTATTCCAACGTCGGGCTGAAACCGCACCAGCAGGTACGCGACGAGATGGCAAGGTTCGCCGCCGAGGTGGCACCGCAGTTCCGCTGAGCTGCGACCGGCGCGATCAGGCGCAATCGACGAAGAGATCGCCGGGCCGCTCGACACGACGCTGGATCGAGCTCCGCAGCTTCAGCAGAGCGCGGTGCTCGAGCTGGCGGACGCGCTCCTTGCTGACGCCGAGCTCGCGGCCGAGCTCCTCCAGCGTCGCTCCCTCGTCGCGCAGCCGGCGTTGCGCGATGATGACGCGCTCGCGTGGGCTCAGCTCGCCGAGCGCCTCGGCCAGCCAGCGGGACCGCGTCGCGCTGTCGCGCTGGCCGATGACCGCCTCTTCTGGACTTGGTCCCGCGTCCGAGAGGAAATCCTGCCAATCGTCATCGCCGCCCTCGCCGACCGGCGCGTTGAGCGACTGGTCGGCAGCGCCGAGGCGCATCTCCATTGCCTCGACATCGGCAAGCTCGACGTTGAGTTCGGCGGCGATCTTGAGCCGTCCCTCATGGGTCAGCGGCCGGCCGGAGAAATCCTCGATCTTGGCGCGCAGCCGGCGCAGGTTGAAGAACAGCGACTTCTGCGCGGCGGTCGTTCCGGTGCGGACGATCGACCAGTTGCGCAGCACGTAGTCCTGCATCGCCGAGCGGATCCACCAAGTCGCATAGGTGGAGAATCGGACTTCACGTTCCGGTTCGAAGCGCGCCGCCGCCTGCATCAGCCCGACGTTGCCTTCCTGCACGAGATCGCCGATCGGCAGCCCGTAATTGCGAAAGCGCGTGGCGGTCGAGACGACGAGCCGCATATAGGAACAGACCAGCTCATGGAGCGCGGCAATCTCCGCACCGTCGCGCCAGCGCCGAGCCAGCTCGAACTCATGGTCGCGCAGCAGCAAAGGCTCCTTCATCGAGGCTCTGATGAAGCCGAGGTTGGCCTTCTGCGTCTCCGGGTCGTCGATATGGGCCATTCAGTCCCCCGTCGTGCGCCTGACGGAGCGCACACGGTGCCAACGGCACAAATGCGATTATGGTTGCGCGCCGACCCTTCGGGAGGGGGAGGTTAGGCGGCGACGGTTCCCAAAAGGGTTCCGTCCGGGGCAAAGCACGCCGCCATCAGCTCGCCGCCGAAGCCGCTGCCGGCATCTAGGGAGGTGACGAAGGGCGTCTCGACGAACCCGGCATGCTTGCGGTCGAAGCCGCGGATGATCCGGCGGAAGCCGGCGAAATGCTCGCTCAGCTCGGTCAGCCGGCCGCCGCCCCACCAGAAGGCGTCGCCCTGGGCATCGAGCGGTCGCGCGGTGTCGACGCCGGCATGGACGAAGAGCAGCGCCCCCTGCTCGCCCGTCGCGGCTTCACTCAAGGCGGCGCGGCGGAGGGAGCTGAGGAACTGGCTATGGCCCGGCGACGCATTGATGCTGGCGCGCAAGGCGCTGGTCCAGCGCGTGATCGAGCGCGGCCCTTCACGGCAGGCTTGGAAGCCTTGCTGCGCGTCGCCGCCGTAGGCCGCAAGGGTTGCTGCGACGCCTTGGTCGAGCATCCATTGCAGCACCTCGCGCGGACTGACCGCGAACTGCAGCTGCAGCAGCTTCTGCCACATCTCTTCCTGGCCGCCGCGCAGGAACGCGACGTCGCAGGCAAAGGCGCGCCGCTCGCTGAGAACGGCAAGACGGAATTCAAGCAGTTCGGCGATGGTCTGGCGGACCGCCGGTCCGTGGCCGAGATAATTGCCGAGATAGACCAGCCGGTCGCCGCTCTCCCAAGCCTGGCTGAGCTTATCGTGGACTGCTGCGAGCCGGTCGGCTTCGCCGTGGATGGCGGCAACGGCCCAGATCCGCCGCGCCGCGCGAAACCTCGCGAAGCGTTCGCGGCTTCGTCCTTCCCCAGGCGCCGCACCGGATCCCGCATCGGAGCGGGACGCCGGCCGGCCGGCGGTTTGACCCGCAGTCGGCTGACCCGGCGCGGGCGAACTCGTGGCGGTCTCCCTCGTCGCCGGCTCGCGCGTCGTCAGGCGGCGTTCAGCATCTGCTCGAGGCGCTGCGTCGCAGTCGTCTCGTCGATCCGCTCCACCGCCGCGAACTCGCGCACCAGCCGATCGAGCGCTGCCTGATAGATCTGCCGCTCGCTGTAGGATTGCTCGGGCTGCCCGACGTTGCGGTAGAGATCTCGCACGACCTCGGCGATCGAGGCAGGATCGCCGGAATTGATCTTCGCCTCGTATTCCTGCGCCCGGCGGCTCCACATCGTCCGCTTGGCCTTCGACCGACCTTTGAGCTTGGTGAGGGCGACGTCCATCTCCTTGCGACTCGACAACCGGCGCAGGCCCGAGCCCTTCGCCTTCGCCAGCGGGACTCGCAAAGTCATGCGATCCTTGTCGAAATGGACGACGAAAACGCTCAGCGTATAGCCTGCGATCTCCTGGGTCTCGATGCCGAGAATCTTGCCGACGCCATGCGTCGGATACACGACGAAATCACCTGCACCAAAGCCTTTGTCGGACATCATCTGCTCTCAACCGCGTGACAGAACTCAGGGCAGCGCCGCGGCACAGGCATCCACGGCTGCCATTAGACAGTCGTGGCATCACAATCTCGCCTAGTCCGCGGGCGCAACCCATGAAAACGCAAGCCGCGTAAGGTCTCGGATTGCGCTGGTGTCACACCATAGCAAAATTTGGCCCTAAAAGCCAGCATCCCTGCCATGCACAGGGCGCAAGCCGCGCGCCGCCGCGGGAAACCGCGTCGGGGCACGGACCGGACGGCGCCGCCGTCAGCGCTTCGGCGGATCCGGGCTGAAAAACTGCTCGAACTTATCCGGCACGTCTTTCCACTTGTCGGCGTCTGCCGGCGCCTCACCCTTGCGGGTGATATTCGGCCAAGCCGTAGCGTACTGCCGGTTGATCTCGACCCATTTCTCAGCCACTGATTCGCTATCTGGGATGATCGCCTCGGCCGGGCACTCGGGCTCGCACACGCCGCAGTCGATACACTCGTCCGGATGGATGACGAGCATGTTCTCGCCCTCATAGAAGCAATCGACCGGGCAGACCTCGACACAGTCCATGTACTTGCACTTGATGCAGGCCTCGGTGACGACGTAGGTCATGTTGTTAACTCTTCCAGCAAGATGCGCGGCTGCAGTGGTGCTTAGCGCTCGGTGGCACCCGTATCCTTGTCTTTCATCGACGAGCCACCGCCGCGCCGTTGCACGACACGTTGGCGAGCCGCCCCCCGTTCACGATCCGGGACATAGATCAAACCCCCGATCCTGCGCAAGAGCGTATCCTCGAGCGCGTCGACCGTGCCATCGGCATAGACGACCTCCCACAGCATCTCCATCAGCTCGATCCGCTGCTCCAACGAGAAGCGATCGTTGATGATGCTGGCGAAACCGAACAACTGCGCCGAGGCATCGCTGGCCCGTTCGGCACTCTCGACCAGGCGCCGAGCCGCCGCCGGCGACAGATTGAAGCGCCGCTCGAGCATGCGGTCAATCGCCGCGCGCTCGCGCGGATCGACGGTGGCATCGACATGCGCCGCCTCGACCAGCAGCGCCGCCGCGGCGAGCTGCACTTCGTCGACCCGGCCATCCCCGGTTTTCCTCGATTCGCTGGGACCGCCCTCCAGCCATGCCTTGATCTCGTCGAACATGTTTCTGCCTATCATGGAGCCCGATGCGCATCAACCCTCGCTCGAGGAGGGTGAATCGCGCTTGCCGGCCGCTTGTCCTGTGAACGCCCGGGGGTTAATTTCCGCACATGCCGAGCGCCCAGGAGCCGCAACGAACGATGCCGGCGAACGCGCTGCATTGGTACGGAATCGCGCGATCCCTGGTGATCTATTATGGCAATCCCGCGAAACGGCGGCGGGCCCGCGAATTCTACCAGAAATTTGTACCCCCAGGGTCACTCTGCTTCGACATCGGCGCCCATGTCGGGGATCGGATCGGCCATTTCCGCGCCCTCGGCGGCCGGGTAGTGGCGCTGGAGCCGCAGCTGTGGCTGATGCGGTTGCTGCGCCGGATCTACGGCAGCGACCCTTCCGTGACCCTGCTCGAGGCGGCGGCAGGCGCGAGGCCGGGCGAGGCGGCGCTCTTCGCGCCGGCCGCCAATCCGACGGTTGCCTCGCTCTCGCCCGGCTGGATCGCCGCGGTGGCCGGGCGCAAGGAGTTCAGCGGCAATCGCTGGCAACCCTGCGGTACCGTCTCCGTCACCACCCTCGACGCGCTCGTCGAGCGTTTCGGCATGCCCGAGTTCTGCAAGATCGACGTCGAAGGGTTCGAGGCCGAAGTTCTCGCGGGGCTGACCCGGCCAATCCCGGCGCTCTCCCTCGAATATCTCCGCGCGACGCTCGACATCGCGATCGCGGCGGTGCGGCGTCTGGCGGAGCTCGGCCCCTATCGCTTCAACTATTCGCCCGGCGAGACCATGCGTCTGGCGCTGCCCAAGTGGTGCGACGAGGCGGCCCTCGTGGCGCAGCTGCGTGCCCTGCCGGTCGAGCACGGCTCCGGCGACGTTTATGCTCGCCTCGCGCCGCGTGAATAAAGTACGACCAGCCGGCGTTGTCGCGTGCCGGAGCGGCGGAGCTCGCCGTCCGGCGCTGTCATTCGGAGCGAGCAAGAACAGTGAAATCGCGCGGTCGGGTCATCGTCCTCCACTTCGTCGGCCAGATGCCGCTCGCCGGCATCGCCTGGCAGGCGATGCATTATGTGCTGGGCCTCGAGCGGCTCGGCTACGAGGCCTGGTACATCGAGGACGGCGGCGCCAACCCGTACGATCCGCGGCGCAACAGCGTCGTGATGGATTGCGAATACAACGTCGACTATGTCCGCCGCATGATGGAGGCCTATGGCCTCGGCGACCGCTGGGCCTATTGGGACGCGATCAACGACGTCTATCACGGGCTGTCGCGCGAGCGCGTCCGCGCGCTTTATCGCGATTCCGACGCGCTGCTCAACCTTTGCGGCGCGACGCGGCTGCGCGAAGAGCACATGCAGTGCCCAGTCCGCATCATGGTCGACACCGACCCGGTCTACGAGCAGATCAAATACGCCAAAGCAGACCCGGCCGCCCGCGCCTATCTGGATGCGCATACGCATTTCTACACCTATGGCGAGAACATCGGTGCCGAGGATTGCCCGGTTCCGTTGAGTGGCGTCGCATGGCGGCCGACCCGCCCGCCGGTGATCCCCGATCTGTGGCCGCACGACCCGCGCCAGCCGGAAGCCTTCACGACGATTGCCACCTGGGAGAACAAAGGTAAGAACATCGCCTTCGATGGGGCCGAGTACACCTGGTCGAAGCACGTCAATTTCGTCCGCTTCCTCGACGTCCCGCAACGCGTCGCGGCGCCCTTCACGATGGCGGTGCTGACGCCCAACGACGCGGTCACGCGAGAGATCGCCGCAAACGGTTGGCGCGTGATCGACCCCCGCCCGACCTCGTCCAGCATGACCGCCTATGCCGAGTTTATTGCCGGCTCGCGCGGCGAGTTCACCGTTGCCAAGGACATCTACGTCCGGCCGAACAGCGGCTGGTTCAGCGACCGCAGCGCCTGCTATCTCGCGGCCGGACGGCCGGTCGTCACCATGCGGACGGGTTTCAGCAAATTCTACCCGGCGGGAACCGGACTCTTCGAATTCTCGACGATGGACGAGGTCCTCGCCGCCTTCGCCGCGATCGATTCCGACTATGCAAGGCACAGCCGGGCAGCGCGCGAGATCGCCGGGGAATATTTCGCCACCGATCGCGTTGTTTCACGACTTATGAACGAGTCGGGCGTCTGATGCGCGGTATGGATCGGCAGGACTGGCGTTGGTGCATCGGCGGCGGCGATCCTCATGAACTTGACAGGTTCACGAGGCTAGACAATAACCCGCGACAGATTGCGGCCCGTTAATGGACCGAGAATTAATGCAAGTGACAGCGCCTTCGGGTCGACAAGACGAGGCCAGCCCGCCGGAAGCTTCGTCGTACCGTGCCGGCGCCGTCACGCGCCGCTGGACGGGGTTGCGCCGGGCCGCGAGCGGCTGGGGTTGGAATCATCTTTCCGTCGCCCTTCTCGCGATCATGGTTGTGGTCGTGATCGCGACGTTCTCCGACTATGGCGTCACTTGGGATGAAGACGTCCACAATTGGTACGGCGTCTTCGTCCTCGACTATTATCTCTCGTTCTTCAAGGACGTGCGAAGCCTTCACTGGCTTAATCTCTACAATTACGGCGCCGCCTTCGACGCGACCGCGGCTCTGCTCAACCGGATTTCCCCGTTCGGCATTTATGAGACGCGCCATCTGCTCAACGGGCTGATCGGTGTCCTCGGCGTCGCCGGGTGCTGGAAGCTCGGCCGCAGCCTCGCCGGCCCCCGTGCCGGCTTCATCGCCGCCGTCCTGCTCCTTGCGACGCCCAACTGGTACGGCCAGATGTTCAACAACCCGAAGGACATCCCCTTCGCGGTCGCGATGGTCTGGTCGATCTACTACATGGTCCGCATCATCCCCCAGCTGCCGCGGCCGCCGCTGTCGCTGGTCGTCAAGCTCGGCGTCGCGAGCGGTCTGGCGCTGGGCGTCCGCTCCGGCGGACTCCTGATGTTCTGCTATCTCGGCCTGATCCTGCTCTGCTTCGCGGCCTGGCGGGCGACCGAGGAGGGCGATCTGCGGCGCTTTTTTGCCGACGGGTTCGCCGGCCTCTGGCGCGTCCTGCTGCCCAGCATCCTCGTGGCATATCCCGTGATGCTGCTGTTCTGGCCGTGGGCGCAGGAGGCGCCGATCGAGAACCCGCTGCGCTCGCTGCTCTTCTTCTCGCACGAGATCTTCCCCTATCGCACCCTTTTTGCCGGCAAATATTTTCCCGCGAGCGACCTGCCCTGGGAGTACCTGCCGACCTTCATCGTGCTGGCACTCCCCGAGCTCGTCCTCGCGCTCGCAGTCGCGGCGCCCGTGATCGGCGTCGCGGTGCTGCGGCGCGTCCCGGGACCCGCGCTGCGCGACTGGGCGCTCCGCCATTTCCTGCTCGGCTTCACGATCGTCTTTCCGGTCGTCTACGCCATCGCCATCAAGGCCGTGCTGTTCGACGGCATGCGCCACTTCATCTTCGTTCTGCCGCTGATCGCGGTCGTCGCGGCGATCGCGGCCGACCATTTACTCGATCTGATGCAGGGTTTCGCATATCGCCGGGCGGTCTACGGCGCGCTCGCGGTCTACGGCGCCGGGCATCTCGCGATCATGGGGATGCTGCATCCCAACGAATACGTCTATTACAACGGCTTCGTCGGCGGCGTCGAAGGCGCCCAAGGGCTGTTCAAACTCGACTACTGGGCCAATTCCTACGCCGAGGCGGTCGATGGGCTGACCGAGTACCTCGAGACGCAGGAGGGCATCAATTTCTCGGAACGCGAGTTCACCGTCGCGGTCTGCGGGCCGCCGATATCGGCCGATTACTTCTTCCCGAAGAATTTCGTCTTCGCGACGGACCGAGACAAGGCCGATTTCTTCATCGCCTTTACAAAAGACGACTGCAACAAATCCCTCCCCGGCAAGGAGGTCTATCGCGTCGAACGGATGGGCGCTCTGCTCTCGGTCGTGCTCGACCGTCGCGATTGGGTCGCCGCCCAGGCGCGACCGCCGGCGGTTACGGCCGGGCTCGCGAAGCCGACTCCGAAATCTCCGTAGCCGCCGGACGCGCAGGCCCCGAAGCGAAAGGTTTGGCCGTTGGAGCGTCAGGAATACGAAAAGCTGCACGCCGTCGAAGACGAGATGTGGTGGTTTCACGGCATGCACGCCAATCTTCTGGCCGCGTTTTCCCGCCGCCGGCCTGCCGTTGCCGGCAATGTCCTGGACGCTGGCTGCGGCACCGGCGGGTTGCTGGCCAAGCTGAGCAGCGCCCTGCCGGGCTGGTCGCCGATCGGGCTCGATGCCGACGCCGAGGCCTGCCGTCTGGCGCATGACAAGAGTGGCCGGCCGGTCGCCTGTGGCTCGGTGAATCGGCCGCCTGTCGCCGAGGGATCCTTCGCCGCAATCTTCAGCGCCGACGTCCTTTGTCACCGCAACGTCGACGAGGCCGACGCTTTGGCCGGGTTTCATCGCGGCCTCGCCCGCGACGGGCTGCTCGTGCTGAACCTGCCGGCCTATCAATGGCTGCTGTCCGAGCACGACCACGCCGTCCACAACGTCCGCCGGTACACAGCGCGACGAGTCCGGCGCCTGCTGCAGCGCGCCGGTTTCTCCAGCATCCGCACGACGTACTGGAACAGCGTGCTGTTTCCGTTGATGGCGTCGCGACGCCTCGTCGGCTCGCGGCCGAGCGTCAGCGACGTCATGAATTTTCCCCGCCCCATCGAGCTTGCCTTTCGTGGCATCATGCGGTTCGAGACCATGCTCCTCCGCCACGGCCTCGTGCTGCCCTACGGCGGTTCCATCCTCGCAACGGCGCTCAAGCAATGACCCGACACGATTTCACCCTCTCCATCGTCATCCCAGTCTACCGTGGCGCCCAGACCGTCGGGCCGCTGGTCGAGGCGCTTTCGGCGCTCGACGTGCCCGGCGGCCACGAGATCATCCTGGTGAACGACGGCAGCCCGGACGACAGCCTCGCGGTCTGCCGCGAGCTCATGCGCAAATCGCGGCTGCCGTTGACGGTCATCGACCTCGCCCGCAATTTCGGCGAGCACAACGCCGTGATGGCCGGGCTGCAGCAGGCGCGCGGCGCCTGGATCATCACGATGGACGACGATCTGCAGAACCCGCCGAGCGAGGTGCTGCGACTCCTCGAATACGCCCAGCGGAGCGGCCGCGAGGCGATCTACACACGGTTCGAGACCAAGGAGCACGCCGCCTGGCGCAATCTCGGCAGCCGCTTCACCAATCGCGTCGCCGATGTGCTGCTCGACAAGCCGAAAGGCCTGTATCTCTCGAGTTTTCGCTGCATCAGTGCCTTCGTCGCGGCGAACGTCGTCCGCTATGCCGGCCCGTTTCCCTACGTCGACGGGCTCGTCCTCCAGGTGACGCAGAGCATCGACTGCATCGAGGTCAAGCATCTGCCGCGTACCGACGGGCGCAGCACCTACACGCTGCGGCGCCTGATCCGGCTGTGGCTGAACATGTTCATCAATTTCTCGGTCATGCCGCTGCGCCTCAGCACGCTGACCGGCATCGCTCTCAGCATCGTCGGCGCGCTGGCGTCGGTCGAGGTCCTCGCCGAGGCGATGATCCGCAGCACGCCGCCCGGCTGGGGATCGCTGATGGCGGCGGTGCTGCTGCTGTCCGGCGTCCAGCTGCTCATTCTCGGCCTCGTCGGCG
Source organism: Rhodospirillales bacterium (assembly GCA_028291405.1). GTDB lineage: Bacteria > Pseudomonadota > Alphaproteobacteria > ATCC43930 > CGMCC-115725 > URHD0088. Next base: position 36,814 of record JAQGID010000461.1, on the reverse strand, counting down.
AGTATCTCGGCCGGCTATACCTGACGATGAACGGCAAGCCGCAATTCATCGTCAAGGAGGTCGAGCGGAGCGACGCCGCGCAGGGCTCCGGCGAAACCGTCCCCACGCTCGCGGTGCGGCGCGCCTGATGAACGTCTATTACGGGTTTCTCGCCGCCGCTATCCTTGCCGGCGTCATCGGTCAGGTGCTGCTCAAGACCGGATCCGACGGTTCCGTCTCGGTAGTTACCCAGTTTCTTAACCCCTTCACTATCATCGGCTTCGGAATGTACGCGTTTGGCGGCATTCTCTATGTCGTCGCGATCAAGAAGATCCCGGTTTCGCTGGCCTATCCCAGCGTCGCGGTGAGCTACATCGCCGTCGCGCTCATCGCGCACTTCATGTGGAACGAGCCGTTCGGCCTGCCACAGCTCGGCGGCATCGTCATGATCGGCGGCGGGATCCTGCTCTTGCACCAGTAAGACAGCGCGTCTCAGAACCGGGCGGTCGATTTGAAATCGACACGCAGTACCGATTCCTGCGCGAACCGCGCCTTGTAGGCGGCGATGATCGCGACGATACCGACGTCGTCCGCCCCGCCCGGCCGGACGATGACGAGGATCTTCATCGGCTCGCGCCCGATCATCCCGTCGCTTCCCCGCCACTGGCCGGAAGCGTCGACCACCGTCAGCCCGGCCGGGAACAGCGGCGTCACCACCTCCCTGAGGAACGCATCCCATTCCGCCGCGAGGATCGGCCGGCCGTCGCGGCGGGTCTGGCCAAGGAACAGCTCGGAAGTGACGGCACAGCCGTGCAGCGGATCTCGCCCGGCGCGGCGCAGCCGGACACGGCCAGCACGCAGCCGAGCAGCGCCGCCGTCATCGGCAGGGTCGGGATCGCTCGAATGGGACCGCGGCATCGCATCGCGATCATCCTATCCCGCCGCCATCGCTCGCGACCACCGGCAACCCCATGGACGATCTTGAACTCGGCGGAGCCGCTTCCCAAGTCGGCACCACCGAGTGCCGCGAACGGGCTCGGCCCGGGTCTTCGACCCATCTCGTCATCCATGTTGCTCACTGGAGGATATGGCAATGAGAAGCTTCGATCTTTCCCCTCTCTCGCGGTCGACCATCGGCTTCGACCGCATGATGAACCTTTTCGAGAACGCGGCGCGGCTCGGCGAGGACGCGACACAGCCGACCTACCCGCCCTACGACATCGAGAAGCTGGATGAAAACCGCTACCGGATCACCATGGCGGTGGCCGGTTTCGCCGAATCCGATCTGACCCTGACGCAGCAGGCGAGCCAACTGCTCGTAACCGGCCGCAGGGCGAACGAGAACGGCGCCGACTATCTGCACCGTGGTCTCGTTCCACGGAACTTCGCACTTCGCTTCGATCTCGCCGATTTCATCACCGTGACTGACGCCACGTTGGCCGACGGGCTGCTCGTAATCGAGCTCGTCCGCAAGGTGCCGGAGGCGATGAAGCCGCGTACGATCGCGATCCAGACGAACCAAGCTCTTGCCGACGGCGGTAAGATAGAGGCAACCTGATAGGACGTAGCAGGCGCGCCTTCCGGCGCGCCTGCTCGCGCCAGCCCCCGCTTCCGGCGGCGCGCCGATGGAACCCGGTGAAGAATGGCAGCGCAAGACCCTTACGTGACGCTCGGCGTGAAACGCGACGCGACCCAGGACGAGATCCGGCGCGCCTATCGCAAGCTCGCCAAGCAGCATCACCCCGACCTCAACCCGGGCAACAAGCAAGCCGAGGAGAGCTTCAAGGCGGTCAGCGGCGCCAACGACCTGCTCTCCGATCCCGAGAAACGGGCCCGCTTCGATCGCGGCGAGATCGATGCCAGCGGCGCCGAGCGACAGCCCGAGCGCGGCTATTACCGGCAGCATGCCGAGGGCGCGCAAGGGCCGCGCTACCAGCGCTCCGGCGGCTTCGCCGGAGCGGATTTCGGCGGCCAGGATTTCGGCGGTGAGGACATCGGCGACATCTTCGCCGATCTCTTCGGGGAGCGCCGCGGCCGCGCCGGTGCCGGTGCCGGTGCCGGCATCAAGATGCGCGGCCCCGACCGCGCCTTCACCCTCACCATCGATTTCGTCGACGCGGCGCGAGGTACGAAGACACGGATTTCGCTGGCACCGGGCAGCACGCTCGACGTCAATATCCCGGCGGGTGTTCAGGATGGCCAGATCCTGCGCCTCAGGGGCAAGGGCGACTCGGGCTACGGCGGCGGCCCGCCGGGCGACGCCCTGATCGAGATCCACGTCGCGCCACACGAGTTCTTCAGACGCGAGGGCAACGACATTCGCGTCGAGGTGCCGGTGACTGTGAAAGAAGCGGTGCACGGCGCCAAGATCACGGTGCCGACTGTGCATGGGCCAGTGGCGGTCACCGTGCCGAAGCACTCCGACGCCGGCAAGACGCTGCGGCTCAAGGGCCGTGGCATCGCGCCGCCGCGTGGCGAGAAAGGCGACCAATACGTGACAATCAAGATCGTCATCGGCGATCCCGCCGACCCCGCCCTCGAACGCTTCCTACAGAGCTGGGAACCGCGCAATCCAGTGGATCCGCGGCGCGGGATGCTCGGCTCATGATCGCGCGCGAGGGCGTGCTGCAACAGGTCGCCGGCCTCGCAGCCGACGAGCTCGAGCTGTGGATCGCGAGCGGCTGGGTCATGCCGGACGGCGCTCCCGAGGCGTGGTCGTTCCGCGAGATCGACATCGCGCGCATCCGACTCATCGTCGAGTTGAGGCGCGATCTCGAGATCGACGCTGACGCTGTGCCGGTCATCCTCTCGTTGCTCGACCAGCTTCATACGGCACGCCGCGACCTCGTGGATCTATGCGGTGCCGTGGCATCGCAGCCGGCCCCGATCCGGGCGGCGATCGCGGCGGCAATCAAGAGCCGCGACTAGCGATGGCCGGCACGCCGCCGCGACCTGACGCCGGCATTTGACGACGCGGCCGAATCCGACCATTTTGCGGGCAATTGTGCGGGGGATCTACAACCACCCCGCCCTTCCCTGTGCGCGGCGCCCAAGAATGCCATGACGAAATCTGCTGACGAATCTTCGACCGCGATCGGTCTCGGCGCGGGCTCGCCGGATCGTTTCGGCTATGAATGGGCGCATTACTCCGAAGTCCGCCCGGAATACGAGGAGCAGTTCCGCCGCTGGACGATCCACCTCGCGCCGAAAGACTGGCAGCGGCTCCGCTTCCTCGACGTCGGCTGCGGCATGGGGCGCAACAGCCTGTGGCCGATGCGCTACGGCGCTGCAGGCGGCTCGGCAATCGATGTCGATGCGCGCTCGCTCGCCGCGGCGCGGCGCACTCTGGCCGGCTTTCCCACGGTCGCGGTCCGGCAACTCAGCGCCTACGACTGCGGCGAAGACGGCGACGGCGGGTATGACATCGCTTTCTCCATCGGCGTCATCCACCACCTGGAGTTTCCGGAACGGGCGGTTTGCGCCATGACGAGGGCGGTCAGGCCAGGCGGCCGGGTGCTGATCTGGGTCTACGGGCGCGAGAACAATGGCTGGATCGTCCTGCTGCTCGATCCGTTGCGGAAGGCGCTGTTCAGCCAGCTGCCACTGCCGATCGTGCATCATCTGTCGCTCTACCCGGCCCTCCTCGTCTGGGTCGCAGTGCGCATCGGCATCGGGCGCATCGAATATTTCAAGATGCTCCGCAGCATCGCGTTCCGCCATCTGCGCTCGATCGTCTTCGACCAGATGCTGCCGAAGATCGCGCATTACTGGACTCGCGACGAATCCATTGCACTGCTGCGCCAGGCCGGCCTCGTCGACGTCGAGGCGGCCTGGGTAAACGAGATGTCGTGGTCGGTGGTAGGCCGGCGTCCCGCCGGAGAACGCGTTTGACCGTGCCGCTTCGCGACGCAGCGACGCCGGCGATCGCGGCCGATCTTCTGGCCATCCTGCGCTGTCCAATTACCGGAAGCGCGCTGACCCAGGAGGGCGACGCTCTGGTCGGCGCCGACGGTTCGCAGCGCTACACCATCGCCGGAGACGGCATCCCGCTGTTCGCAGAAGCATTCTGCACCGAGGATGCGCGCGCGCAACAGGCGCACTACGACCGCATCGCCCAGGCCTACGTCGCCAATCTCTCCTACCCGCATACCGAAGAATACATGGCGTATCTCGACCGGGCGCTGCTCGATGTCGTCGGCAGCGAGCGCTTCGGCGTCGTCGCCGAGATCTGCTGCGGCAACGGCGAGGCCTTCGGCCTGCTCGGCGATCGGATCGCTCGCGGGATCGGCGTCGACATCTCGCTGTCGATGCTCGAGGAGGCGGAGCGCCGACACCCCGACCGACGCTTCTCGTTCGTCCAGGGCGACGCGACGACGCTGCCGCTGGCGGATGCGACCTGCGACGCGGTCTTCATGCTCGGCGGCGTCCATCACGTCAACGATCGCCACAGGCTGTTCGCCGAGATCCGGCGCATCCTGAAGCCGGGCGGCCGCTTTTACTTTCGCGAGCCGCTCAGCGATTTCTTCCTCTGGCGCTGGATTCGCGCGGTTGTCTATCGGGTCTCGCCGATCCTCGACAACGAGCGGGAGCGACCGCTGCTCAGCGACGAGACCATCCCCGTGCTGCATTCCGTCGGGCTGGAATGCCGGCAATGGAGCACCCACGGCTTTCTCGGGTTCTGCCTCTTCATGAATAGCGACGTGCTGGTGTTCAATCGGCTGTTCCGATTCATTCCCGGCATCCGTCGCCTGACGCGCCTTGCGACGCGGCTCGACGCGTGGACGCTTCGCATTCCCGGGCTGCAAGGGGCCGGGTTGCAGGTGGTGGGCGTCGCGGAGCGGCGGCAGGCCGGACCGGCCCTTTCGATACCCGCCCGCTGATCAGCGCTCGCACCGCCAAGACGCCGCACGAGGACACTAAGGATGACATTGTCGATACTATCGGGCTGGGACGCGCCGCCGCGCACATTTTTGGTGGTGTTGCTCGCCCTCACGTTCGCTTTGCTGATGCTGCCGCAAGCTTGGTTCGAGCGGGTACGGCGCCTCGCGCTGAGTGGAATTCCGGAGTCTCCCACCGTCACGATCCTCGCGATTGGGCTGTGGACGATGCTCGTCACTGCGGAATATTGGGCGCTCGGACATCGCTCGCTCGCCGTCTTCGGCGACGAAGGCGGCCTATCGTTCCCCTATTTCGTTCACCTGTCGCATCTACCGCAGTGGGGCACGGTCCGGTTCGATCCCTCCGTCCTGGGCGGCTCGGAGATTCCCAGCCTCTTTGCAAGCGGCGGCAGCCTGTTCTCGCTCGAGATCTTCGAGTTCAAGATCCTCGGCCCTGAACTCGGCTTCATACTGGCCAAGGTCCTCAATACGTTTCTCGCAACTTACGGCGCCTTTCTCGTCGCGCGCCGTGGCGTTAAGGCACCGTTCGGCGTCTCGCTCCTGATCGGCTTCGGCTATTCTATCTCGTTCCTCTACGTCGATTCGAGTTCCCTGGCACATGGTCTGGGATATGGCCTCATTCCTCTCGCCGTATACACCTTGATATACCGCGTGCACCGTCCCTATTACCATCTCGGCTGCCTTGGACTTGCGCTGTTGCTGAGCATATCCATGACGATCAGCCACTCGAACATCGCCTTATACGTCGCGATTTTCTGCATCGCCATTTACGAGCGGGTCGCGTGGCGACCACGGTTCTTGCTTGGTCTTACCATTCTGACAATGGTCATTCTGGTCGTCTGGGCCAATGTCCTATACGGGATGCTTTCATTCGTGGCGCTGACGCCGCGCGGCCAGGATTCCGAGTTTTACAGGAACTTGTTCGGTCCACTATATCTGATGTGGTCACTGGTCTTTGATTACCTTTATACTTCTGACACCCTGTTCGTCATTATCGTCGTCGCCATCGTTTCTGGACTTCGCCGGCGAGCTCTTGGAACGATAGTGCTGGCGCTTAGTCCCTGGCTACTCGCGCTGGCCTATACAATCGTGCCGCTGAGGCGCGTCGGCCTCGGCGCCCTCGAGACAATCGACCCGAACTATCTGTATTTTGCCACACCGGCTGTGCTGGTCGTGGTGCTCGCGGTCACCGCGCGGGAATTATGCCCGCTCGCCGAACGCAGAAAGCCGATCAAGGGTCTCATCCCAGAAAAAATCTTCGTCTCCTTCATGATTGCGGTGACTGCATCTTCGTTTCTTGCCACCAAGCATCTTCATCTACTGGAATTGGTGGGAGGATCCTCTCGGGAGATCTATCATATCAAAAACGTCGAGAAGCTCGCCGAAACCGCGGATTCGCGCTTCCGCGTCCTTGCCGGTCCGAACGCGAACAGTTCGGAATATTTCTCCGATAACGTCTTGCTCGCCTATGGCTTTGAGACGATCGGTGGCTTCTTTAACCTGATCGACATGTGGCATAACGAGTATTGGAAACGGGCTGGCGTCGGAGCGAGCCGAGGCTTCGAAGGATTGACGCAGGACGTCACTGACTGCGCCGCAGTCTACCAGCTGAGGAACGTCGATTTGCTGCGTTTAAGCGGTGTCCGTTACGTCGTGAGCCGCACGCGTGTCGAAGCCCCGGATTTGCGCTTGATTTCGGGTCCCGCCGATGCGGTCTCCGAACACTGCACGTCACGCGGGCTCCACCGCATCGCACTGGCGCTCCAACGCGACCGGCCGGTCCGCGATGCGTTCATCTACGAGCTCTCACAGCCTCTGCCGATTGCCTATTTCGCCCGGGAGGCACGTCACTCTCACGATCCTCTCGATAGCGACCCCTTCTGGGACGAGGTGAGACGGCATTCCGTCGATCGCGTCGTCTTGGGTGCCGAGATCGAGAATGACGAGCAATTTGACGACCAAGCGGAGATCGTGTCGTTACATCGGGAAACGAACGGCTATGTGGTCGAGACACAGTCCCGGGATATCAGCCTCTTCGTCTTGAATCATCCCGCCGTGCCGTTTTGGCGCGCGACGGTCGACGGCAGCCCAGCTCGAATCGTATCGGTCGACGGGATTCAGATGGCGGTAAGGGTTCCGGCCGGCCGCCATCGGCTCGAGTTCTCGTACTGCCGATGGATGCCGAGCGATTATTTGCGGAAGATCTCGGGCCTTTCGGATACTACGTCAGCCGCGGGTCAGCCGCCCGGCACGGCGCAGATATGCCGGGCCGGTTAGAAAGAAGCACTCATGGACCTGTCGATCATCATCCCGATCTTCAACGAGGAAGAGAGCGTCGTCCCGCTATACGAGGGGCTGCGTCAGGTCCTCGAAATCCTCGATTGCTCGTCGGAGATCATCTTCGCCAATGATGGCTCGGGCGATGGCTCGGCAAAAGCGCTCGACGCGTTGGCAGCACGCGATCCGCGGGTGACAGTCATACATTTGCGCCGCAACTACGGTCAGACCGCAGCGCTCATGGCCGCCATTCAGCACAGTTCCGGGGCGGTGATCATCCCTCTCGACGGCGATGGGCAAAACGACCCGGCCGACATACCGCGCCTCCTGGCGAAGCTCAAGGAGGGCTACGACGTCGTCTCCGGCTGGCGCAAGACCCGCCATGATACCGGCTCGCGTCGCATCGCTTCCGGCGCCGCGAACCTGCTGATTTCGAAATTGCTCGGCGTCGGACTGCACGATTACGGTTGCACGATGAAGGCATACCGCCGGGACGTAATCGAGGGCGTCAAGCTCTACGGCGAGATGCATCGCTTCATCCCGATCTATGCCGGTTGGGAAGGCGGCCGGGTAACCGAGCTCGAGGTCACCCATCACCCTCGCAAGTTCGGCCGGTCGAAATATGGCTTCGGCAGGATTGCGCGCGTCACGCTCGATTTGTTCATCCTCTATTTCCTCGACCGCGCATTCGATCGGCCGATCCAGTTCTTCGGTAAATTCGGGTTGATCTTCCTCGCGACATCATTCGCCCTCTTTGGCTGGGCGCTCGTTCTCAAGTTCGGCTATGGGCTGTCGCTCGTTCAAACGCCTCTGCCTCTCATGGCCGGAACGGTCGGCCTCTCTGGAGTGCTCTTCCTGCTTCTCGGGGTCATCGCCGAGTTGCAAGTCCGGACTTATTTCGAGTCGCAGGGCAAGTCACCATTCAAGATCCGGTCCGTCAGTCATCAGTCCGCAGTCGCGCCTGCCGTCGACACGCGCTGGTAGCATGTGCGGACTCGTCGGCTTTACCCGCGCCGGACCTGAGGCCTACGCCCTCCTTGACGACATGCGCTCGGCCATCCGCCATCGCGGACCGGACGCCGAGGGGGCGGTGGTTCGCGATGGGCTGGCATTCGGCCATTGCCGACTGGCAATCATCGAGTTGGGCGGCGGCGAGCAGCCGCGGGTCGATCCGGCGACCGGCGACATGCTCATCTTCAACGGCGAGATTTACAATTTTCGCGAACTGGCCGCCGATCTGCGGTCCGACGGCGTCCCTCTGCGCGACGGCTCCGATACGGAAGTTTTGTTCCAGCTTCTCCGTCGTCACGGGGTTCGGGCGGCGATCGAGCGGCTCAACGGAATGTTCGCGTTCGCCTTCCGCGACGGCCAAACCGGCGCTCTGTCTCTCGTGCGCGATCGCTTCGGCGAGAAACCGCTCTTCTATGGCGAGGCCGATGGGGCACTGATCTTCGCGTCTGAAGTGACGGCGATCCGCAAGCACCCGAAATTTCGTGGAGCCGAGGTCGACCGCGAAGCCGCGTTTCAGTTCTTGACGTACGAATATCTTCCAGGAGAGCGCTCCGGCTGGGCGGGAATTCAGAAGCTTCCGCCTGCGCATGTCCTCGTCCACATCGAGGGCCGGACGACGATCGAGCGCTATTGGCAGCCGACAATCGGCGGCAACGCCGCCATTGCCGAGGGCGATGCATTGGCCGAACTCGACGCTCTTTTGAAGCGGTCGGTCGCGCGGCAACTGATCGCCGATGTACCCCTGGGAATCTTCCTTTCCGGGGGCGTCGATTCGAGCCTCATTGCGGCACTGGCGGTTGCCGCCGGTTCGACGGCGAAAGCCTTCACCGTCAAGATGCCGGAACTCTCATTCGACGAGAGCGGCTACGCCAGCGATGTGGCTCGCCGACTCGGCATCGCGCATGAAGTCATCGAGCTCGCCGAAGCGGATTTGATGGCGGCCTTCGACATCGTCGCCACTCAACTCGATGAGCCCCTCGGCGATTCGTCGTTGATGCCGACCTATCTTCTCTGCCGCGCCGCGCGCGGCAGTATGACTGTAGCTCTCGGAGGCGATGGGGCGGACGAACTCTTTGCCGGCTACCCCAATTTTCGGGCCCAATCAATGGCTGGACCAATGGCGATGATCCCGCGCCGGGTCGGCCACCTCATTCGGCAGCTGCTGAGTCTCTTGCCGCCTTCGCGGCAATACATGAGCCTGCGCTTTCGATTGTCGCAGCTGTCGCAAGGCTTCGGTTTCGACGAGCGTTATCAGTCGGCTCTGTGGATCGCCCCCTTCGGGATGGCCGAGAAGATAGCGATTTGGCATCGCGATGCCTTGCCGAATCATCCGGAGGAAACGACCTTCGCGCCGCTCGCGAAATTTCTGGCCGACACGCCGCACCAGCGCGGCATCGAGATGCTGCTGAATGTTTTTCTCGCCTCGTATCTCGCCGAGGACATCCTGGTGAAGAGCGACCGGGCGTCGATGTGGAACAGCCTCGAGGTCAGGGCGCCGTTCCTCGATCGCCCTTTTGCGGAATTTGCGATGGCGCTACCGCTGGACCTGAAGCTGCGTCGGGGATCAGGAAAATACCTCCTGAAGCAACTGGCGAGCCGGTACATTCCGTCTCATCTGATCCACCGCAAGAAACACGGGTTCGCATTGCCGCTCGCCGCGCTCCTCCGTCGCGGCTTTTCAGAACGGGTCCAAGATACGTTGCTCAGCGACAATCCCATTGACGGCTGGTTCGAGCGGAAATCGCTCGAGAAGTTGCTGAAGCAACACCTTTCCGGACGCTTCGACCACAGCAAGAAGCTCTGGTCGCTCTTCATTCTGTTCCGCGTTGCGGAAAATGGTCGCGCGACGAGGTCCTGACCGCGGTCAGCCGCCGGCGCTCGCCCGTGCGCTTCCGCAATCGGGCCCCGGCGCCGGCGATGCTGTGGTGGAAATCTGGTATAGGCCGAATTCATCGTTGCGGTAGATCGGCTCCCAGTCGTCGGGATGCGTCCGGTCGTGCGACACCAGCGCGAAATAACCCGAATAGAGTCGGTGGAGCGGAAGGCAATCCGGCGCGATCACACCGTCGAGCACGCCGTCGTTAAAGAGAAGCTGGCGCTTTAGACGCTCGGCGTCGAACGACAGCGCTGGGACGTCGTACCAATCGCTAATCCAGGTCTGACGGACGCCAAACAGCGCATAGGCATTCCAAGCATGGTTCCTGTCGAATTCGCGGCCGGTCTGATCGGTGAAGATCAGCCCATCCGGTGGAATAAGCAGACGAGCCTGCCGCCAAACGTCCCACGTTGCCGCGGAGAGCTGCATCGTCTTGCTGGAACGGTCCGCCCCCCATTGGGTGCCGACGAGAGCGAGGAAGATCCCGATCACTGCGGTACCGGGAACGATGGCGGACCACCCTGCGAGCGCCGCGGCTCGCGCGGGTAAGGAAAGCACCGAAGCGATCGTTCCGGCGCAGAAGATCATCGTCAAGCCATCGGAAAGAAGGATTGTGCTAAGGCTCAGATGGACCATCTGGACCGCAGTCCCGAGTAGAGTCGCCGCGAAGAGGGCGAGCGACCACCAGCGGGATGGGCGGAGGGCAAAGGCCGAGAAGCCAAGAAAGGCGATGACGCAGCGGGTAGCGATCGTCGCCGCGCTGGGGATGGTGAGATTGGCCACCAGTGCTGCGGCGATCGCGATGACCACGGCGATTCGGAAGATCCCGTCGGGCTTCCGCCAGGACGCAGCCATGCCGAAGGCCAAAATTCCGAGCGGCAGCTTGAGCAATGGCGGGAGGACCGCTGCAAGTCCCCCCTCTCCCCACTGCTCCGACAGGTTAGGAAGCGAGAAGGCGAAGAGTGCTTCGAGGCCGATATGATGGGTGCGTACGTAACCGGGATTTGCTTTCAAGAGCAGGCCGAATAGCGTCAGAACGGCGAGTGCACCAGCAACGCCAATCGCGAAAGCCGCTCTGCGGCCGAGCGCCCGGTCGATCTGACGAAGCAGGAGCAGCCCCAGGAACGGCGCGAAAAAGATCGCAGCAGGCGGCTTTGTCTCCAGACAGATCGCCGCGGTCAGGCCAGCGAAAATGACGCCGATGGGCAGGGAGCTCTCGCGTCGGGTCAGGAACATCGAGCCGATGGCGGCAAGCGGCAAGACGATCGTCATCGGCGGCGAATCGATCATCGACCAGTACTGCGACGGCGCCAGCCCGACGAGCCCCCCGGCACAGACAGCGATCAGCAGATCCGGCTCCACCTTCTCCGCCTCGGCGCGAAGCAGCGCGGCGAGCCACAGGCCGCAGCACAGCGGCATGCTTACCGCCAAAAACAGGAAGGGCTCCAGCAATTCGGCTCCGGCAAACGGCGCCCCGAGGACCAAGGGAATATTCTTGCTCCAGAACCATTCGTTGTTGAGCCCCTCGGCGAGCAGATCCGCCCGGACCCAAGGCGCCTGCGCGATGCTCATGATTCTCGCCGCATACCAGACCTGATCGCCAACTGGGCTGCCGTTCACTCCTTGCATCGGACCATGGAAATAGATGCCGCTCAGCACCGCGGCGAGCAGCACCCAAGGGAGCGCCCTCACGCTGCCGCGCAACGCCGCCGCGGCGAGTTCGCGGCGGCGTATGCCCTGCGCACCATAGGCAGCTGCCCCGATGGCCGAGACCGCCGCAAGCGACGCGGTTATCGCTCCCCATAGTGAGGCGTAGCCGGCCATGGACAATCCGCTGATGCCATAAACGAAGATGGCAGAAAGCATCGGCTCCGGACGATCGGGACGCGGCGGCGCTAGCATTCGCTCCAGCCCGGAACCGACGAGGAAGATCGCCGCGGCCAGCACGGCGCCATAGACCGCATGCGTGGCTATACCGAGCGCCAGGACATGACTGGACGTCATCTTCGGGCCCTATCGGAAAGACGTGGGGTTCGCGGGGAACGCGCAGATGCGCAGAACCAGGAGGGTGGGGCTCCGGATGCCGCGCGCAAGCGCGACCTTCAGCAACTTCGATGCGCCGCCATTCGGTCCCCCAACATCAAAACCCACGGTATCGGACAGTCCTTGATGACTGTCGCGTTGGGATCCTGAATACAACCTCGACGTGTTGCTCGGCAACCCGTTCCCGAGACCGGACGATCGCCGGATTAGCGGTGTGGGATCATCCCGGCCGCACCGCCAGGATCGGGCGGTCGGAGACGCGAATCGTCACCGGCAGATGCGCGAGGACGTCCCCGTCGCCTTCGACCGGCAGGCCGACCGGACCGAGAATCGTCAGACTCTGCGTGCGGAGGATCGTGACGTCGCGCAGGCGATGCGTCAGCCCGAGGCCGAGCGCCGCCAGATAGAGCAGCGCCGCGCCGCGGCCGGTGCGTCCGAAGAGGACGAGATGGAGCGCCGGTTCGTCGATTCGCGCCGCTGGCGCGAGGACGAATCGGCCGGCGTAGAAGCGTCCTTTGGCGATCACCGCCGAGGCCGGGCGATGCTCGCTCTCGCCACAGACGATGTGGAATCGCCGCGGCTCGTAGCGCCAGAGCTGAACCAGGATCTCCCAAACGAAGGCGAGCTTGCCGATGCGCCGCTTGAGCCCTTCGTCGAGCCCCGCCACCACCGCGGCGTCGAATCCGATTCCCGCCATCGCGACGAAGCGGCGCGCGCCGATCTCGCCGGTCCAGATCGGCCGCTCGCGTCCGAACGCCGCAAGCTCGGCGAGACGCCGCGGTGCGTGCGGCAGGCCGAGCTCGTTGGCCAGGACGTTGCCGGTTCCGAGCGGCAGGATGGCGAGCGGCAGACCCGATTTCGCCAGCCCATTGACGATCTCGTTGATCGTGCCGTCGCCACCGGCGGCCGCCACGGCGTCGAACGCCGCCGGATCGGCGCCGCGGGCGATCGCTTCGGCGTCGCCGCGCGCAGCGGTCTCACGCAGGACCACGGCCGATCCGAGCGCCCGGAGATGATCGAGAATCGCGTCGAGTCGCCGCCGCGGATTGCGTCCGGCCGCCGGATTGTAGATCACCAGCAGCCGACGCGGCACAAGACGAGACCGCGTCGTGCGCTGCATTGGCGCCAGGCTCAATCTGCTTTCGTCAATTATTTCCATTTCATTACTTAAATATTACACACCGATTACAATAAGATATCAGTCAATTTCATTTGACACAAGATGTTGATTTCGTATTCTGCATCGGCAATTAGATGTTGAGAGGTGCGGAATGGCGCGAGCCGCGGCCACTACTCATTACCGCACAATCTTTCTCTCCGATATTCATTTGGGGACACGGGGTTGCAAAGCGGATTTCCTCCTCGATTTCCTGCGCTGGAATGATTCGGAGATGTTGTTCCTGGTCGGCGACATCGTCGACGGTTGGCGCATGCGGCGCTCCTGGTACTGGACGCAGAGCCACAACGACGTCATCCAGAAAGTGCTGCGCAAGGCGCGTAAGGGGACAAAGGTCACCTACATACCGGGCAACCACGACGAATGGCTGCGCGAGTACACCCAGATCGAGCTCGGCGGCATCAAGGTGGTCGACGAGGCGGTCCATATCACCGCCGATGGCCGTCGCCTGCTGATCATCCACGGCGACGCCTACGACGGGGTCGTCAAATACGCCCGCTGGCTCGCCCTGCTCGGCGACTGGGCCTATAATCTGATGATCTGGTTCAACACGCATTTCAACCATCTGCGCCGCCGCCTCGGCTACCCCTACTGGTCGCTCTCGGCCTATCTCAAGGGCAAGGTCAAGAACGCCGTCGTCTATGTCGGAAATTTCGCCGACGCGGTCGCCGACGAGGCACGTCGCCGCGGCGTTGATGGCGTCGTCTGCGGCCATATCCACAAGGCGGAGATCCGCCAGCTCGGCGACGTGCTTTACTGCAACGACGGCGATTGGGTGGAAAGCTGCACCGCGCTCGTCGAGCATTGGGACGGCCGACTCGAGATCATCGACTGGATCGAGCTGCGCGCCCTCGACCCGCTGCATCCCGACTGGGGCATGGCGGATTCGCCGGACGAGGACGAGCGAGTGCCGGCGCAGTGACGCGAAAGAAATCGGCGTCGTGAAGATTGCTCTCGTCAGTGACGCCTGGACGCCGCAGGTCAACGGCGTCGTGCGGACGCTCGGCATGGTGACCCGTGAGCTCACCGCGGCGGGCCACCAGGTCGTGCCGATCACGCCGGACCGCTTCGTGACCGTTCCCTGCCCGACATATCCCGAGATCCGCCTCGCGGTTCGGCCGGGCGGGCGGGCCCGCAAGATGCTGCGCGAGGCGGCGCCCGACGCGATCCACATCGCGACCGAGGGCCCGCTCGGCGTCGCCGTGCGCGGCCTCTGCCTTGAGGAAGGGTGGCACTTCACGACCGCCTACCACACGCGGTTTCCGGAATATATCCAGTCACGCTTCGCCGTCCCGGCGAGCTGGTGTTACGCCATGCTGCGACGCTTTCATCGCCCGTCGAGCGGCGTAATGGTCGCCACCGACAGCATCCGCAACGATCTCGCCGAGCGCGGCTTCGGCAATCTGCGACGCTGGTCGCGCGGCGTCGACCCGACGCTGTTCCACCCCGCCGAGAGCGACGGCGCGCGCGACTTCCTCGACCTGCCGCGGCCGATCTTCCTGTCGGTCGGGCGTCTCGCCGTCGAGAAGAATCTCGAGGCATTCCTCGCGCTCGACCTGCCGGGCTCCAAGCTCGTGGTCGGCGACGGACCGCTCCTGCCACAGCTGCGGCGGCGCTATCCGTCGGCCCATTTCGCGGGCAACCAGACCGGCGACGCGCTCACCGCCCATTACGCCGCCGCCGACGTCTTCGTCTTCCCCAGCCGCACCGACACCTTCGGACTCGTCCTCCTCGAGGCGCTCGCCTCCGGCGTTCCGGTCGCCGCCTTCCCGGTGCCCGGGCCGCTCGACGTCGTCGGCGGCAGCGATGTCGGCGTCCTTGACGAAGACCTGCGGGCCGCGGCGCTTGCCGCGCTGACCATCCCGCGCGAGCGCTGCCGCGAATACGCGCTCGCCTATACCTGGGCGCATTGCGCGACGCAGTTCTTGCAAAGCCTCGCCCCGCTCCAGTAACTCTAGCCCCGTAGAGTTCCGGCGCCTGCTCGTGCTGGCGTCGGGCGGCGCGCCCGGCTATGCATAGCCGGGTCGCCGAACCCTGTGGTACGATTGCCACAGTGGGGCGAGGCGTTCCGCGTTGGACGCCGTTAATCGGATCCAGAGAAGCAGGCCATTTCGGGTTTGAGCGAAGCGCCGCAATCCGCCCCGTCTTCCCCCGCTCCGGGCACGGGACATCCCGAGGCGAGCTACGGCACATACGCGCTGCTGCGCCGCCTGACGGGGGTCTTCCTGCGCCCCTATTTCGGCCAGATCGCGCTTGCCCTGTTCGCGATGCTCCTGGTCGCCGGGACGACCGCAGCCAACGCCTGGCTGATGCAGCCGGTACTCGACAACATCTTCATCGGCCATGACGGATCGCTGCTCTGGGCGGTCGCGCTCGGCGTCGTTGCCCTCGCGATCATCAAGGGGTTCGCGACATATTTTCAAGGCGTGCTGATGACCGTCGTCGGCCAGCACGTGATCGCCGACGTGCAGAAGAGCCTCTTCGCGCGGCTGATGCGCGCCGACCTCGCCTTCTTCCACGCCAATCCGACCGGCTCCTTGATCTCGCGTTTCACCAACGACGCCAATCTGTTGCGCGGCGCCGCCGCGAACGTGCTCGCCGGCTTCGGCAAGGACGCGCTGACCGTCATCTTCCTGGTGGCCCTGATGTTCCGCCAGGATTGGGTGCTGGCGATCGCCTCCTTCATCGTCTTCCCCCTCGCCTTTCGACCGTTGATCAGCATGGGACGCCGCATGCGGCGGGTCTCGACGAACACCCAGGCGGAACTCGGACAGTTCACGACGCTCCTCGACCAGACCTTCCAGGGCGCGCGGCACGTCAAGGCCTATGGCATGGAGGATTACGAGTCGGAGCGCGCCGGGGTGCTGATCGAGCGCGTCGTCAAGCTGGTCAACCGTGCGACGCGCATCCGATCGGCCGCCTCGCCGCTGATGGAGACGCTGGGCGGGCTCGCTGTCGCCATCGTCATCCTCTATGGCGGCCATCAGGTGATCGAGGGCGTGCGGACGCCAGGCACCTTCTTCTCGTTCATCACCGCCCTCCTGCTGGCCTATCAGCCGATGAAGAGCCTCGCCGGGCTCAATGCCAATCTGCAGGAAGGCCTGGCGGCGGCGCAGCGCGTCTTCAGCGTCCTCGATATCGAGCCGACGATCCAGAACGCTCCAGACGCCAAGCCGCTCGACATTCGCGGCGGCGAGATCCGCTTCACCGGCGTGCGCTTCGCCTATCACGACGGCGCCCCAGCGCTCGCCGGCATCGATCTGCTGGTTCCCGCGGGCAAGACGGTGGCGCTGGTCGGCGCCTCGGGCGCCGGCAAGTCGACGATCCTCAACCTCATTCCACGCTTCTACGACGTCTCGGCGGGGCAGATCGCGATCGACCGTCAGGATTTGCGCGGCATCACCCTCGAATCGCTACGCGCCGGCATCGCGCTAGTGAGCCAGGAAGTCAGCCTCTTCGACGATTCGGTGCGGGCCAACATCGCCTACGGCCGCTTCGGCGCCACCGAGGAAGAGATCGTCGCGGCGGCCAAGTCGGCCGCGGCCGACGATTTCATCCGCGCCCTGCCGAACGGCTACGACACGCTCGTCGGCGAGCATGGCGTCAAGCTGTCGGGCGGTCAGCGCCAGCGCCTCAGCATCGCCCGCGCCATGCTGAAGAACGCGCCCATCCTGCTGCTCGACGAGGCGACCTCGGCGCTCGACACCGAATCCGAGCGGCTCGTCCAGGGCGCGTTGCGACAGCTCATGCGCGGCCGCACGACCCTCGTCATCGCGCACCGGCTATCGACAATCGTCGACGCCGACATCATCTGCGTCGTCGACCGCGGGCGTATCGTCGAGATGGGGAGCCACTCCGAGCTGCTGGCGCGCGGCGGCATCTACGCCCGACTCTACGGGCTGCAATTCGCCCAGGACGAGGTTCGGCCGGGCGCCACCGCCTTGGCCGCCGTCGGCGGTCTCGTGTGACATGCGCCCGCTGACCCGCCAGCTTGGTCGGCGGCTGGCGCGCTCGGATCGCGCCCGCCACCTGCTGTGCTGGCTCGTCTCTCTGTACATCCGCTTCACCTTCGCAACGAGCCGATGGAGCGTCGAGGGCGGCGAGGCGGCGCGCCAGCTGCATGCTGCCCGCAAGCCCTTCATCCTCGCCTTCTGGCACGGCAGGCTGCTGATGATGCCGAAGGCCTGGCAGGCCGGGATCCCGATCCACATGCTGATTTCCGGTCATCGCGACGGCCGCATCATCGCCGATGCGGTCGGTCATTTCGGGATCGCATCGATTGCGGGATCGAGCTCGAAGGGCGGCCGCGCGGCGCTTCGCCTGATGGTCAAGATGCTGAAGGCCGGCGACTGCGTCGGTATCACGCCTGACGGGCCACGTGGCCCGGCGATGCAGGCGACCCAGGGGATCGTCGTCACGGCGCGCCTCGCTGGCGTGCCGATCCTGCCGCTCTCCTACGCGACGCGGCGCCGTCGGCTGATGCGGAGCTGGGACCGCTTCCATCTCGCCTTCCCGTTCACCACCGGCATCTTCCTCTGGGGCGCGCCGATCGTCATTCCGGCCGACGCCGACGAGACGGCGCTCGAACGCTATCGACTGCTGGTCGAGGAGCGACTCACCGCGCTCGGCGCCGAAGCCGACCGCCGCATGGGCCACGCCGCCGACCTTCCGGCGCCGCACCAAGGCCTGATCGGCGAGGCCGACGGCGCGCCGCAGCGCCTGCATCCCGCGCCATGAGAATCCTCGCCATTTATCGCGTCCTCACCGTCGCGCTCGGCCCGCTGATCGTCGCGCTGCTCGCGGTCCGGCGCTGGCGCGGCAAGGAGGATCCGCGGCGCTTTGCCGAACGGCTCGGCCGTGCCAGCCTGCCGCGGCCCAAGACACCGCTCGCTTGGCTGCACGCGGCGAGCGTCGGCGAGGCCGCCTCGCTGCTCGCTCTGATCGATCGGCTCGAGCGCGAACGTCCCGGCCTCGCCCTCCTCGTCACGACGGGGACCGTGACCTCGGCGAAGCTCCTCGGCTCGCGCCTGCAATCCGGCCGGACGCAGCACCAGTTCGTGCCGGTCGACCGGCCCGCCTACGTCGGCGCCTTCCTGGCACATTGGCGGCCCGACCTCGCGATCTGGGTCGAATCCGAGCTTTGGCCGAACCTGATCGCAGCGACCCAGGCGCGCGGCGTTCCGACGATCCTGCTCAACGCTCGCATCTCGCGGCGCTCGTATGAGCGCTGGCGCCGTTTTCCCTCGCTGCTGCAACCGCTGCTCCAGCGGTTTGCCGTCTGCCTGGCGCAGGACGCGGCGCAGGCGGCGCGGTTGAACGATCTCGGCGCCACGGCGGAAACCGTCGGCGACCTCAAATCCGCCGCGGCGCCGCTGCCCGTCGATCCGGCCGAGCTGGAGCGGCTGCGCACTGCGATCGGCGAGCGACCGCTGTGGCTCGCGGCGAGCACCCATCCCGGCGAGGAGGAGATCGCCGGGAAACTCCATCGCAGCCTAAAGCTGCAGCATGCCGGACTGCTGACGATCGTCGCGCCACGCCATCCGGCGCGCGGCGATTCGCTCGCCGCCGCCTTCGTCGGCGACGGGCTGACGGTAGCCCGGCGCTCGCGGGGCGAGGCGATCGCGGCGGGGACCGACATCTACCTCGCCGATACCTTGGGCGAGATGGGGCTGCTCTACCGGATCGCCGAGATCGTCTTCGTCGGCGGATCGCTGACGCCGGTCGGCGGCCACAACCCGGTCGAGCCGGCGCTGCTCGGCTGCGCGATCCTGCATGGCCCGGACATGACGAATTGCGCTGCCGTGGCGCGGGCGCTGGACGACGCCGGCGGGGCCCTGCAGATCACCGGTGCCGTCGACCTCGGGACCGCGATCGACCGGCTCCTCGGCGATCCCGAGGAGCGCCAGCGCCGGGCCGCCGCCGCGGCGGCTGTGGCGGCGCACGACAACGGCGTCCTCGACCGCATCCTGGAACGGCTCGGCCCCTGGCTCGACCGTCTGGCACCGCGTCGCGCGCCCACCGGCAACGCGGACAACGACCGTGCATGCGCCTGAGTTCTGGCGCTCGCGCGGCATTCTCCCGACGCTGCTGCAACCGCTGGCTTCGACCTACCAGGCCGTCGCCGCGCTGAAGTACGCGATGACGCTGCCGTATCGTGCGCCGGTGCCGGTCGTCTGCGTCGGCAACCTCGTCGCCGGGGGCGCCGGCAAGACCCCGGTGACGCTCAGCCTCGCCGCCCTCTTTGCCGGACGCGGCAGGCGGCCGCACATCCTGACGCGCGGTTATGGCGGGTCGCTGCGCGGCCCGGTCGCCGTCGATCCGGCGCACCACACCGCCGCCGAGGTCGGCGACGAGGCGCTTCTGCTCGCCGCGGCGGCGCCCTGCTGGGTGGCGCGAGACCGCGCCGCCGGCGCGCGTGCGGCGAGCAAGGCCGGCGCCGGAATGCTGCTGCTCGACGATGGGTTCCAGAATCCGTCGCTCGCCAAGGATCTGTCCTTCGTCGTCGTCGATGGCGCCTATGGTTTCGGCAACGGCAGCGTGATGCCTGCGGGGCCGCTGCGCGAGACCGTTGCCGCCGGCATCGCCCGCGCACAGGCGATCGTGCTTATGGGCGACGACAGCGCCGACGCGGCGCACGCGATCGGCGACGCGGTGCCGATCCTGCGCGCGACGCTGACGCCAGTCGGCGCGGTTGATCTCGCCGGACGCCGCGTCCTCGCCTTCGCCGGAATTGGAATCCCGGCGAAATTCTACCGCACGCTCGCCGACACCGGCGCCGAGATCGTCGCGACGCGCGACTTTCCCGACCATCACCCCTATCGCTCGGCCGAGCTGCGCGACATTCTGGCCGCGGCCGCGGCGGTGAACGCGACGGCGATCACCACCACCAAGGATTTCGTGCGTCTTCCGGCCGAGTTCCGCGCATCGGTCCGCTGCCTCGACGTCGCGGTTGCATGGCACGAGCCGACGATGCTCGACCGCCTGCTGAATGACTTTGTCGCGGCCCCGGCGCGTGGCTGACGCAATGCCGGCCGGCGGCCGTCGCAGCCGACCTCGCTGGCGCGTGCTTGCCTGGCGCATCGAGGCTTTCGTCGCCGCGCTCGCGATCGGTTGCTTCCGCCTCCTGCCGATCGACGCCGCCTCGGCGCTCGGCGGCGCACTGGCGAGAACGATCGGGCCGCGCCTCGGAGTCAGTCGGCAGGCGCGAAAAAACCTGCGCCGCGCCCTGCCGGAGATCGACGAGGCGGCGGCGGACCGCATCATCAAGGCGATGTGGGACAACCTCGGCCGCGTCGTCGCCGAATACCCGCATTTGCCGGCAATCCGGGTCTACGAGGCCGGCGGCCGCGTCGACATCGTCGGCGTCGAGCACTGGGACGCGCTGCTTGCCGCGGGCAGGACGATCATCTTCGTCTCGGCGCATTACGGAAACTGGGAGATCGCAGGCATCGCCGCGGCGCAGCGCGGCCTCTCGCTGGTCCAGGTCTATCGTGCCGCCAACAACCCCTTCATCGACCAGCTGGTCGGCGGTTATCGCGGCGGCGGCTCGGAGCTGCTGCCGAAGGGCGCCGCGGCAGCACGCGGCGCGATCGCCGCGCTGCGCGGCGGCCGCCACCTCGGGATGCTCGTCGACCAGAAGATGAACGACGGCATCGCGGTGCCGTTTTTCGGCCGCGACGCGATGACGGCGCCGGCGGCGGCGCAGCTTGCCTTGCGCTTCGATGCCGCGATCCTGCCAGCGCGCGTCGAGCGGCTGCAGGGCGCTCGCTTCCGCATGACCTTGTCGCCGCCGATCGCGATCGACCGCGTGGCCGACCGCCACGACGAGACGCTGGCGGTCATGACCCGCATCAATCGGGAGATCGAGGGCTGGATCCGCGAGCGGCCGGAGATGTGGATGTGGCTGCACCGGCGCTGGCCGGACTGAGGGCGGCGTCGAGCTTCGGCAGCACCAGCGCCGGGTCGAGCCGCACCTCGAACCATTCGAGACCCCAGTGGAGATGCGGCCCCGTGACGCGGCCCGTCGCGCCGACCGCGCCGATGCTCTCGCTCTGGGCGATCCGCTGGCCGACCGCGACGTCGATCCGGGAGAGATGCGCATAGCTGGTGAAGAGACCGTAGCCATGGTCGAGCAGCACCGTATTGCCGGTCAGGAACAGCATCTTCGCCATCCGCACCATCCCACCCGCGGGCGCGACGACTGGCGTTCCCGCGGCGGCCGCGATGTCGAACCCAATATGCGGCGCGCGCGGCACGCCGTTGAGGATGCTTTGGCTGCCGAAGACGCCGCTGATCGGCCCATGCGCTGGCCAGATCATCGTCTGGGCGAAGAATTCCTCGCGGCTCGGCGCCTCGCGCAGCGCGCGGATCTCTGCCGTCTCGGCGGCGATGCGGCGGAGCTGCTCGGGATCCGGCGTCACCGTCTCCTGCGGCAGACCGTCGACGCGGCGGGTCGGCCAGTCGCGCTTGGCGATCGTCAGAGTTTGCGCCTCGCCGCCGACCACGAGATGCGCCTCGGGCGGCGCGTCCCGGCGGAAGCCGATCACAAAGCCACCGCTGGGCGACACCGGCACATTGCGGCCGTCGAGCATTACTTCTGTGCCGGGAGTGGTCACGCCATGAACGAGGCCCCCCTGAACGAAATCACCCGTGAGAAGCGGAGCAGCCCGGACCGCGAAGCTCAGGACGAGGAACGCCGCCAGCCCCGGCAATGCCCACGCCCGGCGGCTCACAACAGCTTCCCCTGCTCCTTCGGTGGCGGCGGCGCCCGCGGCGCGCGGCGGCGAGATGTTCCGGCGGTGGCAACGACCTCGCCGTCGGCGAACTCGATGGTGAGCAACGCGCCGTCCGGGATCGCGGCGGCGCTGCTGATCACCGCGTGCGTCCCGGCTTTTCGGACGAGCGCGTAGCCGCGCTCGAGAATCTGTTCATGCGATCGCGCGACACTGTCGAGGCGGCTCGCGAAATTCTCCAGGCACTCGCGGCTGCGCGTCACGAAGCGTCGGCCGCAGACGTCGAGACGCGGCGCCTGGTCGGCGTAGCGCGCCCGCGCCCGATCGATCTGGAAGACCAGGATATCCGAGCGCAGCCGCTCGCTAAGGCCGCCGACGCGGCGCTTCTCGAGCGCGACGAAATGCGCGAAAGCACGATCGAGCCGGTGCGCCGCATCGCCGAGCTCGCGCCGCTTCGCCTCCATCTGGTGGCGCGGATCGCGCAGCCGCCCACCCAGCGCCGCAACGCGCGAGCGCCAGTCCCGCAGTCGCGATTCCATTGCGAAGCGCAGCCGCTCGGCGCGGTCGTCGAGCAGCTGGGTCTTGGCGCCGATGATCTCGCGCGGGTCGGGCAGGCCGCGCGCCAGGCCGGAGAGCCGCAACCGTCGCTCGCCGAAGAGCCGCGCGAGGCCGGCCGCCAGCCGCCCGCCCTTGGCCGCTGCCTCGGCGATGAGCTCGAGCCGCACCGGCACGGCGATCTCGGCGGCGGCAGTCGGCGTCGGGGCGCGGCGGTCGCTTGCGAAATCGATCAGCGTCGTATCGGTCTCGTGGCCGACTGCCGAGATCAGCGGGATCTCCGAGGCGGCGGCGGCGCGCACGACGATCTCCTCGTTGAAGGCCATGAGATCCTCGAGGCTGCCGCCGCCGCGCGCCACGATGAGGAGGTCGGGCCGCGGGATCCTGCCGCCCGGCGCGATCGCGTTGAACCCGGCGATCGCCGCCGCGATCTGCGCTGCGGCCGCCTCACCCTGCACCGCCACCGGCCAGAGCAGCACGTGGCGCGGGAAGCGGTCGTTGAGCCGGTGTAGGATGTCGCGCAGCACGGCGCCGGTCGGCGAGGTGACGACGCCGATGACGCGCGGCAGGAAGGGCAGCGCCTTCTTCCGCGTCGGCTCGAACAGGCCCTCGGCGGCGAGGCGCTGCTTGCGCTCCTCGAGCAGCTTGAGCAGCGCGCCGATGCCGGCGAGCTCCATCGTGTCGATGACGAGCTGGTATTTCGAGCGACCCGGGAAGGTCGTCAGCCGCCCGGTGCAGACGACCTCCATCCCGTCCTCCGGCTTGACCGTGAGGCGGATTGCCGTGCCACGCCAGCAGACAGCGTCGAGCACTGCGTCATTGTCCTTGAGCGCGAGATAGCAATGGCCCGAGGAATGGCGTTTGAAGCCGGAGACCTCGCCCCGCACCCGGACATAGGAGAAGCTCTCCTCGATCCGCCGCTTCAGCGCCGAGGACAGCTCGCTGACGGTGAATTCCGGAAGGTTGCCGCGCGCTGCGGCGTCGCTGGTGATCGTGGTTTCGCTCATCGCCCCTATGATACAAGAGCGCGACGCCCGAGGGATACGGGCGCGGTCAACGTCAGGGTACCGGCTGATATGCGCATTCTTGTCGTGGGATCGGGCGGGCGCGAGCATGCGCTGTGCTGGGCGATCGCCGCCTCGCCGCTCTGCGACGCGCTGTTCTGCGCCCCGGGCAATCCCGGCATCGCCGCCGAGGCGAGCTGCGTCGCGCTTGCCGCTACCGACGTTCCGGGCATCGTCGCCTTCTGCAAGGCGGAGAAGATCGATTTCGTCGTCGTCGGTCCCGAGCAGCCGCTCGTCGGCGGACTCGTCGACCGGCTGGAGGAAGCCGGCATCGCAGCCTTCGGCCCGACCGCCGCCGCCGCCGCGCTCGAGGGGTCTAAGGGCTTCACCAAGGATTTCTGCGCCCGCCACGCGATCCCGACGGCGGCCTATCGCCGCTTCGCCGACGCCGACGCCGCGAAGGAGTATGTCGCGACGCAGCGCCTGCCGATCGTCGTCAAGGCCGACGGGCTCGCCGCCGGCAAAGGCGTCACCATCGCGCAGACGATCGCCAAGGCGAATGCCGCAATCGACGAGGCAATGGTCGGGCAGCGCTTCGGAAGCGCCGGCGCCGAGCTCGTGATCGAGGAATTCCTCGAGGGCGAGGAGGCGAGTTTCTTCGCCCTGGTCGACGGCAGCTTCGCCCTGCCCCTCGCCTCGGCGCAGGACCACAAGCAGGTCGGCGACGGCGACACCGGCCCCAATACCGGCGGCATGGGCGCCTACTCCCCCGCGCCCTGCCTCACGCCGGCGATTACCGACGAGGTGATGGCGCGGATGATCCGCCCGACCGTTGCGGGAATGGCGGCGGAAGGTCGGCCGTTCAAGGGTATCCTCTATGCCGGGCTGATGCTCACGGCAGAGGGGCCGAAGCTGATCGAGTACAATACGCGGTTCGGCGATCCCGAATGCCAGGTGCTGATGCTGCGGCTGAAGAGCGACATCCTGCCGGCGCTCATCGCAGCACGCGACGGCACGCTGAAGAACCTCGATCTGCGCTGGCGCGACGATACTGCGCTCTGCGTCGTCCTCGCGGCGAAGGGCTATCCCGGTGAGCCGCTGCGCGGCACCGAGATCAAGGGACTCGGCGCCGCGACAGCGGGCGACCAATCGGTCCAGATCTTCCACGCCGGCACGCGCGAAGAGAATGGCCGCATCCTCGCCGATGGCGGCCGCGTCATCGGCGTTGCGGCCCTCGGCACGGATGCAGCGACGGCGCAAGGCAAGGCCTATGCGACGGTCGACCGCATCGACTGGCCCGACGGTTTTTGCCGCCGCGACATCGGCTGGCGGGCGATCGGCCGCGGTGGGTAGGTTGTGATTCCATCGCGCGCTCCGCTCGCTTCACTAGGAGTGCGCTCCGCCGCGCGCAGCCTCGCCGCCGCGCTCTGCGCCTTTCTCGCGCTCGCCGCCGCGGGGCGGGCCCAGTCGCCGCTGCGCACCGTCGCCGACGGCACCTACCGCGCCGTCGCGCCGCAGAGCTGGACGGAAAGAGTGAGCTGCCGCTGGTCCTCTACATCCATGGCTACCGCCAGAGCAGCGAGGAGGTCATCGCGGAAGGCGTGGACGATTCGCTCCGCGACCCATTCACGAAAGAACCATTCGACCAGCCGATGGCCGAACGAACGCGAGCGCGACGGTAAGGCCGACTGCGAGCGGAAAGAGTGCACGCTTCTCGAGGCCGAAGAGCGCGGGATCGAGCCACGCCGGCGGCGGCGCCCCACCGACGACGCTGTCAACGATGACTTTCATCGGCACCGGGGTCACGAGGCCGAGCGGCGCCTCAAGGAGGCCCATGACGAAAATGAGGCCGAGATGCGGCCAGAAGGCGCGCGTCTCTCGGAGCGCCCGGAGGTCAGTCCGGCAGGAAGATGCTTTTAGGACGGAGGTCATGCCGGAGGACTCGAATGTGCGATCAGACCCCTACAACGGACAATCGCGCTACGATCTTCCGGTAACAAATTGGGCAATCTTTAGGCGGGGGACCGCCTCCCAGCCAAGCGTCGCGGGGCGGACCCGATGTCAGGCTGCGGTCTCCCGCAGGTTTCGCCGCTTAAGACATCTTGACGGCAAGTGACGGGGGAAGCACCGTCTTTCGATCGCCGGGAACATAACCAAGAGAAGAAGGTCCGATGCATTCAAAGAACGTAAAACTGTTGCTCGCTGCGGTGGCGATTGGTTTCCTGCCCTTTGTCGCCAATGCGGCGGACGAGAAGAAGCAGCTCGCCTGGGACACGATCGACCGGAACGCGCAGGCAATCGCCGACGTCGGCGATTCGATCTACTGGTTCGGCGAGCTCGGCATGCAGGAGTTCGAGAGCAGCAAGCTGCTCAAGGCGACGCTCGACGCAGCCGGCTTCAAGACCGAGCTGGGCGGCGCCGGCATGCCGACCAACCTCTGGGCGGAATGGGGCAGCGGCCGGCCGCGTATCGTCATCGTCACCGAGGTCGACGCGCTGCCCGAGGGTTCGCAGACTCCCGACGTCATGGAGCACAAGCCGGTGGTCCGCGGCGCGCCGGGCCACATGGAAGGCCATAATACGCACGGCGCCGTGGCGACGGCCGCGGCTTTCGCGGTCAAGCAGGTGATGGAGAAATACAAGCTGTCGGGCAGCGTCGCGATTTCCTTCGGCCCGTCGGAGGAGACGTTGATCAGCCGGCCCTACATCGTCCGCGCCGGCTATTTCAAGGACGCCGACGCAGCGATCTATCTGCATATCGGCTACGATCTCGCGACCGGCTACGGTCTCGCAAACTATGCGGCGATCAGCTCGACCTTCACCTTCCACGGCAAGACGGCGCACGCCGCGGTCGACCCGTGGGACGGCAAGGACGCGGTCGACGCGGTCGAGCTGATGGACATCGGCTTCGCCAAGCTGCGCGAGAAGCTGCACCCGACCTACCGCGCCCACCGCACGATCACGATGGGCGGCATCCAGCCGAACATCATCGCCGACACCGGCCAGATCTGGTGGTTCGTGCGTGACGCCAACATGCCGGACGCCAAGGAGACCTACGACAAGCTGGTCAACATCGCCAAGGGCGCGGCGCTGATGACTCAGACCACCTACGACGAGCACATCAACGCGGCCGGGTGGCCGCAGCTCGGCAACAAGGCGCTGGCCGAGGTCATCCAGAAGAACGCCGAGGCGGTCGGCGATCCGGAATGGAGCAATGAGGAGCAGGAATACGCCAAGAAGTTCCAGGGGGCGCTGAAGGTCAAGCAGGTCGGGCTCATCACCAAGGTCGCACCGCTCGGCTCGCGGCCGCAGTCCGCCTCGTCGAACGACAGCGGCGACGTCTCCTGGGTCGTTCCGGCCGGGATCTTCAGCTTCCCGGCCGCGGTCCCCGGCGTCCAGTTCCACAATTGGCAGGCCGGCGTCACCCCGGTCAGCAGCATCGCGCACAAAGGCGAGGTCGCCGGCGCCAAGACCCTCGCTGCGACGATCATCGATCTGATGACCTCGCCCGACGTGCTGAAACAGGCCAAGGCCGAGTTCGACCAGGTGACGACGGCCTCGCCGTATTTCGCGGTGCTGCCGACCGACGCCAAGCCGCCGCTCGACCTCAACGCGGCGGCGATGGCGCAGTTCCGGCCGGAGATGGCGAAATCCTACCTGCACAAGGCGCCGCGTTACAATTGACCTGATCGCCGGCGGGATCGGCCCGCCGGCGGGCTATTTTTTATTTTGCGGCGTCTTTCTTGCAATGCCGAACCGCTATCGTTCCGAAGCGTTAGGGATTTCGCGCCATGATCGGCGGCTTCACTCGGTTGGGCACTGAAAGCATCTTGCAGACGATTACCGATTTCGGCGACTCGGCGCTGCTTCTTCCAGCATCGCTGGCGCTTTGCGCCTATCTTTGGTTCAGCGGCTGGCGGCGGCCGGCGCTTGTGCTTGCCTGCAGCCTCGCCGTCTGCATCGTCCTCACGCTGGCGGTCAAGATCGGCTTCCATGCCTGCGGCCATGAGATACCAGGCTTGGCGATCCGCAGTCCAAGCGGTCATACCGCCTTCAGCACGACCGCCTATGGCTGCGGCGCCCTGCTGCTCGGCGCCGGCCGCCGCCCGGCGTTGCGCTTCGCGTTCGCGATTGCTGCGGCGGCCCTGATCGCGATCATCGCGATCAGCCGGATCCTGCTGCACGCCCACACGGCTTCCGAAGTCGTCGCAGGGCTGGCGATCGGCCTCACCTGCGTCGCGATCTTTCAGATTCGCACCGCGGCGGCACCCGAGATCGCGCCGCGCTGGCGGCTGGTCCTCGCCACCTTCGCGATGCTCGCCGTGCTAATGCACGGACGCCATCTCAATGCGGAGGAGATCATCCGGCATATCGCGCAGCACCTGCGCAGCGCCGCCGACGTCTGCGAGATCTCGAGCCTGGACTGACCGGGCCGGCCTAAAGCGCGGTCTTCGTCACCCGCCCGCCGCCGTCGACGAACCAGCGCTCGCTGGCGCAACTCTTGCCGGCGAGGCGCGCTGCCATCCAATTCGCCGGCAGCGTCGCCGTTGACGGACCGAGGATGGTCGAGGGCACGCCGCCCAGCGCATGGCGCGCGTCCATGTAGACGACGAGTTGGCGCGGCGCCGTCATCGCCGCGAACATCCGCTCGGTATGCTCGAGCGGGCTCAGCTCGTCGGATTCGCCGGCGAGGCATAGATAGGGCGATTTGATCCGCTCGGCGTGCTCTTCCCACGTCAGCGTGCGGCGGAACTCGTCGAATGCCGCCTCGTCGAGGATTCCCGACATGAACATGAAGCGCTTCTTGAAGGTCGGCGAGGCTTCCTCGAAGATCGCGTGGCAGCCTGGCTCGAGGCAGGTCGCGAAGACTGCGACTGCCCTGTAGCGCGGCTCGGCCGCCGCCGCGATCGTCGCGAAGAACGAGCCGAAGCTGCTGCCGTTGAGGCCGATCCGCTCGGGATCGATCTCCTTGCGGGCGATCAGCCAATCGACCCATAGCTTCGCCGCCTCCTGCCAAGCCGCGATGCTGACATGGACGCCGAGCAACGGCGCCTCGTACTGGCCGGGACCGTCGACCGCGAGGACAGCCATGCCGCGGTTGAGCCAGCGATCGCCGTACATCGCAACCGAGCCCTCCTTGAAGCTGTCCATTCCCGGGATCGCGACGACAACCGGAACCCGCCGGCCGGCATAGCCATAAGGCAGGTGCAGCCACGCGGTCAGGCTCTTGCCCTGGAACGGCAGGACGACCGGCTCGACGCGATGGTCGGCGAGACGCGCGTAATTGCCATAACACTGCCGCTTGCGCTCATTGAAGGCGATGTTCTTGTCGTCGGCCTGATCGAAGGGCCATTGCCCGGCGCCCCAGAGGATTGCGGCGACGAAATAATTCTCGCGCGCCGTCACCGTCTCGCCAGCTTCCTCGGCCGCCCTCGCGATGCCTTCGCGGCGCCGCGCCGCGGTGTCGAAGGCATTCGCCACGTCGGCGTATTTCTGGACGCGCTGGCGCAGCCCTGCGAAATCGGCGCTCGCCTCCAGCCCGCACGGCGCGTTGAGATAGATCGAGCGCGGCTGGTCCCAGTCGATGCCGTTGGCCTTGATGACGTTATCGAGCAGCCAGCGCTGCTCCACCCAGCGGCGTGTAATCGGCTCGCCCTTGGTCTTGACGTAGGTGATCGGCGGCAGCTCGGACATGATCGGCTTCCTCCCAAAGCATTTTTTCCCGCCCACTCTAACGGCACCCCTCACAGTCCTCCACGAGTTTCGATTGCGCCAGCCCCACCCTGCGATGCACAGTCCCATCTCGTAATTCGGTGTCAAACCGAGGCGGGAGGAAACCGATGCTGCGTTTCGCAAGCTGGCTGCTGGCTATCGTCATCCTGGCGGCGGGGCCGCGACCCGCGCCGGCCCAGATCTCCGACAAGCTTGTCAAGATCGGCGTCCTCACCGATCTCTCCGGTCCGGCCGAGGATTCCACCGGCAAGGGCTCGGTCGCAGCGGCGCAGATGGCGATCGACGATTTCGGCGGCAAGGTCGCCGGCATTCCGATCGAGTTGGTCTCCGCCAGCCACCAGCTCAAGGCCGACATCGGCGCCGGACTGGCGCGGCAATGGTACGATTCCGATCAGGTCGACCTGATCGTCGACGTCCCGGTCTCGGCGGTCGGGCTCGCCGTGCAGGAGGTCGCGCGCGACCGGCACAAGCTGTTCATCACGCACGGCACCGGCACCTCCGATTTCACCGGCAAGTTCTGCTCGCCCTACGGCATGCAATGGGTCTTCGATTCAACGGCGCTCGCCGCCGGCACGGCGAAGGCGGTGACGCGGCGCGGCGGCGACAGCTGGTTCTTCCTGACCGCCGACTACGCCTTCGGACAGTCGCTCGAGCAGGACGCATCCAAGGTCGTCATCGCGAACGGCGGCAAGGTCGTCGGCGCGGTGCGGCATCCGTTCAACGCCACCGATCTTTCCTCCTTCGTGCTGCAGGCGCAGGCCTCGAAGGCGAAAATCATCGGCCTCGCCAACGGACCGCCCGACAATACCAACGCGATCAAACTCGGCGGCGAATTCGGGCTCTTCGAGGGCGGCCAGCAAATGGCCGGGCTGCTCGTCCTCATCACCGACGTCCACGCACTGGGCCTGCAGGCGGCGCAGGGGCTGCTGCTGACGACGTCGTTCTACTGGGACATGGACGACCAGACGCGCGCTTGGTCGAAGCGCTTCTTCGCCAAGCTCAACAAGATGCCGACGATGTGGCAGGCCGGCGTCTACTCGTCGGTGATGCATTACCTCGAGGCCGTCGCGGCGAGCGGCACCGATGACGCGCTCAAGGTCGCGGCGAAGATGCGCGAGGCGCCGATCGAGGACTTCTTCTCGCGCCACGGCACGCTGCGGCCCGACGGGCTGATGGTCCACGACCTCGTACTGGTTCAGGTCAAGAAGCCGGCGGAGTCGAAATACCCCTGGGACTACTACACCATCCTGCAGACGATCCCCGGCGCCGAGGCCTTTCCGCCGCCGAACCCGGCGTGCTCGCTCAACGCCAAGCCGTGAAGAGTCTCCCGCGCCAGCGGTGGCACGACGCTTGCGAGGCAGCCTCTCGACGTCCTCTGCCGCCCGGGTGCCGTAATGTCCTGCAAGCATATCGTTATCGTCGACGACGACCCGACGATCCTCGAGCTGCTACGCCGCTTCCTCAGCGGGCCGGAATACCGCATCTCGGTGGCCCGCCGTGCCTCGGTGGCGCGCAGCATGCTGTTGCGGGACCATGTCGATCTCGTGCTGACCGATGCAAGGCTGCCAGGCGAGAACGGTATCGAGCTGACCCGCGCCGCCGAGGAGCTCGGCATTCCGGCCCTGATCATGAGCGGCGACGAGGAATGGGCGCTCAGTCAGGGGGCCGACGCTACGAAGCTGTTGCTCAAGCCCTTCGGTCTCATCCAGGCCGAGCAGCGCATCCTAGCAGCGCTGAACGCCTAAGATTTGCCGCCCAACTTTCGGGCATTTGTTAAAATTTAGGCATTTTTTCGTCGCGCTTGCCGCGAAAGAAGTCACGCAGCAGAGAAGCCCCCCGCGCCTCGCCGATACCCCCGTAAATTTCCGGCCGGTGGTTGCAGCCCTTCTGGTCGAAGATCCGCGGCCCATGCTCGACGCCGCCACCCTTGGGGTCGTAGGCCGCGAAATAGACCCGGCGCAACCGCGCCAGCGCGATCGCGGCGGCACACATCGGGCAAGGCTCCAACGTCACATAGAGATCACAGCCGGCGAGCCGCGCCCCGTCGCGCACCGCCGCCGCACGACGCAGCACGAGCATCTCGGCATGCGCCGTCGCGTCGCCCGAGGCCTCGACCTCGTTGCCCGCCGCCGCGATCACCTTGCCTGTAGCGGCCTCGACCAGCACGGCTCCGACCGGCACCTCGCCACGCGCCGCCGCCGCCTCGGCCTCGGCCATGGCGAGCGACATGAAAGGTGACGGGAGCGGCAGCATCACAGGGTTAAACCACCGGGCAGAGCCCGACACAAAGGATTCGGATGGAACGCTCCGATTATGAGCGCAAATTTTTTTAGAATAATTCTAAAGTATCGATTAACGGCGGTCGTGCCGCGGGAGCAGGTTGGAGAAGACAGTCGGCGCCCCCACGTCATTCTCGACGCGAAAGCGTCGCCTGAACGGAAAGGGTAAATCATGAGCGATACGCCACAACGGCTCACCACGGCCTTCGGGAACCCGGTTCCCGACAATCAGAATTCGCAGACCGCCGGGCCGCGCGGTCCGGTGCTGATGCAGGATTTCCATCTCGTCGAGAAGATGGCGCATTTCAACCGCGAGCGGATCCCCGAGCGGGTCGTGCATGCCAAGGGCTACGGCGGCTATGGCACCTTTACGGCAACTCATGACATTACGAAATACACCCGCGCCAAGATATTCGAGAAGATCGGCAAAGCGACGCCGATGTTCGCGCGCTTCTCGACGGTCGGCGGCGAGAGCGGGTCCGGCGACACGGCGCGCGACCCGCGCGGCTTCGCTCTCAAATTCTACACCGACGAGGGCAACTGGGACCTCACCGGCAACAACACGCCGATCTTCTTCATCCGCGATCCGCTGAAATTCTCCGACTTCATCCACACCCAGAAGCGCGATCCCGGCACGCATCTCAAGCCGCATTGGCGCCGGTGGGACTATTGGAGCCTGTCGCCCGAGGCGATCCACCAGGTCATGTTCCTCTATTCCGACCGCGGCACGCCGGTCTCGGCACGCTTCATGGACGGGTTCGGCAGCCACACCTACAGCCTGTGGAACAATGCCGGCGAACGCTACTGGGTCAAGTTCCACTTCAAGACGCAGCAGGGCATCAAGAACTTCAGCGACGCTGACGCCGCTGCGATGACCGGCGCCGATCCGGACTACTCGACGCGCGACCTGATCGAGGCCGTCGACCGCGGCGAGTTCCCCAAATGGAAGCTTTTCATCCAGGTCATGCCGGAACGTGAGGCCGACACCTACAAGATCCATCCGTTCGATCTGACCAAGGTCTGGCCGCACGCCGACTATCCCCTGATCGAGGTCGGCGTCATGGAGCTCAACAGGAACGTCGACAATTATTTCGAGGAGGTCGAGCAGGCTGCCTTCGAACCCTCGAACATCGTGCCCGGCATCGGCTTCAGCCCCGACAAGGTGCTGCAGAACCGCGTCCTCTCCTATGCCGACGCGCATCGCTACCGGCTCGGCGTCAACTACCATCAGGTGCCGGTGAACCAGCCGAAGCACGCCAAGGCGGCGGTCTATCACCGCGACGGCACCCTGCGGGTCGACGGCAACGGCGGCGGCAGCGTCGATTTCGAGCCGAACTCCTTCGGCGGCCCGGTCCAGGATCCGACGGTGAAGGAGCCGCCGCTGCGCATCGACGGCAACGCCGATCGCTATGCCTCCTACAAGGGCGACGACGAGGATCTCTACGGTCAGCCGCGGCTGTTCTGGGAGAAGGTGCTCGACGACACCGGCAAGAAGAACCTCGTCGACAACATCGTCGGCAGCATGTCGAACCCCAACATGGGGATCGCCGACCCGCGCCCGATCCAGGAGCGCATGCTGCGCCACTGGTACAAAGTGCATCCCGACTTCGGCGCCGCCGTCGCCCGCGGCCTTGGTCTGGAGAAGGTCAAGACCGCAGCGGAATAGACGGGTTCGAGAACGCCTCGGAGAGCCGTCGATCGCGGCTTCCCGAGGCGTTCGACGTACAGCGGTGGCTCTCAAGTTGCCGTGATGGAGAGCCCGCATCGCTTGCATCCATCGCCTCTCTCGGCTCAAGCTCGCGGCGTGGCGATCAGCCATAAGGTCCAAAATCACCGAGGGAGGCGACGATGAGCGCAAGACACGGATTCGCAGAATTGGGCGTTCTAGTTCTGGCGTGTGGCGGCTTGGCATTCGTCGCGGCCACGCCGGCCGCCGCCGCCGACGCGGATGCCGCCAAGGAGGTCAGCACGGCGGCCCAACACGCCGGCCTCGCCGCCGCAGCCAAGGACATGAAGACGACGCAAATGCACCTGCATCATGTCGTCAATTGCCTGGGCGGGCCGAGCGGCGCGAATTTCGATGCCGCCGCCGGCAACCCCTGCAAGGACCAGGGCAATGGCGCGATCCCCGACACCACGGATGCCGCCAAGAAGGCGCCGCTGCAGCAGGCGATGCAACAGGCGATGAACGGCCTCAAGGAGACCGACATGGCCGCCGCCCAGAAGAACGCGACGACGGCGCAGGGAATGCTGAAGCCGGCGATGTAGCTGACGCCGCTCGGCCGGCTGCTCGCCGCAACTCGGCCTGCGGCGAGCGGCCAGCGCGACGTTGCGAGCCAACGCGCTTGCGCCTAAAGTCCGCCGGTCTTCCCCCGCCAGCGAGAACTTTCTCCGCATGCCGCAACCGGTCATCGCCCTCACCCTCGATTACGAGCAGCCCGGCGGCTATTCCAAGCTGCCGTGGTACGCGCTGCGCGAGAACTACTGCGCCGCCGTCGTTCGCGCCGGCGGACTGCCGATCCTGCTGCCGCACGAGCCCGACCAGGTTGCGGCCTATCTTGCCCGGATCGACGGGCTCGTCGTGACCGGCGGCGCCTTCGACGTCGACCCGGCCCTGTTCGGCGCGACGACGCGCCACGCCGCGGTCACGACCAAGGACCGCCGCACCCAGTTCGAGCTCTCGATTACGAGAGCCGCGCTCACTGCCGATAAGCCGGTCCTCGGCATCTGCGGCGGCCAGCAGCTGCTCAATGTCGCGCTCGGCGGCACGCTGATCCAGCACATCCCCGACGAGGTGCCTGACGCGCTGGCGCACGAGCAGCCGAACCCGCGCACCGAGCCCGGCCATACCGTCGCCGTCGCGCCGGGGACCCTGCTCCACCGCATCACCGGCACCGCGGAGCTTTCGGTCAACAGCGCGCATCACCAGGCGGTGAAGGACGTCGCGCCCGGCATGATCGTCGATGCGATCGCCAGCGACGGCGTCATCGAGGGCATCGAGGACCCACGTCATCGCTTCTGCCTCGGCGTGCAGTGGCATCCCGAGTACGCGATCAGCCGCGGCGACGAGGCGATTTTCGCCGCCTTCGTCGCCGCCTGCGGGTGAGACGATGACCGACGAGGCTGCCGAGAGCCAAACCGCGCCCGAAAAACCCGGCGAGCGGATCGCCAAGGTGATGGCGCGCGCCGGCCTCTGCTCGCGGCGGGACGCGGAGCGCTGGATCGCCGAGGGCCGCGTCAAGGTCGACGGCGTCATCCTGACCAGCCCCGCCGTCGTCGTTACCGCTGCGAGCGACATCCGCGTCGACGGCGCCAAGCTGCCGCGCGCCGAGGCGGCGCGACTGTGGCGCTATCACAAGCCCGCGGGCCTGGTGACGACCCATCGCGACGAGATGGACCGCCCGACGATCTTCGGCGCGCTGCCGCCGGAGCTGCCGCGCGTCATCAGCATCGGCCGCCTCGACCTCAACTCCGAGGGACTCATCCTGCTGACCAACGACGGCGAGCTGGCGCGCCGGCTCGAGCTGCCGACGACCGGCTGGCTGCGCCGCTACAAGGTGCGCGTCCACGGCCTTGTCGATCTCAATGCCCTTGCGGCGCTGAAGAACGGCATCACCGTCGAGGGCGTCGCCTACGGTCCGATCGACGCCAAGTTCGAGAAGAAGCAGGGCAGCAACGCCTGGCTCGAGATCGGGCTGCGCGAGGGCCGCAACCGCGAGATCCGCCGCGTTCTCGAGCATCTCGGCTACAGCGTCACCCGCCTCATCCGCCTCTCCTACGGTCCCTTCCAGCTCGGCAATCTCGAGCGCGGCGCCGTCGAGGAGGTGCCGGGCAAGGTCCTCGCCGACCAGCTCGGCAGCGGTGACGGGCCGAAGCCGAAGCGCCGCCCGATTGCTCCCGGCCATGCGGATCATCGCCGGTAGGCACCGCGGCCGGACCCTGCTCGCGCCCGAGGGCGATGCCGTCCGCCCGACCAGCGACCGCGCCCGCGAGGCGCTGTTCAACATCCTGGCGCACGGCGATCTCGCTTCATCCGGCCCGGCCTATGCCGACGCGACCGTGCTCGACGCCTTCGCCGGCACCGGCGCCTTCGGCCTCGAGGCCCTATCGCGCGGCGCCACGGCGGCGATTTTCCTCGAGAAATCCCGCCCCGCCCTCGCCGCCCTCCGCCGCAACATCCAGACCCTCGGCGAGGACGCTCGCAGCCGCGTGATCGTCGCCGACGCCACGGCCCCGCCGCAGGCGCCGGCCGCGGCCACCCTAGCTTTCCTCGATCCGCCGTATAACAAAGGCCTCGCAGCCCCCGCCCTCGCCGGCCTTGCTGCCGCCGGCTGGCTGGCACCCGATGCGCTCGCGATCGTCGAGGTTCCCGCCGCGGAGGCAATCGCACCCACCGCCGGCTTCACCCTCCTCGACGAGCGCCGCTACGGCATCGCGAAACTCGTATTCCTGCGCTACGCCAAATAACGCATCAGCCTGGCGTCGGAGAACGCTCCAGGGACGGTAAGCAACTTCCGTCTGCCACGCTTGCTACGGCTGCAACAAACGCTGGCCGCCGTGCAATCTTCCGGTAGCCCGAAGCGGCGAATGTCGTCGGAGGACGTCGGGGATCGGACGACCGGCCTGCTCACACGGCGGGGCGCGCAGGAGATCACGCGATGCACCAGTCACCGACGGTCGGCGAGGGCGCGAGACTAGCGGCTACCAGGATGTGCCAGCGGCTTGGCGCCCCAGCGCAGCCCATCCATCAGCAGCGCGATGAGCCGATGCGACCGCTGCTGCCAATCCGCCGTCTCCGGCGCGGCATAGATGCCGGACAAGATCTGGAAGATGTCGGAGATGTCGATGTCGCCGCGAATTGTGCCGGCGGCGACAGCGGCGTCGATCAGTTGCTGCAACGCCGCGCGGACCATGTCCGATGTTTCGGCGAACAACGTCGAATCCTGATCGAGGAGAATGCGCAGGCTGCTCGCCATGCCGCGCTTGGCGGCGAGATAGCCGACCGAGCGCTGCATCCATTCCGCGAGCGCGACGTCCGGCGGATGTCGCTGCGCCAGCTCCTTGGCCGCCTCGCACAGCGCCGCCACCTCGCGGCGGTAGACGATCTCAACAAGATGCTCGCGCGTCGGGAAATGCCGGTAGAGGGTCCCGATGCCAACGCCGGCCCGCCGGGCAATGTCTTCGAGCGATGCGTCGACGCCCTTCGCGGCGAAGGCCGCGGCGGCCGCTTCGATGAGTCTATCGTGGTTGC
>JAQGID010000411.1 GCA_028291405.1 Rhodospirillales bacterium | reverse complement strand
CATCCGGACAGCTGCCTGCCGGTCGAAGAGATCGCGCGCATCATTGCCATGTACTGCGAACGTCAGACGCCGCCGGCCGATCTTCGGCCTCAAGCTTCCGGCTGCCCGTGATACCGGCCGGCGACGGGAGGCGCCCTGTCGCGGCTGATCGCGCGTCGACGACCCTTGGGGCGCCTTCGCGAGATGGGCGGAGATGCGATTGCCGCAAGCCAGTGACAAAGACAGCAATGCCGGCACAGGCGTCCGCCGAGAGATGCGCAGATTCAGCACCTGGACTGCACAATCCTCTCGCAAGGCTTGCGCCGAAGAATGCGTAGCCCCCGCCGCCCCCGCGAAACGCAACCCGTGAGGCATCAGCCATGAAACATCATTTCCTCGGCCGCCGCGCGGCGCCTCTCGCGATTGCAAGTCTGCCCATCGTCGCGCTGCTGGCGACGTGCTTGTCGCCCAGCGCACAAGCGCAAACCGGCGCCGCACCGGCCCAGGCGCAATCCTGCCCGGGCGACAACGGCGGGATCACCCTGCCCCCCGGCTTCTGCGCGACCGTGTTCGCGGACAACATCGGCCATGCGCGGCATCTCGTCGTCGCGCCCAACGGCGTCGTCTATGTCAATACCTGGAGCGGCCGCTACTACCACAACGATACGCCGCCGGCCGGCGGGTTTCTCGTAGCGCTGCAGGACACACACGGCGATGGCATGGCCGACGTCCAGACCCGCATCGGCGAGAGCATCGCGGAGGGTGCCGCCGGCGGCACCGGCATCGCGCTCTATAAAGGAGCG
This sequence comes from Rhodospirillales bacterium, assembly GCA_028291405.1. Classification (GTDB taxonomy): domain Bacteria; phylum Pseudomonadota; class Alphaproteobacteria; order ATCC43930; family CGMCC-115725; genus URHD0088. The sequence continues at coordinate 15,195 of JAQGID010000411.1, read as the reverse complement.
CTCTTTGCAGAGGTGAACGACCGCATCGAGCGCTATGAATTGCCGTCCGGAGCGATTGCGCCCAGCGGCAAGCCGGAGGTCGTCGTCTCGGGACTTCCGCTCACCGGCGATCATCCGATGCATCCCTTCCAGATCGACGCGCAGGGCAATCTCTACGTCGATCTCGGTTCGGCCACGAATTCCTGCCAGGTCGCGAACCGCATGCCGCGCTCGCCAGGGCATCAGCCGTGCACTGAGCTCGAGACGCGGGCCGGCATCTGGCGCTACGACGCGAATCGGACAGGACAGCACTTCTCGCCGGCCGAGCGCTTCGTCACCGGGTTACGCAACGGCGAGGGCATCGCCTTCGACGGCAAGGGCGGGATTTTCGCGACCCAGCACGGCCGCGACCAGCTCGGCGAAAACTGGCCGAAGCTCTACCGGCCGGAGCAGGGCGTGAACCTGCCGGCCGAGGAACTGGTGCGGCTCCAGCGCGGCGCCGATTACGGCTGGCCGGAATGCTATTTCGACGACGGGCAGAACAAGCTCGTCCTCGCCCCCGAGTACGGCGGCGACGGCGGCAAGGCTGTCGGGGTCTGCGCCCGGAAGCACGCTCCCGTCGCAGCCTTTCCGGCGCATTGGGCGCCAAACGATCTCCTGCTCTATGGCGGGCAGCAATTCCCGAAGGCATACCAGGGCGGCGCCTTCATCGCCTTCCACGGTTCGTGGAACCGGGCACCTGCTCCGCAAGGCGGCTACAACATCGTCTTCCAGCCGCTCGCCGACGGCAAGCCGAGCGGGAAATACGTCGTTTTCGCGGACGGCTTCGCCGGGGCTATCAAGGAGCCGGGCCAGGCGGCGCACCGGCCGAGCGGCCTCGCCGTCGGCCCCGACGGCGCGCTCTACATCACCGACGATTCGCATGGCCGCATCTGGCGCGTCACCTTCCACGGCGACGCCGCGACAACCGGCATCGCGGCCGCAGCCCAGCCGGCCGGCGCAGCGGCGCGCGCTTCCGCCGACGATGCGACGCCGCCGGAAGGCATCCATCCCAACGCAGGACGCACGGCCGCGGCCTTGCCCACGCCTCCGGGTGCGACGGCGGCCCAAGTCGCGCTCGGCAGCCGTGTCTTCCACGGAACGGAGGGCGGCGGCACCTGCGAGGGCTGTCACGGCACGGACGGCAAGGGCACCGCGCAGGGCGCCGATTTGACGACCGGCAAGTACCTGTGGGGCGACGGCAGCCTCGCGGCCATCAAGAAGACGATCACCACCGGCGTGCCGAACCCGAAGGAATCGACCGGCGTCATGCCGCCGATGGGCGGCGCTGAGCTCTCACGGTCCGATCTCTCGGCCGTCGCGGCCTATGTCTGGGCGCTTGGCCACCGAGGCGGTGGATGACGCGGCCGGATCGCTCCCGCCGACGCACCATTTTTTGCCGTCGCCGGCAGCAGATCGTGATCGGTCCAAGAAACTGACAGCAGGACGATCCAGTACGTATCCGTAGCTTCGCACCGAAGCGAACCCTCGCTTCTCGCGAGCGGTCCGCCCCGGGCGCAGCTCAGCGCAGTACTTCTACTCCCGGAACCCGACCACCTTCTGCCTCTGCTCGCCTAAGCCGGTGACGCCGAGGTGCATCGTGTCGCCGGGCTTGAGGAAGACCGGCGTCGGTTTCATGCCGAGGCCGACGCCGGCCGGTGTGCCGGTCGGGATGACGTCGCCCGGCAGCAGCGTCATGAAATGGCTGATGTAGCTGACGAGATGCGCGACCGGAAAGATCATGTTCGCGGTCGTGCCCCTCTGCATCGTCTTGCCATTCACCGCGCAGAAGAGATCGAGCGCCTGCGGATCGGGAATCTCGTCGGCCGTCACCATCCAAGGGCCGAGCGGGCAGAAGGTGTCGGCGCTCTTGCCCTTGGTCCACTGGCCGCTGCGCTCGATCTGAAACTCGCGCTCGGAGACGTCATTGACGAGGCAATAGCCAGCAATGTGCTTGAAGGCGTCGTGCACCGAGACATAGCGCGTCGCGGCGCCGATGACGATGCCGAGCTCGACCTCCCAATCGCCCTTTACCGAGCTCTTCGGCAGCATGACGTCGTCGTTCGGGCCAGTGATCGAGGTCGTCGCCTTCATGAAGAGGATCGGCTCCTTGGGAATCGGCGAACCCGTCTCCCTGGCATGATCGGTGTAGTTCAGCCCGACGCAGACCAGCTTCGAGACCTGGGCGACGCAGGGACCAATGCGCGACTCGCCTGCGACGAGCGGCAGGCTGGCGGGATCGAGCTTGCGCAGCCGGTCGAGCGCTGCCGGCGCAAGGTTGTCGGGCGAGAGATCGGAGATCGTCCCCGAGAGGTCGCGGATCTGGCCGGTCTTGTCGAGGAGGCCCGGTTTCTCGTGACCCGCCGGCCCGTAACGCAGCAATTTCATGATGCTCTCCCGCTGATGCTGAACGATGTGTCGCTTTACAGGCTGAGGCCGCCGTCGATGATCTGGACCGTGCCGGTGGTGAAGCCGGCCTCGTCGCTCGCGAGATAGACCGCCAGCGCTGCGATCTCCTCGGGCGTCCCGAGCCGTCCCATCGGCTGACGGTCGACGAACGCGCGACGGACGGCATCGTCGCCGCCCTGTGTCGCGATACGATCGTCGAGTGACGGCGTCGCCACCGTGCCAGGCGCGATCGCGTTGCAGCGGATGCCGCGCTTGATGAAATCGGCGGCGACGGATTTGGTGAGGCCGATGATCGCCGCCTTGGTGGCACCGTAGACGAAGCGGTTCGGTAGGCCGCGCACCGACGAAGCGGCCGAGGACATGTTGATGATCGAGCCGCCGCGGCCGCTCTCGAGCATCGCCGGCAGCAGCGCCTGGATCACCCAGAACATGCTGCGGACGTTGATGTCGAAGGAGAACGCCCAATCCTTGTCGCCGCATTCGAGGATCGTGCCGTGATGCACGAACCCGGCGCAGTTGAAGACGATGTCGACGGCACCGAGCTTCCCGGCCAATGCGGTGATCGCCGCCTTGTCCGTGACGTCGAGGTGGATGGTCGTGACGTCATCGGACGCGAGGTCCGCGAGCTTGGCGGCGTCTAGATCGGTGGCAACGACCTTCGCACCTTCCGCCGCGAATGCGAGCGCGGTGGCGCGTCCGATGCCCTGTCCTGCGGCTGTTACGAAGGCCGTCTTGCCGGCCAGCCTGCCGTTTGCTCCGGTTGCGGCTTTACCCATGCGATTCCCCTTCGCGACACGTCGCGCGGGAACCTGCCACGCTGTCGGCGGCGGCGCAAATTCAATTCGCGCCGATCCGGGTTTGGCTCATTCGATCGCGATCGCGACCAGTGCCAGGACGTGCAAGAGCCGCTCGGAGGCGGCGCCGAGGCGATCTCGTTCCGCCACTGTGCTGTGTCTCGTGACGTGGCACAGAGCCCGCTCGAATTCATCGACCGCCGCCATCGCCCTCTGCCGGAAGGCAACGTCGAACGCATGCAGACATACCGCGTCCTGTTGGTTCTTCATCAAGATTCCTCCTGCAAACCTACTCAAGTCGAGCAGCGTCTGGGAACCTGACTATTCGTTCAAGCAAAGCAAATTTGATATTTGTTTAGTGTTACTTTGATCGCTTCCCTGCTTACCGAGCAATGTATACGTTGATCGATATTTGGAAGATCAGTTCGATACACTAGCCAAGGCACGCAAGGAGATCAAGGTCTCTCGGATTTAACGATGTAATACCGGGCAATACAAAGGTTAAATAACATTTGTGATGACGATTTCAGTCCAGTTGATGGATATAATTTTCGGCTCGGTTGTTTGCTGCCCGCCGCTAAACAACCAGAACGGGGCCCCCAATGGCCACGAAGGACGACTTGCTCACGCGCGCCGAACGCCTGCGCCGAACGGCTCAGAGCCTCGATGACCCCCTCGCACGACGAATCCTGACGATCTTCATCGAATCTCTCGAAGAGGCTGCCGCGGACATGGACCAAATCCGTGAGCAAGATCCCCCAGACAAGGCGCGCTGACGACGCTCGTGCGGCGATGCCTCATGTTCAGGCGTCGTCTGTCGTTCACTGCCGCTCAGGCACCGATCCCGAAACGCCTCGCCCAACCCAGCCCGTCTAACGTCCCGCCGTGCGGCCGGTACTCACAGCCGACCCAGCCGTCATAGCCGAGATCGTCGAGCAGCTCGAAAAGAAAGGGATAATTAACCTCGCCACGATCGGGCTCGTGCCGACCCGGGTTACCGGCGATCTGGACATGGCCAGTGCGCGGCAGCAGACGTTCGATGTGGTTGGCGAGATCGCCTTCCATGATCTGGCAGTGATAGAGGTCTAGCTGGAGACGCGCGTTGTCCCGCTCGACCCGATCGAGCATGGCGATCGCCTGACCTGTCGTCGTCAGGAAATAGGCGGGGTTGTCGCGGGTGTTGAGCGGCTCGATCAGAAGGGTAATGCCCTCGGCCGCCATCGCATCGGCGGCGGTTCGCAGGTTCTCGACATAGACGGCTTCGCCGAGGGCGCGATCGGCGTCGGCCGGGTAGGTACCCGCCATGACGTGCAGCCGCTTGCAGCCGGTCGCGCGCGCCAGGACGAGGGCGCGGGCGAGCGCGGCGCGGAACTCGGCCTCCCGACCGGGCAGCGCAGCTAGTCCGCGGTCGCCGGAGCGATCGCCCGGCGGCAGGTTGAAGAGCGCCAGGGTCAAGCCGTGAGATTTCAGCCGGTCGGCGATTTCGGCCGGCGCATGGTCGTAGGCAAAGGCGAATTCGACGGCTTCGAAGCCGGCGTTTGCGGCGGCGGCGAAGCGGTCGAGGAACGGCAGGTCGGGAAAGAGGAAGGTGAGATTGGCGGAGAATTTCGGCATGGGGACCTCTTCGGCTGGGGCCGCATTACCGCCTAACCCTGCCCTCTCCCGCCAATGAGAGCGAGGATTCTCTTGCGGACTGGCGAAAGTGCCTAGCCCGCCGCAAGCTCGTCGAGAAAAATGCCCCCGTAGCGGTCGAGCTTGCTTTTGCCGACGCCGGGAATCTCGGCGAGCTCCCCGAGGCTACGCGGGCGGCGCCGGACCATCTCGGTCAGTGTGGCGTCATGGAAAATGACGTAGGGCGGCACGGACTGCTCGCGGGCGAGCTCGAGGCGGCGGGCGCGCAGGCGCTGCCACAACGCCTCCTCCTCGGACGAGAAGGCGCCGCCGGGCGGGGCAGCGGGCCGAGCGCCGCGCTCGCGGCGGCTGCGGCGCTCGACCTCGGCGTCCTTGCGGAACTCGATCGCGACGGCGCCCTTCAACACTTGCGGCGCGGTCTCCCCGAGATAGAGCCCGCCGTGCCCCTCGACATCGACCGCAAGATGGCCCTGCGCCACCAGCTGGCGGAAAACCGATTGCCATTCGTGCTTGGCGAGCTCGAGGCCGACCCCGAAGGTCTTCAGCCGGTCGTGGCCGAGCTGGCGGATGCGGTCGCTCGCCTTGCCGAGCAAGATATCGACGAGATGCGCGACACCGAAGCGCTGACCGGTGCGAAAGACCGCCGAGAGCGCCTTCTGCGCCGCGACGACACCGTCCCAGACCCTGACCGGCTGAAGGCAGGTGTCGCAATTGTTGCAACGCGGATGGTCGCGCTCGCCGAAGTAGCCGAGCAGGACCTGACGACGGCAACCGGCGGTCTCGCAAAAGCCGAGTAACGCGTTGAGCTTCTGACGCTCGATGCGGCGCTGGCGCTCGTCGACGTCGGAACTTTCGAGGAGGCCCATCAGGCTCATGACATCGGCCATGCCGTAGGTCATCCAGGCGTCGGCCGGCAGCCCGTCGCGGCCGCCACGGCCGGTCTCCTGGTAATAGGCCTCAAGGCTTTTCGGCACGTCGAGATGCGCGACGAAGCGGACGTTCGGCTTGTCGATCCCCATGCCGAAGGCGACCGTCGCGACGATCACGACCCCCTCCTCCTTGAGGAAGCGGTCCTGGTTGCGTTGGCGCGTCGCCGGCTCGAGCCCGGCGTGGTAAGGCAGCGCGAGGCGGCCCTTGAGGGCGAGGAACTCGGCAATCTCCTCCACCTTGCGGCGGGTCTGGCAGTAGACGATGCCGGCGTCGTTCGGATGCTCCTCGGTGAGGAAGGCGAGGAGCTGCGCCTTGGCGTCCTTCTTCGGGACGACGGAATAACGGATGTTGGGCCGGTCGAAGCCGGCGGCGAAGACGCGCGCCTCACCGAGGCCGAGTCGCTCGACGATGTCGCGGCGAGTCGGGCCATCGGCGGTCGCCGTCAGGGCGATGCGCGGAACATCGGGAAAGCGCTCGTGCAGCATCGAGAGCTGGAGATATTCCGGGCGGAAGTCGTGGCCCCATTGCGAGACGCAATGCGCCTCGTCGATCGCGAAGAGCGCGATGCGGCTCTGCGACAGCACCTCGACGCAGCGCGGCGTCACCAGCCGCTCAGGGGCGACGTAGACGAGGTCGATCGCCCCTTCGCGCATTGCCCGCTCGATCGCCACGGCCTCGCCGGGACCGAGCGAGGAGTTGAGCGCCGCCGCCCGCACCCCGGCCTGGCGCAGCGCGTCAACCTGGTCCTTCATCAGCGCGATCAGCGGCGAGACGACGATGCCGATACCATCGCGGACTAGAGCTGGGATCTGATAGCACAGCGACTTGCCGCCGCCGGTCGGCATCAGCACCAGGCAGTCGCCGCCGGCGACGACGTGACCAATCACATCCTCCTGCTCGCCACGGAAGGAATCGTAGCCGAAGACCTGACGCAGCAGTTCGCGGGCCCGGTCGGCTTGGGCTGATGCGGCGACTATCGGGGCGGCGCTGTCCATCGATTGTGATCGGCCCTCGTAAAATCCGCAAGGTATTGAAGGCGCCGAACCGGAGCAATAGGGGTCGCGAAGAATTGCGCGACCGAGTCGCGCCATGCGACGCGAATTGGTCACGGGGGTCGGCCTGCTCCTCATGCCATCAAACAAGGCCTGATTTTCCAAGAAGATGCAGGATAACTCTCAGAAACGGGATAAATTTTACATCGGAAAAAGCGAAACATCTCTGATTAATATTACAGATAGGTCAATCGATAATCATTTTATATTTGTAAGACGCATTTCGGTCACTGGACGAACGTCGCCAACCACGCAAAATTCTCGTCGTCGGGAACGCGCGATACGCTGATGGGGGGAACTGAATGTTTAAGCGCGTGGCCGTGTGCTCGTTGACACAACGCCCGTCCACCTCCCTCTCCCCGTGTCTAGCTGCCCTCAAGAAAGACGGCGGCGACGCGGCGCTGTCTCATCGACAACTTCAAGAAGCAGCATGTCGCGGTCGCTGCGCTCGCGCATCGGTCGGGTCGCTGAAGCCCGAGCAGACGCCGGCGACATCTGCCCCGGGGCATCGCGCCCCATTCCTCCGATAAATCAAGGAGTCCACGATGGCTTACGATCGGACCAAGGGTGAGGACCATCTCGATGTCGACCAGATTCAGGGCGACATCCTCGTCGGCCTGCAGAAGGATTTCGAGTGGTTCGTCGGCTTCTCGATCGGCGACGCTCCGAAATTTCGGCACTTCCTGAAGCAGCTCGCACCGCGCCTGACCACGACGCGCAAAGTGCTCGAGCGCGAGTTCACGATCGCGCAGCAGAAAAAGCTCGGCATCAAGCAGATCTTCAACTTCGCCGGGCTGAATATCGGCTTCACCGCGGCCGGCCTCAACAAGCTCGGCATCGCCGGTCTGGACCAGATCAAGGACGTGCCGTTCAAGGCCGGGCTGGCGGCGCAATCTTCTGGGCTCGGCGATCCCGTCAGCGGCGAGGGCGCGCCGAGCCAATGGCGCCTCGGCAAGCCGAACGACAACCTCCACGGGCTGATCCTCATCACCGGCCCGAGCCAAGCGTCGGTCGACGCCACGCTGCAGGAAGTCCGCGATCTCGCGGGCACGAGTTGGACCGAGATCTATGCCGAGCTCGGGAAAACGCGGCCGGTGCAACGCGGCCACGAGCATTTCGGTTACCTCGACGGCGTGTCGCAGCCCGGCGTGCGCGGCCAGATCAACCATGCGTTCCCGGCGCACAAATTCCTCACCGAAAGCCAAAACCCGGACGATCCCGGGCAAGGGCTTCCAGGATCTGATCTGCTTTGGCCGGGCACCTTCGTGTTCGGCTACCACTCGCAGCAGGCGAGCACGCTCGACGAACCAGGGCCGGTGGCCGACGGCGGCCTGCCCTGGATGAAGAACGGATCGTTCATGGTGTTCCGGCGCCTGAAACAGCTGGTCCCGGAATTCGAAAGCTTCGTCGACGACACCGCGGGCACTCTCGACATGGACCCCGATCTCCTGGGTGCGCGCATGGTTGGGCGCTGGAAAAGCGGAGCGCCGCTGGTCACCGCGCCGATGCAGGACGAGCCCGATCTCGGCACGGAAGTCTCGCTGCGCAACAAATTCGAGTTCTCGGCCGACGCCGGCGCTCGACGCTGCCCCTACGCCGCGCATATCCGCAAGGCCTATCCGCGCAATGAGATCACGCCAGCCGGCACCGGCAAACCGACGGATTTCGAGAAACGCGAAGCGTCCGAGGCGAATACGCAGACGCACCGCATCATTCGTGCCGGCATTCCGTTCGGGGACGAGATGCAGGACGACGAGGCAGAGCAAGGCAAGACGCTTCACGACCGCGGCCTGATGTTCGTCTGCTACCAGGCCGCGATCGCCGACCAGTTCGAGTTCATCACGAAGCTCTGGGTCAACAACCCGGCCTTCCCGCCGGCGAGCGGCGGCAGCGCGGGCCAGGATCCGATCCTCGGTCAAGGCGAAGGGGCGAGCCGGAGCCGCAGCTTCGGCGGCGCGGTGATGAACTATCCGACCGGGCCACGCGGCAACCCGATCACGCTGCCCGCCGATTTCATCGTACCGACGGGCGGTGGTTATTTCTTCGTCCCCAGCATCTCCGCCATCCGCGACGTTCTGGCGGGTCCGTGAGACGAGCGGCGTAAATCAACGCGTTCCCGGCGCAAAGCGAGCCGGGAACGCGAAGCCGACGGAGATGCGACATGGCGCACGGCTTCAACGAGGTCCCGGACTGGTTCTCATTCGAAAATCAGGGCGTCGGCATCGCTGTCGCCGAGCGGCAGGGCCAGCGCGACCTGCTGGTCCTGATGGTCGACCATCCGGCGCCGCAGGGCAATCGCGGCCTCTACCGGCTTGCCCGGAACGTCGATGCGACGGGCAAGGTCAGCGACGGTTGGACCAATTGGATCGAGGTGCCCGACTGGTTCTCGCACGAGAATCAAGGCGCCGATATCGCCGTCGCCGATCTCGCGAATACCGGCGGGCGCGACCTCGTCGTCTTCATGATCGACAACCCGCCGCAGCAGAACCGCGGGCTCTTCCGGATCGGCCGCGGCCTCGATGCCGCCGGCGCGGCGACCGGCGGATGGACCGGCTGGATCGACGTTCCTGACTGGTTTTCCTGGGAAAATCAAGGCGGCGGGATCGCGGTGACGCCGCGCGACGCGCAGGGTCGCCGCCACCTGGTCGTGTTCATGATCGACAACCCGCCTGGGCTCAACCGTGGCTTCTACCGCGTCGGCCGCGACCTCGACCGTGACGGCATCGTGCACGGCGGCTGGTCGAACTGGGGGGAGGTGCCCGGATGGTTTTCGTGGGAGAACCAGGGCGGCGGCGTTGCGGTCGCCGACCTGGCGCACGACGGCACGCTCGATCTGATCGTATTCCAAATCGACAACGCGATGGCGACCCCCACCGCGACCGGCCAGAACCAGGCATTCTTTCGCATCGGCAAGGGCCTGACGACCGACGGCGCGGTCGCGGAATGGGGACAGGACTGGCTCGGCGTGCCACATTGGTTCTCCTGGGAGAACCAGCACGGCGCAATCGCAACGGGTGCATTCCAGGGCACCGACAAGCTCGTCGTCGCAGCCGTCGATAACCCGCCGGGCCAGAATGTCGGGATCTACACGACGATGGATCTCGCTCTCGATCCGACGATCTATGGGAAGTGGGAGGTGCTGCCCTTCCTCTCGGGCGTACTGGCGGTCCACGCCGCATTGCTACCGCACGGCAAGGTCCTGTTCTTCGCCGGCTCGGGCAGCAGTCGGACCCGGTTTGATGCGGCCGATTTCGGCAATGTCGCAAAGGGCGTTCCAGTAAGCGTCGTCTGGACTCCGGAGGGTAACGACTTCTTTCATCCCGACACCCTGCGGACCGCCCACGGCAAGGTCTTTGACGTATTCTGCGGCGGCGACGCCTTCATGCCCGATGGCCGCATGCTGTCGGCCGGCGGCACGCAGGGCTACGGCCCCTTCACCGGCCGGACCGATGCCGCAATCTTCGATCCGACGACCCAGCAGTGGTCGTTCGCCGGCCACATGGCGCACGGCCGCTGGTATCCAAGCCTGATCACGCTGGGCGACGGCCGCATCCTTGCGACCACTGGGCTGGACGCGGGCGGGGGCGACGGCTCGCGCAAGGTGATGGAACTCTACACTCCCGCAACCAATCACTGGGAGGCAGTGCATTTCGCCGATCAATTCGCGGGGCTGCCGCTCTACGCGCATCTGTTCCAGATGGCGGATGGGCGGGTGTTCTTCTCGGGCGGAAGAATGGACGACCCGATGCAGGTCGATCCCTGCATCTTCGACCTCGCGCACCGACGGGTGCAGCCGCAGCCTGTCCCCGACTTGCTCGACCCGGTCAGGCGCAACCAATCGGCGAGCGTCATTTTGCCGCCCGCCCAGAAGCAGACCGTCATGGTGTGCGGCGGCGGACCGGTCGGCAAGGCCGACAAGACCCACGCGACCGACCGGGTGAGCATCGTCGATCTGACGCAGCCCCACCCGGCCTATCGGGCAGCGATGCCGATGGCCCTCGCCCGCATGCATCTCAATCTCGTGCTGCTGCCCGATCACACGGTGTTCGCCAGCGGCGGCTCGCTGAAGCAGGAGGACGAGCCGCTCTCGCGTTTGCAGGCGGAACTCTACGACCCGGCAAAAGACGAGTGGCGCCTGATGGCGACGGCGACCGTCGCACGGCTTTATCACTCGACGGCGCTGCTGCTGCCGGACGGTCGCGTCGTCGCGGCGGGCGGCAATCCGGAGGGCGGCAGCTCGGTCAAGTTTGATCCGCCGGATCCCGAGGAGGAGATGCGGCTGGAGGTCTTCAGCCCGCCCTATCTCTTCAGGGGCGCCCGGCCAGTGATCGCTTCCGTGCCGGCGGAGTGGCATTACGGCCAGACCGTGACCATCGCCTCGGCGTCGGCCGGCAACATCCGCTGGGTGACGCTGATCCGCAACGGCGTGACGACCCATTCTTTCGACAACGGCCAGCGGCTGATCGACCTCGACATTGAGTCGCAAGCCGCGGGGACGATCAGGGCCACCGTCACCGGCAAACCGACGATCGCGCCGCCGGGCTGGTACATGCTGTTCCTCGTCGATCGGCAGGGCGTGCCGTCGATCGCGACATGGATTCACCTAATCTAGGATCGGCGTCCGCTTATAGCGAATGATTTTCAATAGCATTCGCATCGCGCTAGACTCCCCCAACCATGCTAAGGGAGCTCCAATGTCCGCGAACCGCCTCCACCCCGCCTATGTCACCGACGCTCATCTGATCGAGCTGCGCACCGCCGAGCTCTTCGAGGTGACGGAAATGCGACTCTGGGCGGCCCCCTACCGCAACCCGGCCGGCAACCATCCCGGCTGGGAGCACGGCTTTGCCGCAGCGCGGGTCGACGGCGGCGGCGGCGTCGGTTTCGACACGCTATTCCGGATCATCGTCGCCGCCCACAGCCGCAGTCTCGACGTGCGCTGCCAGCGCTGCGGCCCGGCTTGGGCGGGACGAGGCGCTGCTGCTGCAGCTCGTCGGCCTGCTGCAACGGACGATGTCGACGATGCACTGGCTGTTCTATGGGAATGGCTGCCGCCGGCGGCCGTCCATATGGCACTGCTCCCGGCGCAGCGTTTCGTCGCTGCGCTCGCCGAAGCCGGGCTGCGGATTCCCGACTACCGCCCCGACGCGGCCGGATCGATCGCCCGTGCTGTGGCGCACGGCGACCGCGGCCTCGCTCTCGTCCACTGACGCCGATATCGTCAGGAACCGATTGAACCACTGGGCGCGGCTCTCCGTTCACGCCTTCGGATTGCGTGGGGAGCCGCATGAAACCGATAATACTTCTGGTCGAGGACGAGTCCTCGATCCGCGAGATCGTGGCCGATACGCTGGCGGAGGCCGGGTATGTCTGCATCCCCGCCGGAACCGGCTCCGACGCCGTGCGCATCATCGAGTCTGCCCTCTACAAGTTCGATCTCCTGCTGTCGGACGTCAGGATGCCAGGAGACGTGAACGGGTTTCAGCTGGCAGAACAATTCCAAGGGCGCTTTCCCGGCGTCCCGGTCGTCATGATATCCGGCCATGTCGATTCCGAGACGGCGGCCGCGATGACGCGCGAGGGATTTCAGGTCCTGGTGAAGCCGGTGCGCCTGCCCCAAATCCTCGACGTCGTTACGACGGCGCTTCGCAACAACGTATCGATCATCCTTCCGACGGAGGACGCTTCCCGGCGGGCGGGCTCCGTCGTGTCGATCGGCCAGCGCGGCGCTCCGCCGAAACCCCGCAGCTAGGCACCGGGCCGCCAGCCGAAGGCGCCGCTGCCCTGGGCAAGAGTGACCGCCGCCACCAGCTCGCCGGCCCCGAACGGCTTCCAGAGAAGTTGCAGCCGTGCATGTAGGCAAATGCCATGAAATCCGGCGTCCCCGAGATAATGACGGGCGGAATATCCAATTTTTCGAGATCGAGCGCCCTCGAGACGCTCTTCTCTCCCGGCAGAGTTGGATCCAGGACGACGAGAGCGATCTTAGGCTCGGAGCGCAGAAGGACGCGGGCGGACTCGCGATCTCCGGCCGCTGCGACATTAAAGCCGGCGTCTTGCCGCGCCGCGACATTCTAGCGGTTTCGTTTGACCGCCGCTTCGTGCTATAGGCGGCGCCCCATGCTGACAATCTCCGAACTCACCTACCGAATCGGCGGGCGCACGCTGCTGGGCGGCGCCAGCGCGCAGATCAATTCCGGCTGGAGAGTGGGGCTGGTCGGGCGCAACGGCTCGGGCAAATCGACACTGCTCGATCTCGTCCTAGGCCATCTCCAGCCCGATGGCGGAGACGTGACGCTGCAGAAGGGGATTCGCGTCGGCTCGGTGGCGCAGGAAACGCCGGGCGGCACGACGACACCGCTCGAATGGGTCCTCGCGGCTGATGTCGAGCGCGCGGCGCTGCTCGACGAGGCCGAGCACGCCAGCGATCCGCACCGCATCGCCTCGATTCAGGAGCGGCTCTTCGACATCGACGCACATGCCGCGCCGGCGCGCGCCGCTTCGATCCTCGCCGGCCTCGGCTTCGACGAGGCGCGGCAGAATGAACCGCTGTCCAGCTTTTCCGGCGGCTGGCGGATGCGCGTCGCGCTCGCCGCGGCACTCTTCGCCGAGCCCGATCTGCTGCTACTCGACGAACCGACCAACCATCTCGACCTTGAGGCGACGCTGTGGCTCGAGGCATATCTCAAGGCCTGGCGGCGAACGATCCTGATCGTCAGCCATGATCGCCAGATTCTCAACGCTGTGCCGGACCACATCCTCCACCTCGAGGAGAAAAAGCTCGTCCTCTACAGCGGCGGCTACGACACTTTCGTGCGGACGAGGCGGGAGCGGCAGGAGCAGCAAGCATCACTCGCGGTCAAGCAGAACGCGCAGCGCGAGCATCTCCAGGCCTTTGTCGACCGCTTCCGCGCGACGGCGAGCAAGGCCCGCCAGGCGCAGAGCCGCATCAAGGCGCTCGCCAAGCTCGAGCCGATCGCCTCGATGGTCGAGGACGCGACAGTGCGCTTCGACTTTCCCGAGCCGGCCGAGCTGGCGCCGCCGCTGCTGGTCTTCGATCACGTCGCTGTCGGCTATACCGAAGGTCAGCCGATCCTCCGCAACGTGGACCTCAGGCTCGATTCCGATGACAGAATCGCGCTGCTCGGGGCGAACGGCAACGGCAAGTCGACGCTGGCGAAGCTGATCGCCGGGCGGCTGCAGCCGATGGCCGGCCAGGAGACGCGCCATCCGAAGCTGCGCTGCGGCTTCTTCGCGCAGCACCAGATCGAGGACCTCGTCGAGGACGAGACGCCCCTGCAGCAGATGGGCCGCATCATGCCCGGCGCCGCGGTGGCCCAGGTTCGTGCCCGACTCGGCCGCTTCGGCTTCGGCCAGGACAAGGCGCTCGTCAAGGTCGGCGATCTGTCGGGCGGCGAGAAGGCGCGGCTCAATTTTGCGCTGATCACCCATGCGGCACCGCCGCTGCTGGTGCTCGACGAGCCGACCAACCATCTCGACATCGAAGCGCGCGAGGCGCTGGTCACGGCGATCAACGACTTCAAAGGCGCCGTCATCCTGATCACCCACGACTGGCATCTGCTCGAACTCACCGTCGACCGGCTGTGGCTAGTGTCGGGCGGCACCGTCGAGCCCTTCACCGGCGATCTCGAGGACTACCGCCGTCATCTCCTTTCCGAGCGCTCGTCGCAGAAGCCGAAGCGCAACAAGGAGAATGCCGAACAGCGCCAGGAACGCCGCAACGGCGCCGAGCGGCGCCGCGAACTCGGGCCGCTGCGCCAGCAGGCGCGCTCGGCGGAGCAGGCGCTGGAGAAGTTGACCAAGGAGCACGGCGCGATCACGCAGCGCCTCGCCGATCCCGCGACATATGCCGGTGCAAGCGAGGCGGCTAGCCTCCTGCAGCGCCAGGCCGAACTCGCCCGCCGCGTCGCCGAGGCCGAGGTAGCTTGGCTCGCGGCCGCCGAGGCGCTGGAGACGGCGAGCGCCGGATAGCGGCCGAAATCCAAACATTCGCCGCGAAGATCACTAAAATGCCACAGTTACATTAGCGAAACTCTTCACAGTCGTGATCTTATTCGCACATTTTTTGGTTAACACGAAGACTAGGCCGGAATGGCGTTAATTTGATGCTTTATTTCACTGCAGCTTAAAGTCCGATTAACTTCTGCGCGCCCAAACTCCGGCGTGGGATCGAACGATCCGCCGGAGTTGCCTATGATTCAAATCGACGGAATGTCGCGTGACGAACTCTCGTCCTCGGTCGACGCCCCGACCTGGGCGGTGCGTGCAAAATGCGCTGAGCGCATTGCTCGCGGCTATTGCGGCAACAAGCTCGACCCGCCGACCCGGCAGGCCGCCGA
>JAQGID010000315.1 GCA_028291405.1 Rhodospirillales bacterium | reverse complement strand
AATGCGGTGTTGAGGGAGGCCTCGGAAGAGGTCGATCATGCCGCAAGTGCGGCATTCCGCCATTGCATCATTGCGTGCGCTCTGAATACACGCATTGTTGACCGGGTTATGAGATGACGTTGGATGTTGAAGGTATTGTAGACGGCGGCGTGACGGCTGAGAAAGCGCTGCGCTGAACTCGGCGACTTGAAACACTGCATCTTTTGTTCGCGTCGCTCGGCATCTCCACGCCAAAGTCATAAGCGATCTTACGTAAGGTATATTCGCTTTATCCCTTCCGTCATCCGATCTCCTTCGAGAGTTCACCTGAAGAATATGCAGGTGCAATGGCACGAGCCCGCTGAGTAGCGCTACCGTCCAACCGTCCTCTAATCGACTGGATTGCCGGCAGCGGCAGACGCTGCGAACGCCGAGACGGGACGATGATCGACGATGAACAACTCAGCGATAACGTCGTCGACCATGCCGCGGCCAATTCCCGCCAATGGACCCAGTCGTCTCACGCTCGTGACGGCGACCAATCATCGCGAGTACGACCGCGACGCCGCCACCCTTACTGGCGCGGGGAGCGACGGGTTCCGAGCCGTCCAATTTCGGCCGGCGCACTTGGCTGAGCGCCAGACCGCCGCTTGGCACGGCTTGAGCGGTGAGGTCATCCGGTTTGTGAGCCAGGAATCCTTCGTATCCGACTACCACGGCCCATGCCATCTCTTGGTTTTCTACAAGCAAGCCGCACGGCATAGTGGCGAGAGCATGATAGAGGGCCTGCCACGCTCAACTCTGTATGATCTCAGCGGCAAGCTCACCTTTGTACCTGCCGGACGACGCTTCCGAGAATCGCAAGAGCCGCGCGTCTTCACGCGAGCGACCTACCTCTACATTGATCCGCACGGTCCGCTCCTCGAGCGCGAAGCCGCCGCCGCCGAAGCCGAACTGGCAGCTCGCCTCTTCTTCGACGATCCGGTCCTGCGACAGACGACGCTCAAACTCGAGGCGCTGATAGAAGCCGGCTCATCGGGGTCTCGGCTTTACGCGGAAGCACTAGGGATTGTTCTCGCGCACGAGTTGTTCCGCCTCAGCTACTGCGGTGCGGTACGGGCCGAGCCAATTCGAGGGGGGCTTGCGGGCTGGCAGCAGCGCTCGGTCGGCCAATACATCGAGGATAATCTAAGCGAGCAGATCTCGCTGGCTGAACTCGCGGAACTCGCAAAATTGAGCGTCTTTCACTTCTCGCGTGCCTTCACACGGTCCTTCGGTATGCCTCCCCACCGCTATCACACCTGCCGGCGCATCGAGAAGGCGAAGATCCTTCTGGCCAAACTGAACCAGTCGGTAACCGAGATCGCCCTCGATTTGGGCTTCAGCGACACGAGCTCGTTCACGGCAGCGTTCCGCAAATTGGCGGGGCGGACGCCGACAGAATTTCGGCGCAGCGTCGTGTGATCGGAGGACCGAGCTCGACTGCGCTTATGAGATTGCGAGAACTGCGCATATGAGATTGCGAGAACGACTTATCCAATTTCGCAGAAATTCCGGCCAATGGCCCAACCAACCGTTCGAGCTGCTGCCGTGGCAATCGTTCGTCATCGGATCGCTGTTCGGCTGGAAGCGCGCGGATGTCGCCAGCGTGTTAGACGGCCGAAGGTGAGGACGCTGTCTCCTCTACGGGCAGCGTGAACTGAAAGGTCGCTCCCCGTCCTGCGTTGGGGCTCGCCCACAAATAGCCGCCATGAGACGCGATGATGCGCCGACTAATGGACAGTCCCATGCCGGTGCCTCGCGGTTTCGTGGTGAAGAATGCCTCGAAAATACGCTCCGCTTCATCGATCGAAAGCCCGATGCCCATATCACTCACCGAAATCAATAGTTGACTATCCTCGGTCCTCTTCGATGCGACGGTCAGTTTACCACCCGTGTCGTGCATCGCCTCGATGCCGTTGAGCATGAGGTTCATCAAGACCTGCTGCAGCTGCACGCGATCGGCTGTTGTCGTCGGAAGCGCCGGATCGAGGTCGGTACGGATTGAAACGGCGTTCCGATCCGCCGTATTCCCCAGCAACACGCTGATCTCTTGGACAATTTCGTTGAGGTCGACCAATTCCCGCGCCGGCGTGCCTCGCCTGTAGAGTGAGCTAACGCGGTCGATGATGCCGCCGGCGCGCGTCACGGCCGCGATCATTGCCGAGGCAGACTTGGATGCTTGCGTCACGTCGGGTGCGTCACCACAGAGCCATTGCGTGCAGCTCATGGCGTTGATGGCCGCAGCAGCGATCGGCTGCTTGATTTCGTGAGCCAGCGAGGCGGCCAGCTCTCCCATCATGCCGACGCGGTTCATATGCGCGAGATCCGCCTCGATCTGGCGCAATCTGTCGCGCTCTTCTTCGCCGCGCTTGCGCTCGGTGATATCAGTTATCGCTCCGACGAAGATGAAACTCTCCGGATCTTCGCCGGTTGAGGGATGAGCGACGGCTCGAACGTATTTGACGGAGCCATTTGCCATCAACAAGCGATGCTCGGCGGTAAACTCGCTCCTCTCGGTCGAGGCGCAGTCGAGTATCTGCCGCAACCGCATCCGGTCGTCCGGATGAGTTCGGTCGAGCGCCAGCTGAACGGTCGGCTCTATCGTGGGTTCACATTCGAATATCCGATAAGTCTCATCGGACCAGTAGATTTTCCCGCTCGCTGGGTCCCAGCCAAAGCTCCCGGTGTGGCTCAATCGCTGTGCCTCCGCCAGATACATCTCACTCCGGCGAAACGCCTCCTCGGCCTTCTTGCGTTCGGCGCGTTCTCGGGCTTCGCGCAGCGCGCGTTGCACGGAGGGCACGAGCCTCGACAGTCGCGACTTAACAACATAATCCGTGGCCCCGATTTTGACCGCGTCGATCGCCACTTCTTCGCCGAGCGTCCCGGAAACGAAGATGAAGGGCAGATCGGCGCGGGCATGGAGCGCGAGCTTCAATGCGGTAAGGCCATCGAAGGAAGGAAGTTTGTAATCCGCGAGAATGAGGTTGATTCCGGCGTTTTCAAGACCGGCGACGAACTCGGCGCGCGTTTGAGCGCGGGTTACTTCACAGACGAAATGATCAGCTTCAAGGAGTTCTTGAATGAGCTCCGCGTCACGCGGGTTATCCTCCAGCAAGAGAATCCGAAGAGAAGATGTCACTTCTTCGCGCTGCCCGGCGGCGGCTCGTTGATGACCGCCCAGAAGACGCCGAGTTCCTTCACCGCATTGACGAACTCGTGAAAATCGACCGGCTTTACGACATAGGCGTTTACCCCTAGGCTATAGCTTCTCATCATGTCTTTTTCCTCGTGGGATGACGTCAACACCACCACAGGGATCATCTTCAGGCGCTCGTCGGACTTGATCTGCTGCAAGACCTCCAAGCCGCCGACCTTCGGAAGTTTTAGATCGAGCAGCATGACAGCGGGATTGTCGGTGGAGCGCGTGTTGAATTCGCCTCGGCAGTAGAGGTAATCCAGAGCTTGCTGTCCGTCGCGAGTAACCACGACCTCATTTGCCAGGTTATAGTCCATCAGCGCGGTCAGGGTAAGTTCCACGTCGTTCGGGTCGTCCTCGACGATCAAAATGCGTCCCAGCGTGGTCATGGAGCGTCCGCCGTCCTTTCCGTTTCATCTTGTGGTTTCGGAAGCGAAAAGTAGAAGGTCGCGCCTTGATCAACCGCTCCCTCGCCCCGGACCTTCCCGCCATGGCGGTGGATGATGCGCTGAACGGTGGCTAGCCCTATTCCCGTGCCTTCAAACTGTTCAGGCAGATGCAGACGTTGAAAGACGCCGAACAGCTTGTTTGCGTACTGCATGTCAAAGCCAGCGCCGTTGTCCCTCACGAACACCTCGACTTCTTTTTTGTTGCGCTCCACACAGCCAATCTCGATTTCAGCCGGCCTGCGCATGCGGGTGAATTTGACCGCATTGGAAACGAGGTTGACAACGACCAGCCTCAGCATGGAACGGTCTCCGTAACAGAGCGGAAGCGCGCCGATCTTCCAAGCAATCTCCCGACTCTTCGTATCCTGCCCGATCTCCGCAACGACCTCCTTGACGAGCTGCTCCAGGTCCACCTCCGTCTTTCTGGTCTCGGCCCGCCCGATCCTGGAAAACGCCAGCAGATCGTCAATCAGGTTGCCCATTCTTTTTGCTGAGTCGAGAATCGTTCGTATGAACCGCCGACTCTTCTCGTCGAGCAAAGACGATGCCTGTTTTTGTAGTAGCTCCGAGTATCCGACCATATGGCGAAGTGGCGCCCGCAGGTCGTGGGAGACGGAGTAGGCGAAAGATTCCAATTCCTCGTTCGCCGCTTGGAGCTCTACAGCCCGCTTGGCGAGCTCCTGATTGAGTTTGCGAACTTCCTTCTCTCGGTGCCTGCGCTGTTCCACCTCGACCTGAAGGTTGTCGCGGGCTTGACGAAGACTGTCCTCGATTCGGCGTCGAACAGCACTGAACGAGGCGACAATTGCCGCCCACGCGACGAAAATGAAAAAGTAAGGAAGATCTCCACCGGCAATGTCGAGGGAGTAAAGTGGCTCAGTAAAGAAGTAGTCGAAGCAGGCCGCGGACAATAAAACGGCCAGCACGGAAGGCCCGATTCCTGCATACCAGGTGGTGAGCGCGATGGCCACAGTAAGAACCGGCAGTTCCACCTCGTGGAACTCGTAGTGTTGCAATGCAAACGCCACCCCAAGCGCGATCGCGACGGAAACGACCGAAAAGCCGTAGCGCAGGATCGGTGAGTGGATCCTCTGAAATTCTTGGTTCCAGTACGCCAGGCTACGCCTCACTCCCAAATGGGCGGGTCCTTCCGCAAGCTCGGTCATTATGACACTTTTTTTCCGATAGCTCTGCGGGAGCGGCCGCAGCGCTCCCGCCAACCGATGATAATGTAAACGTGGTCCCTCTCGTCGAGACATCGCGGACTCTTACGCGTTCCGTGGCCGCCCCGGCAAAGGACCAACGCAGGATGAAGGGCGTAGGCCGACGGCTCCATCCAAGGATACTTCGCTTCGGGAGTCGCTGTATCGCTCCCATCAACCCTGATCGCCGCCACGGCCGGTGCCGATAGCGTCACGGCTTCTGACCCGCCGCGAGCCCGGCAACCTGCCAGCGACGCCTGGTCACAATGTCCGGCGCGTATTCCTCGATGGGTTACGGTACCGGATCCACGCTCCGCCCGCCACTTGAAATCGGGCTGATGTCGCGCGCGCACGGAGAGCTACGTCCTCGATCGGCGCCGGTCCGTCGGTTGGGCCTGCCCGCGCGGACGCCCATATCGCGCGGCTCAACCGAGCCAGCCCGGTGCCTGGTCCGATAAGGAGGTTCTGGAGTGCACCCGTAGAATGAGACAGGGAAAAGAGGGACAGTTCTCCTCGTAGAGGAGATCTGATGA
>JAQGID010000288.1 GCA_028291405.1 Rhodospirillales bacterium | reverse complement strand
GCGCTCAATACGAGCGCTGCTTGATCCCCCAGAAGTCGTTCTCGCAGGTCACGACCATCATCAGCTGGTGACGCGACATCGCCGATCCGTCGCTGCGGTTGCGCGTGTAGTCGACCAGCAGATGGACCTTGCGGGTGCTGACGAGCAGCGGCTTCTTCTCGTGATAGATGCTGTGGCTCCAGCCGCTCGCCTTGAGCTCGGCGAAATAGTCGGGGTCGACCTGGCCGGGCTCGTCCCAAATGATCAGCTTCTCGCCGGAGAGGATGAGGTGCGGGAAATGCAGCAGCGCGTCCATGCCGACGAGGTCGCGGGCATTGAAGCGCTCGGCGAAGGCGTCGATCGTGGCGATGGCGTCGCGAATGATCGTCGCGGGATCGTCGCGATCGTGCGGCGGATGAAACATGCTTGGTCCCCCCTGGGTCGAACAGCGAGTCAGCGTCCCCGGAACGCCGGCTTGCGCTTTTCCATGAAGGCGCGGCGGCCCTCGATGTAATCCTCGCTGGCGAAGCAGGCGGCGACGATGGCGTCGCACGCCGCCCCGTCGATCTCCGAGGTCGTCTTGGTCAGCTCGGCGATGGTGTCTTTGACGGCGGCGATCGTCATCGGCGCATTGGCGGCGATCGTCGCACAGGTGGCGCGCACCGATTCCTCGAGCTCGCCGGTCGGGATCACGCGGTTGACCAGCTTCATCGCCGCCGCCTCGGCGGCGGTGAACTGCCGCGCCGTGAAGAAGATCTCCTTGGCGCAGGCGGGTCCGACGATGTCGAGCAGCTTCTTGACGCCCTGCCAGCGGTATCCGAGGCCGAGCTTCGCGGCGGGGATCGCGAAGCGGGCGTCCTCGGCGGCGAAGCGCAGGTCGCAGCCGAGCGCGACGCCGAGGCCCCCGCCGATGCAATAGCCGCGGATCATCGCGATCGTCGGCTTGCGGCAGCCGGCGAGGCGCGTGCCGGCCTCGTTCGCGATTACCTCATAGCGCTCGGTCGTCTCGGGCGACGAGCGCTGCTGCTCGAATTGCGAGATGTCGGCGCCGGAGATGAAGGCCTTCTCGCCGGCGCCCTTGAGGACGATGACGCGGACCCGCTCGTCGTTCTCGAAATGGGTGAGGATCTTCGGGATCGCCTCCCACATGTCGAGCGACAGCGCGTTGTGGCGCGCCGGATTGTTGAAGATCATCCAGCCGATCGCGCCGTCGATTTCCGCGATCACCCGCTCGGTCGGCGAGATCATGTCGTTCTCCTGTGCCTGCAATCGGCGCATCGGTGCGCGTCTCGCTCGCTAGCGCATTTATGGCGGGCTGGCAAGCCTGCGTGGGACAGTTTGTGGTTGACCGGTTTGGTCCGTTTCCGACATTAGGGTCCCTGAGATACCGGGCCGGCTGCGACAGTCTGGCGCGGCAGCAGGATTGCCGCGCCTGGTGGGGCCGAACGCGCTAGAGTGACGCGGGGCGATGCCAAATCAGCCGGCGGCGAGCCGGAGCATTGACGGAGGAAAGCGATGTCTGCACGAGTGAAGCCACCCTTCCGCGCCGATCACGTCGGCAGCCTGCTACGACCGAAGGAGCTGCTGCAGGCGCGCGAGGACCACAAGCAGGGCAAGATCGACGCCGCCGCGCTGCGCAAGGTCGAGGACGAGGCGATCCGCGGCGCCGTCAAGCTGCAGCAGGACGTGGGCCTTCAGTCGATCACCGACGGCGAGTTCCGCCGCGGCTCCTGGCACATGGATTTCCTCTACCAGGTCGGCGGCGTCACCAAGATCCAGGACACGATGAACCTGACGTTTCACAACGCCTCGGGGGACATCGAGTTCACCCCGGCGGCGCTGCGTGTCACCGGCAAGCTGAAGCTCGAGAAATGCATCTTCGGCGAGGCGTTCCAGTATCTTCAGTCGGTCACGACGAAGGGAACGCCCAAGCTGACGATCCCGTCGCCCAGCATGATGCATTACCGCGGCGGTCGCGCCGCGATCGACGAGAAGGTCTATCCGCAGCTCGACGAATTCTGGCACGACCTCGGCCAGGTCTACGCCGATGAGGTCTCGGCGCTCGGCAAGCTCGGCTGCACCTATCTGCAGCTCGACGATACCAGCCTCGCCTATCTCAACGATCCGAATCAGCGCGAGTACGTCAAGGCACTCGGCGGCAACGCCGACGACCAGCACCTGACCTACATCAAGCTGATCAACGACGCCGTCGCCAAGAAGCCGGCGAACATGACGGTGGCGACGCATCTCTGCCGCGGCAATTTCCGCTCTTCCTGGGTCGCCTCGGGCGGCTACGACCACGTCGCCGACGCGCTGTTCAATCAGCTCAACGTCGACGGCTATTTCCTCGAATACGACGACGAGCGCTCGGGCGGGTTCGAGCCGCTGCGTTTCGTGCCGAAGGGCAAGACCGTCGTGCTCGGTATCGTGACGTCGAAGCGCAGCGAGCTCGAGGCGAAGGACGCTTTGAAGCGCCGCCTTGAGGAGGCGTCGAAGTTCGTGCCGCTCGACCAGATCTGCCTCAGCCCGCAATGCGGCTTCTCATCGACCGTCGAGGGCAATGCCCTCAGCGTCGAGCAGGAGATCGCCAAGCTGCGCCTCGTGGTCGAGACGGCGCAGGAGGTCTGGGGCTAGGTCGCTGTCATGCGGTTAGGCTAAGAATTCTAATGCCGTCATGGCCGGGCTTGACCCGGCCATCCACGTGGTGCCGTTACTCCGCCGCAAGACGTGGATGCCCGAATCGAGCCCGGGCATGACGACATGGTAGGGGTCAATGCTGGGCTGCGCCCGGTCCAGATTGCATGCCGTGAATCGTTGCCGACACCGACAAGTCACGTCGACCCAGCGCGTCTCGCTGCAGCGACGCGCCATTTGGCGCTTCTGCGACGCGGCCATTTGAAATACTCTGCCGCGCGCCGGTCGATGCATAGGGAGCCTGGGGATGGATGCGCGCGCATTGCCGACCGATCGCGCCGGACTTGTAGCGGCGGACCACCGGAGTGTCGGGCGGCTCGGGACGATCTTCCGCGATCATCGGCTCTGGCTGACGCTGCTCGTCCTCCTCCTGGCGTTTCTCTCGGTCTATCCGCTGGCGATGCTGTTCTACGGCAGCATCCATTCGACGCCGCCGGGCATGGCGGGCGAGTTCAATCTCGACGGCTACGTCACGATGCTGACCGGCGCCAACGTCAAGATCCTCCTGAACACGATCGGCATCTCCTTCGTCAAGACGATCATCGCGATGTTCCTGGCGATCCTGCTCGCCTGGATCATCGCCCGCACCGACACGCCGGGTGCCGCCTCGCTCGAGGTGCTGATCACCCTGCCGTTCTTCATTCCGCCGGTGCTGACGGCGATGGCTTGGGGGATGCTGGGCAATCCGCAGGTCGGCGTGCTCAATACGGCGTGGAAATGGGCGACCGGCGCGACGACATCGCCGATCAACGTCTATTCCTACGGCGGCGTCATCTGGCACATGCTGCAATATTCGACGCCGTTCCTCTTCCTCTTCATCGTCGATGCGTTCCGCGCGATGGACCCGGCGCTCGAGGAATCGAGCCGCATGTCGGGCGCATCGCGCTGGCAGACCTTCAATCGCATCACCCTCAAGTTGATGCTGCCGGTGACGACCAGCGCCTTCATCCTCAGCCTGATGCGCGGCATCGAATCCTTCGAATCGCCGCTGTTCTTCGGGACGCCCGCCGGCATCAAGGTGATCACCACCGAGATCTACGATTCGATCAACCAGCGCGCGACGCCGCAGTACCAGTACGCGACGGCGCTGGCCTTCAGCGTCATGGCGCTGCTCTTCCTGCTCGTCGTCTGGCAGCGGCTGGTGCTGCGCGGCCGCAACTTCCAGACCGTCACCGGCAAGGGCTACTCGCCGAACGTCACCAAGCTGGGGCCGTGGCGCTGGGTGAGCTTCGCCTTCTGCGTCCTGTTCTTCGTCATCACCGTCGTCCTGCCGGTCGGGCAGCTGCTGCTCGGCTCGTTCTTCAAGTTCTTCGGCTTCTACGACCTCGACATGCTGACCTTCGAGCATTACGAGGCGGTCTTCAGCAACAGCGAGTTCTGGCGCGCCTTCGGCAACACGATGTTCCTCGGCGTGCTCGGCGCGACGCTCACCATGGCGTTGGGCGGCATCGTCGCCTATATCGTCGTCCGCACCCGCTGGAAGGGGCGGCGGCTGATCGAGACCCTCGCCTGGCTGCCGTGGATGATGCCCGGCATCGTGCTCGGCATCGGCTTCCTCTGGGGCTTCGCGATGCTGCCGGGGCCGATCCCGATCTACGGCACGATCTGGGCGCTGCTGCTGGCCTATCTCGCGCTCGGCACGCCGGTCTCGGTGCGCATCATGTCGGGCGTCTATGCGCAGCTCTCCTACGACATCGAGGAATGCTCGCGCGTCCACGGTGCCAGCTGGTTCCAGACGCTGTGGCGGATCCTGATCGCCCTCGCCTGGCCGTCCTTCGCGGTCGGCTGGGTCCTGACCTTCTTCGGCATCATGCGCGAGCTCAGCGCCTCCATCCTGCTCTACTCGGTCGGCTCCGAGGTGTTGTCGGTCGTCCTCTTGAAACTATGGACGAACGGGCGCGCCGAGGAGGTCAGCGTCATCGGCCTGATGATGATGCTGATGGTCATCGTCTTCCGCTGGGCGCAGCTGCGTTTCATCAAGCGGCGGCTCAGCACGCTGTGATGGTGCGTCATCTCTTCCTTGCTCGTCTTCCTCGCGAACGCGGGGATCCATTGTCCCGACATCGCGCTCCCGGACGAATGGGTCCCCGCGTTCGCGGGGAAGACGACGGGATGGGATGGGGACACTCAAAACAAAAGAGACAGGGGGAATTCCTATGCTGCTCACGAGACGTCTGATCCTGGCCGCCGGGCTGACGCTGGCGCTTGCTCTTCCGGCATCGGCGCAGGACGCCGACTGGACGAAGGTCGTCGAGGCGGCGAAGAAGGAGGGCAAGGTCAGCCTCTACACTTCGGTGCTCGGCGGCCCGTTCCACATCGCCGTCACCAAGGCCTTCGAGAAGAAATACGGCATCGCGGTCGAGCTGCTCGACGTGCGCGCCAGCGAGCTGCGTGAGCGTGTCCGCACCGAGCAGGCGACGGGTCGCTTCCTTGGCGACGTCACCCAGAACGGCCAGGCGACGCTGACCCGCCAGGAGCAGGAGGGCGTCCTGCAGCCGCACGGCGGGATCCCCAACATCGAGAATTTGGTCCCGCCGCATGCCGCGACCGATGTCCGCGTCCCCAGCTACGTCCTCGGCTACGGCATCCTGATCAACACCAACCTCGTCAAGCCGGCCGACGAGCCGAAGAGCTGGATGGACCTTCTCGACCCCCGCTATAAGGGCAAGATCATCTCCGACGACATGCGGGCGCTGGGCGGCGGGCAGATCTTCTTCACGGCGACCTACGACGCCTTCGGCAAGGAGTTTCACGACAAGCTGGCGACGCAGGAGCCGGTCTTCAGCCGCGACGTCGGCAACGACGAGCGCCGCGTCGCGCGCGGCGAGTTCCCGCTGCGCATTCCGCAGCTGTTCTCGAACTCGACGCTGCTCAAGGGCCTGCCGGTGAAGCTGGTGATCCCGGTCGAGGGGGCGCCCTACATCCGCTTCGACCTCGCTGTGCTGAAGAACGCGCCGCATCCCAATGCGGCGCGGCTGCTCATCGAATATTATCTCAGCCCCGAGGCGCAGGCGATCTATGCCGATGCCGGGCTCATCCCGGTCGTCAAGGGCATTGCCGAGAAGGCCAATCCCGACATAAGGCCGCTCGCCAGCGCCAAGCTGCTCGGCACCAGCGATCCGAACACGCAGGACGCGATGCTCGATCTCGCCAAGCAGATCTATAAATAGGAGGGGAAACGCGCGTGCCGGGAGTCCTGCTGGAAGACGTCACCCGCCGCTTCGGCCCGGTGACCGCCGTCGACAAGGTCAATATCAGCGTCGAGCCGGGCGAGTTCGTGACGCTGCTCGGCCCCTCCGGCTGCGGCAAGACGACGACGCTGCGCATGGTCGCGGGTCTCGACCACAACGACGGCGGCCGGATCAGCATCGGCGGACGCGTCGTCAGCGACGCCGAGCGCCGCGTCTTCGTGCCGCCGGATCGCCGTCAGCTCGGCATGGTGTTCCAGTCCTACGCGATCTGGCCGCATATGACGGTGTTCGACAATGTTGCCTACCCGCTGCGCATCCGCCGCCGCCCGTCGGCCGAGATCACCGAGAAGGTGACGGCGGCGCTGAAGCTGGTCGAGATGGAGAAATACGCGTCGCGGCCGTCGCCGCTGCTCTCGGGCGGCCAGCAGCAGCGCGTCGCGATCGCGCGCTCGCTGGTCTTCGAGCCGGAGGTGCTGCTGCTCGACGAGCCGCTCAGCAACCTCGACGCCAAGCTGCGGATGCAGATGGGCGAGGAGTTCCGCGCCCTGCAGAAGCGCCTCGGCATCACCAGCCTCTATGTGACGCACGATCAGGAGGAGGCGATGGCCCTCTCCGACCGCATCGTCGTCATGCAAGGCGGCCACGTCCTGCAGATCGGTGCCCCGGAGACGATCTACCAGCGCCCCGCCAGCCGCGACGTCGCCGCCTTCTTCGGCACGCCGAACCTGCTCGAAGGCATGGTGATGAGCTGCCGGCGCGCCGACAACGGGCTGTTCCAACTCGCTGCCGCGGGAGCGGGCTGGAAGGGCGCGTGTTTCGCCGGCACCGATTTCCAGGAGGGCGAGCGCGTCCTGATGATGGTGAGGCCCGAGAATCTGACGCTCGCCGAAGCGGGAAAGGAAGCCTGGGACGGCCAGATCGCCTGGTCGGGCACGGTCACCGAATCGGTCTTCCGCGGCGCCCGCCGCTCGGTCACGGTGGCCGCCGGCTCGCAGCGGCTGCAGGTCGAGGCGCCGGCGCTGCAGCCCGCTGCTATCGGGGATGCGGTCACGGTGATCGCCAATGCTGATGGGGCCTGGGCGCTGCGCCCGTGATCCTCTACCACGACGTCCTATCCTCGGCGTCGGTCCGGCTGCGCATCGCGCTCAACTTGAAGGGCGTCGCCGCCGAGCGGCGGCGTGTCAACCTCGCGATGAACCAGCAGATGGCGTCCGAGCATCTCGCGCGCAATCCGCAGGGTCTCGTTCCCGTGCTCGTCGACGGCGCGCGCGTCCTGACGCAGTCGCTCGCCATCATCGAATATCTCGACGAGACCATTCCGAAGCCGGCGCTGCTGCCGGCGCGTGCCGCCGATCGGGCGCGGGTCCGGGGGCTTGCCGAGATCGTCGCCTGCGACATCCATCCGATCGGCAACATGCGGGTGCGGCGCTACATCGTCGACCCGTTGGGCTACGACGATGCGATGGTCGGCAAGTGGTTCAACCACTGGATCGCCGAAGGGCTTGCCGCCTTCGAGCGCCTCGTCGCCGACGACGTGCGGACCGGCGACTTCTGCCACGGCGACACGCCCGGCATCGCCGACATCTGCCTCTTCCCGCAGATGCTCAACGCCTACCGCTCGGGGCTCGACATGACGCCCTATCCGACGCTCCGCCGCATCTTCGACAATTGCGCCGCTCTCGCCGCCTTCGAGCAGGCGCGGCCGGAGCACCAGGAGGTCTAGAGATCGGCGCTGGAACCCGGTTGAATTCCCGTCTTCGCCCTACGATCTCCGTGATAGATCGAAATGCGAGGGCCATCCGATGGGCCGGACACCGCAGCATTATTTCATCTTCGAAACCGCAGGCGGCTTCTGCGGCATCGCCTGGAGCGACGTCGGCATCACGCGCTTCCAGTTGCCAACGAGGAGCGCCGCAGCGACCGAACGAATTCTGCTCCGCCGGATGCCTGGCGCCGAACCCGGCGCGCCCACGCCGGAGGTGGTCGAGGCAGTCGCCGCCGTGAAACGCTATTTCGTGGGAGAGGAGACGGATTTTTCCAGCGTCAAGCTCGACCTCGGTGACCAGGACGCGTTCTTCAAGCAAATCTATGCTGCGGCGCGGCGGGTCGGATGGGGCCAGACGACCACCTATGGCTCTCTGGCGAAGGAACTCGGCGTCGGGCCGGAGGTCGCGCGCGATGTCGGTCAAGCCATGGCCAAGAATCCGGTGGCGCTAATTATCCCCTGCCACAGGGTGTTGGCGGCCGGCGGCAAGGTGGGTGGTTTTTCCGCGCCGGGCGGCTCGGCGGCCAAGACCCGCATGCTCGAGTTGGAGGGGGTCCATGTCGAGCCGCCGCCACCGGCTCAACGATCTTTTCAGTTCTAAGCCCTACGGCGAGAGCGTCCCTTCCGTCACCAGTTGCCGTACGCGCGCGAGCGTCGCCTTGACGGCGCCGACGTAGGAATCGCGCATCTCTTCGCCGCGCTGGCGCTCGGCCGGGGTGCCGGGCTCGACTCCGGGCAGGTTCACCGAGAAGGTGAAGGTCAGCAGGAGGCCGTGCTCGCTCTCGCTGATGACGTTGGTGATCCAGCCGGCATTCTCGACGGTGCCGACGCGCTCGAACAACACCTGGACCTCAGGCGTGAAGGTGATCTCCTCGCGAAACCGATGCGGACCGTTCACCACCTCGCGCAAGAGGCCGCCCGCATGGCGCTCGAGTACCTCGCAGGATTTCATGCTCGGAACGAAGAGAACGGCGTTCTCGGCCTTCATCACCAGGCCGCGCCAGACTTGCGCCTGCGTGAGAAGCGGCGTCGCACCGTCGGGATTGACGTCGACCGATACCGAAAGCGTGTACATCGGACCTCCCTTCGGGATATCGACCGCGATCTCGATTCTACCACCTTGAGGGCATGCTCGGCGAGCCCATAGCCCGGCTTTACCGGACCTGTGAAATGCTGTCTCCTGACGTTCTCGGAACACTTTGATCGGGAGGCCGCCGTGAGCGAGACAATCGACAACGCTGCATCGGCCGAGAGGACCCGGCGCGCCGAGCCGACGATCGGCGGCTCGATCTATCTCAATCCGCAGGACATGGCATGGGAGCCGACGCAGTTCGCCGGCATCTCGATCAAGGTGCTTTACGAGGACAAGGCCAAGGGCGAGATGACCTGCTTACTCAAATGGGCGCCGGGTGCGACGCTGCCGATGCACAAGCATCCCGAGA
>JAQGID010000285.1 GCA_028291405.1 Rhodospirillales bacterium | reverse complement strand
GCCTTGCCGAACTCGGTCCGCAGCGCCATCAGCCCCGGCATCTCCGTCTCGGCGATGGCGATCTCCTTGCGGCCCCAGCCGGCAAGTGAAATGTCGGCGACCTTGTAGTCGGTGAATGAAGACATTGGTTAATCCTGTTCGAATTGCGTTGGGGCTCGCGCGAGCGCCACTCAGCGGCGATATACCAGCGTCGCCGGATTGGAGCAAGCCGAGCGGGCAAACTTGGCGCGGCTGGAACGCGTCTGGGCCCTAGGGTTGCCCTTGTGTTCGCGGCGGACGGCCGGCCACGCCCTGAAGATTCAGCAGAGATCGCGAACCGTCGACGCGGGTCCAGGACCGAAGCCGGCATGTTTCGGTTGATCGCCGGTCCAGTCGGAACGAGCCGGACGGCAGCACGGCAAGGCCGGTATCACAGGCTACGTGACTGACCGGCCTCCAACTTCAGAAACTTGGAATTGTCGTTCGCAAGGCT
The DNA here is from genome assembly GCA_028291405.1 of Rhodospirillales bacterium. GTDB lineage: Bacteria > Pseudomonadota > Alphaproteobacteria > ATCC43930 > CGMCC-115725 > URHD0088. Next base: position 18,707 of record JAQGID010000285.1, on the reverse strand, counting down.
CGCTGCTGAGTTTCCGCCTTCTCAAGGGTAATACAAGATGTAGGACGTGAAAAAAAATAGACCCTGTTCAACTGGATGACACCAACCTTGTAGTTTGGGCCACCAGCTCTGTCCCACACCGTCATGGATAATGAGAATCGTGGTGGTAGACAGTCGGAGAACGATGTTGGACAACAATTTCTCTTCTGAAACCGCTCACTTGTTCCCGATGGTCTTCCGCCATCGAGCGGCCGACGCGATCATGGAGTTCGATGAGGCTCTCCGGGAGTTGGTCGGTGCGGGAACGATCACCGCGCGAGAACGATTGCGTGACGCGTCTGACCAACTCATGCAGATTCTTGCCCGCGTCTTGATCGAAACGGACTGATCGCGGCATTGAGCGGCAGCGACGCCACCAGGCCGCTTAGTGCGTATCTCTGATCGCACAGAGCAAGGGCTCTTCGTCCTTGGCTTTGTCCTGATCGTCGGCTGCCTCTTCCAGCGCCTCGATGATCGCCTGAAGAACCCGTCGGGCCAAAGGATCGTCGAGTAATTCTGAGCAAATTCGCAAGCGATCCGCGCGCGCTCTATAGTTTCCTTTGCGAGCCACAGGTGCCCTCGAAACGTAAGTTGATAATTGATGTTATCGGCGGGGCTGAAGGAAAGATAGCCCGAAACGAATTCGGGGATGAGGCTAAAAATCACGTTACAAACCGGAGGGATTCCTTGGTTATCGTTACAATTGATCACCGACCCCTTCGGATCAATCAGATGTTGCTGTCTCCCGCGCGCCAACCCGAAGTGCTTCAAAGGAGACCTAAATCACAATATTACGGGAGTTAAGACTTTCACTCTTGAGATCGCGGGGCGACGGAGATTCCAGTCGGATCATTGATCCGGGTTGTCGTCATTGACTTTCCGCAGCACCTCCGTTGGGCAAGAAGCGTCGCACGCGACGGCGCAAATCGAATATCGATTGATGTGGCTGCCGGTCCTCGATGTATCGCCACAGGTCGATGATCAAATCCTCTGCAACCTCGATGCGCTCCGCAAATCGTTGCGCGACCAGCTCGTCGAGCTGGTCGTCACTTAAGACTGCCAACAGAGAGTCAAACAGCAACGCATAATTATCGAGCGTCGGCGCCGTGCGCTCGCGTATGCGTGTAATCAGCTGTTGACGGTTCATCCGTGCTGCTCCTGAAATGGTTGTATTGACCACATCAAAATCTCATGCGTCGGCACGGCCAGGGACCTGCGGACCGCCCCTACCGCATACCGGAATGCTGGGGGCGCATTAACGATGCGCCGGCGTGCAAAATAGGGATCTAATCGCGCAAAGCCTTGGCAAATTACCCTTAAGGGTTGCTGCCCGGAGTCAACGCACTGGGTGCGGATCTATCCGCGCTCTGCGCCATTTTTTTGACATAACATTTTAAGGACGGGATCTGCGCGGCGACGGCAGCAGCTTGAATGGGGCCGTCGTCGACGAAACGGCCGCTACGCCAGCGCGTTGAAATCGTCGAGCAGCGTTGCGATGCGGCCGGGATCCCATTGATCCATGATCGCCCGCGCGCGGCGCGACGCGGCGACCGTGTCGATCGAGCGGACGCGCTGCTTGACGCGCGGGATGCTGCCGGGCGCCATGGACAGCTCGCGGATGCCGAGACCGATGAGCAGGGCGGTAAACCGCGGGTCCCCGGCGATCTCACCACAGATGCTGATCGGGATACGACCGCGGTGCGCCGCCTCGATAGCGAACTGGATCAGGCGAAGCACCGCCGGGTGAAGCGGGTCGTATAGATAGGCCACCTGCTCGTCGCCGCGATCGATTGCCAGCGTGTACTGGATCAGATCGTTGGTGCCGAGGGCGAAGAAATCGGCCTCAGCGGCGAGCGCGTCGGCGGCCAGCGCGGCGCCGGGAATCTCGATCATCACGCCGAGCGGCGGCAGGGGATCGGCGATGACGATACCGCGGCGACGGAGGCGGCGCGCCACCTGCAGCATCGCCTCGCGGACGCGGCGCACCTCCCCGACATTGCAGATCATCGGCAGGAGGATGCGCAGCTTGCCGTAGGCGGCGGCGCGCAGCATGGCAGCGAGCTGGGCGTCGAGCAGGCGGCGCTCCTTGAGCGAGAGGCGGATCGCGCGCAGGCCGAGCGCCGGGTTGGCGCCGCCGCTGCCGGTCACGCCGGCAAGGACGCTGGCGATCTTCTCGCCGCCGATGTCGAGGGTGCGGACGGTGACGACCCGCCCGTCCATACCGCGCAGCAGGCCACGGAACGCCTCGAACTGCTCGTCCTCATCCGGCAAATCGTCCCGGTTCATGTAAAGGAACTCGGTGCGCACGAGGCCGAGGCCGGCGGCGCCGGCATTGACTGCCTGGTCGAGCTCGCGCGGTAGCTCCAGATTGGCCTCGAGCTGGATCTCGACGCCGTCGCGCGTCACCGCCGGCAGGCGCCGCAGCTTTTGCAGCTGACGCTTCTCGACGCCAAGCTGGTCCTGGCGCGCACGGTAGCGGGCCACCGTCTCCGGCCGCGGATTGATCACGACGGTACCGGTCGAGCCGTCGACGATCGCGTTTTCGGGCGTTACGCGGTTGGTCAGCAGCCCGGCGACGCCGACCACCGCCGGCAGACCGAGGGCACGTGCCATGATCGCCGTATGGCTCTCGGCGCCGCCGAGAACCGTCGCGAAACCGGCGATCCGCCGCGGATCGAGCAAGGCGGTATCCGCCGGCGTCAGCTCCTCGGCGAGGACGATCGTGCCTTGCGGCAGGTTGCCGTAGGCTTCGAAGGGCGTCTTGACCAGGTTGCGGATGAGGCGCATGCCGACGACACGGATGTCGTCGAAACGCGCCGCGAGATACGCGTCGCGCATGCCGGCAAAGCTTTCGCCGATCCCGGCGATCTCGGCCTGGATCGCCCATTCGGCGTTGCGCCGCTGCTCGGCGATGCGCTTTTCGACGCCGCGCACCAGCCGCGAGTTGGACAGCATGGAGAGATGCGCATCGAGGAGATATCCCATCTCCTCGGCCGCGGCATCGGGCAGCGTCTGCGCCTTGGTCTTGAGCTTGCGCAGCTGCTTGACCGAGGTCGCGAGCGCCGCCGCGAACCGGGAAGATTCATCGGCGATCTGCTCGGGTTCGATCTGGTATTCGGCGACCGCGATGTCGAAATGGTCGCTGACATGGGCCGGGCCAATCGCAATCCCCGGCGAGACGGCAAGTCCGTGGAAGACGCGCTCGCCGCCACGGTCCCTGTCATCGCCAGCCAAAGCCTTGTCGCCCGACTCTCCGTCACTCTTCATTGAAGCCGCCGCAGATCAGCTCGGCGAGCGCCGCGATCGCGATTTCGGCCTCGGGACCGCTGCCGCGGAGCTCCACTGACGCGCCAGGTCCGGCCGCCAGCATCATCAACCCCATGATCGAACGGCCGGAGACTTCCGCGCCGTTCTTCGCGACGAGGACCTCGGCGTCGAACTGGTCGGCGAGCTTGACGAACCGCGCCGCGGCGCGGGCATGCAGGCCGCGCTTGTTACAGATGGTGACGATCCGCGTCACCGGCCAGTCGCTCACCGCTGCTGTCGCGCGTGGCGCGGCGCGAAAAGACTAGCCGCGGACATCGGCGAGAAGCTGTGAGGCGACGTTGATGTATTTCCGGCCCGCCTCCTGCGCGCCACGCACCGCCTCGGCGAGCGGCTCGGACTGGCGCAGGCTCGCCAGCTTGATCAGCATCGGCAGGTTGATGCCGGCGATGACCTCGATCTTGGCGCGGTCCATGACCGAAATCGCCAGGTTGGAGGGCGTGCCGCCGAACATGTCGGTGAGCAGCACGACGCCTTCCCCGGTGTCGACGGCACGCACCGAGTTCAGGATGTCCTGCCGGCGCTGCTCCATGTCGTCCTCGGGACCGATGCAGACCGCTTCGATCTGGCTCTGCGGTCCCACGACATGCTCCAGGGCCGCGATGAACTCGACCGCGAGCCGGCCATGGGTGACGAGAACCATTCCAATCATGCTATGTCCTTGAGAGCGCTCACGCTCGGCGACGTGTCGCCGGGCAGCGGTGCGCCGGGCCGCAGATTCGCCGCGAGGTCGCGGTGGGCGACGTCGACCGGCTTGCCCTGGGCGCGCAGGCACGCGGCGAGGCGCTCGGCGACGAACACCGAGCGATGCTGGCCACCGGTACACCCGATCGCGATGGTGAGATAGCTTTTGCCCTCGCGATCATAGCGGGGGAGCAGCGGCAGCAACAGCTGAGCAAGCCGGTCGAAGAATGGCGCGAAATCGGGATCGGCCTCGATAAAGGCACCGACCGGCGCATCGAGGCCGGTAAGGTGCCGCAGGGCAGCGGTATAGTGGGGGTTTTCGAGAAAGCGGACATCGAAGACTAAGTCGGCATCACGCGGCAACCCGTTACGGTAAGAGAATGACGTAACAAAGACGCTAACGCCGGGAGCCTTATCGAGTGCGAAATGCCCTTGAAGCAACCGCCGGAGATCGGCCGCCGTGAGCGCGGACGTATCGATAACGAGATCGGCACGCTCACGCAAGGGCGAAACGTGCTCGCGCTCGAGGCGGATGCCGTCGCTGACCTGGCGGTCGCCGGCCAGCGGATGCCGCCGCCGCGTCTCGGTATAGCGGCGCAGGAGCAATTCGTCCTCGCAATCGAGGAATACGACCTTGAGGTCGATTGCGCTGGTTCCGACCAACGGCGCCAGAGCGTCCAAAAACGAGGCGATGCCGAAATCGCGCGTCCGGATGTCGATGCCGATCGCCAGCGGCTTGGCCAGCGCGGGCTCGCGGCGGACGATGTTCGGCAGCAGCGAGATCGGCAGATTGTCGACCGCCTCGTACCCCATGTCCTCGAGCGCCTTGAGGGCGGTCGAGTGTCCGGCCCCGGACATGCCGGTCACCAGCAGCAGGCGGTCGCGCCGTAGTGCCGGCGGAGCGGCCGAGGACCGGGGCGCGACGGATAGGGCTTCAGTCTGCAGCGTCGCGGTCACGCGACATCCTCGCGACCGGCGGCGGTGGCCCAGCCCGGCGCGTCGTGCAGCTGGCGCAAGGCGAAGCGGATCTTCGCGGGCGCCGACGCCTCGAACGGCGCCAGGGCGAGCAGGGGCAACGGGCAACCGAAATAGCTCTGGCTGCGCGGTTCAGGCAGTCGTTCGACGGCGCCCGGCACGACGAGGTCGACGACGAGGCAAAGCCGGACTTGGTCGATGCAGGCGCAAGGCAGGATCCCGACCCCCCGCAACTCGATCCGGCCGGCAATAGCGGCGGGCGGCGTCGCGATCACGGCGTCGCCGCTGCGCCGCAGCTCGGTCTGGTCGTCGGCGACGAGCAAGGCGCCGCCGTCGATCATCCGCAAAGCCAAATCCGACTTGCCGCTCCCGGACGGGCCGCGGAGCAGCACACCTTCGCCACTGAGGGCGATGCAAGTGCCATGGACCCGAATCATGGACATTTCAGATTGCAAACAGCGTCGCGAAAACGTGATGCCGAGGCGATTACGAGCAGATCGGCCCGCGGCACGCAACAACATTCATCACAACCGCCTCGTGGCGGATCACCCTGCCCGCCTGCGACGGATCGGCGGCGCGGGACCAACAAGTGTTAGGTGGTCATCCACCTACGCGCTTCAAGTCACCGGCAACCGCACGATGAAACGCGCGCCGATCAGCCAGCCGCCGGCGTCGCGGCGGTTCTCGGCACGGATGGTGCCGTGATGCGCCTCGACGATCTGCCGCGATATCGAGAGGCCGAGCCCGGAATGCGTGCCGAATTTCTCGCCCGCCGGCCGCTCGGTGTAGAAGCGGTCGAAGATCGCCATCAGCTTGGCTTCGGGAATCCCCGGCCCTTCGTCATCGACGTGCAGCACGATTCCGCCCTCGTCGCGGCTTAGGGTCAGGGTGATCGTGCCGCCCGACGGGCTGAAGGAGATCGCATTGGCGATCAGGTTGCGGAAGACTTGGACGAGCCGGTCCTCGTTGCCGGATACGATGAAATCGCGATCGCGGACGCCGCCGTCGAGCACCACCAGCTGCAAGCGCGGCGTGCCCTCCTCGGCCGTCGTCTCGTGCAGATCGACGAGCGCCGCCAGCATGCGGTCGACGGCGACCGGCGCCGGTTCCAGCCGCGAGAGCTCGGCGTCCAGGCGCGAGGCGTCGGAAATGTCGCTGATCAGACGGTCGAGCCGCCCGACGTCCTCGAGGATGATGGCGAGAAGGCGCCGCTGCTTCACCGGGTCGTCGATCCGCGCCGCGGTCTCGACGGCGCTGCGCAGCGAGGTCAGCGGGTTCTTGATCTCATGGGCGACGTCGGCGGCGAAGCGCTCGATCGCGCCCATGCGCTGCCAGAGCACGCTGGTCATGTCGCGCAGCGCGCTCGAGAGATCGCCGATCTCGTCGCCGCGACGGCTGAAATCCGGGATCGCGACCTGCCGTCCCTGGCCGCGGCGGACGCGCTCGGCGGCGGCCGCGAGGCGGCGTACCGGCCGGGCGATCGTGCCGGCGAGATAGAGCGAGAGCAGCACCGTCACGGTCAGCGCGACGAAGAAGACCTTCAGGATGTCGAGACGGACCGCGCGCACCGTCTCCTCGAGGTCGGCGCTCCCGACCGACAGCATGACGGCACCGAGGACTTGCTTGTAGCGCTGCACCGGGACGGCGACGCTGAGCTCGAGGCCGCCGTTGCCGAGATCGCGCCGCACCGCCCGGGCATTCTCGCCGCCGAGGGCGCGGCCGACTTCCGGATAATCCTGCAGCTTCGGCGCGATGCTGTCGTGATAGACCGGCCATTCGGCGCGGCCGGGGAGCTTGCCGACGATCCAATCGTAGATCGCGCCGGCGATCGCGGCGAAGAAATTGCGATTCTGCGGCGTCGGCAGCTCCTGGATCTGGATGACGCCACCCGGCCCGCGCAACAGACGGCTGTCGGCAATCAGCTTTCCGTCCAGCGCGAAAAGCCGCGCCCGCGTCCGTGTCGGCTCGACCAGGCGGCGCATCATCTGGCGGCCGAGATCGGGAACCAGGCGCTCGCCTTCCTCGCCCATCGAATCGATGACCGCGCCTTCGCCGAGCGCGGCGGCGAAGATCTCGCCCTGCGTCTTCAGCGCCTGCAGCTCGGTCTCGATCAGGCTCGTCTCGTACTTGCCGAGATAGAGCAGGCCAAGCCCCAGCAGGGCGAGGGCGAGAATATTGACGGCAAGGATGCGGAGCGTGAGCGGCGAGACGCGACGCCGCCGCACTCGACGCGACGCCAAGGGCGCGTTGACCGCCTCGGCGGCGTCGCCGGCGGCGGCCGGCGCGAGCCGGTCGCGATCAATGCTCGCGGTAACGATATCCGACGCCATAGAGCGTTTCGATCTGCGCGAACTCGCTGTCGACGACCTTGAACTTCTTGCGCAGCCGCTTGATGTGGCTGTCGATCGTCCGGTCGTCGACGTAGATGTGCTCGCCGTAGGCCGCATCCATCAGCTGATCACGGCTCTTGACGTGGCCGGTGCGGATTGCGAGCGACTTCAGGATGAGGAACTCCGTCACGGTCAGCTCGACCGGCAGGCCGCGCCAGGTGCAGAGGTGCCGCGCCGGATCGAGCACGAGGTCGCCACGCTGGACCATCGGCTCCTGCTCGGCGCCGCCGGCGCGCCCGCGCGCCACCTCGCCGCGCCGCAGCAGGGCGCGGATGCGCTCGATCAGCAGGCGCTGCGAGAACGGCTTGCGGATGTAGTCGTCGGCGCCCATCCGCAAGCCAAGCAGCTCGTCGACCTCGTCGTCCTTCGAGGTCAGGAAGATGACCGGCATCGCGCTCGCCTTGCGGAGCTGCGTCAACAGCTCCATCCCATCCATTCGCGGCATCTTGATGTCGAGGACGGCGAGATCGACCGGTTGGGCGGTCAGGGCCCGCAGCGCCTCGGCACCGTCGCCGTAGCAGCGCACCACGAAGCCCTCCGCCTCGAGCGCGATCGACACCGAGGTCAGGATGTTCCGGTCGTCGTCGACCAGCGCGATGGTGTTCGGCACGGACGTCCCTCGCAGCGTCAGGGGTGGGCTTCGCTCGGCGCTCGTCGACCGCCGCCGGCGAGGCCGATGGGCATCGCAGCGAATTTGCCCCCCAATATGGCTGCTTTACGGCGAAGATGAAGCGGAAAAGCGGAAAATCGCGCGCTGCGTCCTTTGCTGCCCGATGTTTCGCCGTCTTGACCTTTGCGCCGCGGCGTTGCCTGATGAGGCGCCATGAACACGCCGGCCGCCGCCACTGCCCGCCAGCTGCTGCGGAGCATCGACAAGGGAAGCCTCGCGACCACCCTCGAGGGACATCCCTACGCCTCGCTCGTCCTCGTCGCGACCGCGCCGGACGGGGCGCCGCTGCTGCTGATCTCGCAGCTGGCGCAGCACACGATCAACATTGCCGCGAATGCCGACGTCGCCCTGTTGCTCGACGGCACCCAAGGGCTGGACGAGCCGTTGACCGGCGCGCGGGTGACGCTGATGGGACGCGCTGCTGTCGTCGACGACCCGCTCCTTCGGGGACGGTTCCTGGCACGCCACCCGTCGGCCGCGCTCTACGCGGACTTTGCCGATTTCCGCCTCTATCGCATCGCGGTCGAACGCGCCCATCTCGTCGCCGGCTTCGGCCGCATCCATTGGATCGAAGCGGCGGATCTGCTGCCGCCTGGGCTCGCAGCCCTCGCCGCCGCGGAAGCATCGCTGCTGCACCGGCTGAACGAGCCGGAAGCCGCGGCGGCGATCGCGCTCTACGCGCAGGTGCTGCTCGGGCGCGAGGGCGAAGATTGGCGCGTCACCGGCCTCGATCCCGAGGGCGCCGATGTGCGCCGCGGCGGCGCCGTCGCTCGATTGCATTTCGCGGAGCCTGCCGAGGATGCCGACGCCGCCCTCGCGGCCCTTGCCGGCCTTGCTGCGGAAGCGAGGCGTCGCAGTGACCCTTAGCCCCTGGAAAGCAACGTGAAACCGTGCTGCGACAATTCGTATCTCGCAGTTGCGTTGGCTCCTGTTGCGGAGTCCGTCGGGGCTATGCTAGCTGAACGAACAAAGCTGCGTTCGCGCGGGCGTCATGCCCGTCGGCGCCGTGAGAAGTCGGGTCGTGGGGTCGCGGGCGGACGACGCGGGAAATCCTCCCAGCGGGTCGCTGAACGACTGAGCCCATCGCGATGTTTACCTGCCCTGCACGGAGCCGCATCGCGACCTGCCGGTCGGACATTATTTCGGGGCGCTCGCGCCGAGATCATTTGGAGAGTGTGAGATGACTGCGACGGCTCGAACGCGAAACGCCAAACTGCTCGCCTGGGTCGAGGAAATCTCGCTGAAGTGCAAGCCGGAACGCGTGCATTGGTGCGACGGCTCGCGCGAAGAATACGAGCGGCTGTGCAACGAGATGGTCGCCCAGGGCACGCTGATCCGGCTCAATCCGGCGAAGCGCCCGAACTCCTTCCTGGCCCGCTCGGATGCCGGCGACGTCGCCCGCGTCGAGGACCGCACCTTCATCTGTTCGGCGCGCGAGGAAGACGCCGGCCCCACCAACAACTGGATCGACCCGGCGAAGATGCGCCAGACGCTCGACCGGCTGTTCGACGGCTGCATGCGCGGCCGCACCCTCTATGTCATTCCCTTCAGCATGGGCCCGCTCGGCTCGCCGATCTCGCATATCGGCGTGCAGCTCACCGACTCGCCGTATGTCGTCGCGAGCATGCGGACGATGACGCGGATGGGGCAGAACGTGCTCGATCATCTCGGCGACGGCGACTTCGTACCCTGCCTGCACTCCGTCGGCGCACCGCTGCGCGACGGCGAGAAGGACGCGCCCTGGCCGAACAACGCCGAGCACAAATACATCGTCCAGTTCCCCGAGGAGCATTCGATCGTGTCCTTCGGCTCGGGTTACGGCGGCAACGCGCTGCTCGGCAAGAAGTGCTTTTCGCTGCGCATCGCCTCGGTGCTCGGCCGCGAGGAGGGCTGGCTCGCCGAGCATATGCTGATTCTCGGCGTCGAGAGCCCGACCGGCGAGAAGACCTATGTCGCCGCCGCCTTCCCCTAGGCCTGCGGCAAGACCAATTTCGCGATGCTGGTCCCGCCCGAAGGCTTCGACGGCTGGAAGATCCGGACGATTGGCGACGACATCGCCTGGATCAAACCGCAGCCCGACGGCACGCTGCGCGCCATCAACCCCGAGGCCGGCTTCTTCGGCGTCGCCCCGGGCACCAGCATGAAGTCGAACCCCAGCGCGATGCGCATGCTCGACCGCGACGTCGTCTTCACCAATGTCGCCATGACCGACGATGGCGACGTCTGGTGGGAGGGCATGACCGACACCCCGCCGGCGCACCTCATCGATTGGGAAGGCAAGGACTGGACGCCGGCGTCCGGCCGCAAGGCGGCGCATCCCAATTCGCGCTTCACCGTCCATGCCAGCCAGTGCCCGAGCATCGACCCTGCCTGGGAGGATCCCGCGGGCGTGCCGATCTCGGCCTTCATCTTCGGCGGCCGTCTGTCGAAGACCTTCCCGCTCGTCTTCGAGAGCTTCAACTGGCGCCACGGCGTCTACATGGCGGCGACGCTCGGCTCGGAGGCGACCGCGGCCGCGAACAATCAGGCTGCGATCCGCCGCGATCCCTTCGCCATGCTGCCGTTCTGCGGCTACAACATGGCCGATTACTGGACGCATTGGCTGACGATGGACAAGCGCGTCAAGGCGCTGCCGCGGATCTATCGCGTCAACTGGTTCCGCAAGGACGAAAGCGGCAAGTTCGCATGGCCGGGCTTCGGCGAGAACATGCGCGTCCTGAAATGGATCGTCGACCGGGTGCGCGGCCGCGCGACGCAGCCGATCGAAAGCCCGTTCGGCTATATGCCGCATTACCAGGACCTGACCTGGAAGGGCCTCGACTTCCCGAAGGAGAAGTTCGCGAAGATCATGACGATCGATCGCGACGAGGCGGTCGGCGAGGCGCAGGACCAGGCCGAGCTGTTCGATCGTTTCGGCCATCGGCTGCCGGCCGAGATGGAGGAGGAGCGGCAGGATCTCCTGCGTCGCCTCCAGGACGCTCCCATCGCGATCGGCGCGGAATAAGGTTTCGACAAGGAAAACCCCGGCGCCGCGTCGCCGGGTTTTTTCGCGGATAGAATAACACTCATGCAGTGTATATTAATCGATATTGACAGAGAATTCTGTCAGATCTAGGTTTGATCCGCGCCGGTTGAGCGCCAGCTTGCGGGCGCGCTGGAAGGCAGCTCTGCAAAAACGATCCGCCCGCTTCGCGTCGTGGCGGATTTTTTGTGACGAGGAGGCCAGAATGAGTCTGCAGCTCGGTGATGCCGCTCCGGATTTCATCCAGGACTCGACCGAGGGAACACTCCGCTTCCACGAGTGGATCGGCTCAAGTTGGGCGGTGCTGTTCTCGCATCCCAAGGATTTCACGCCGGTCTGCACGACCGAGCTCGGCGAGGTCGCGCGGCTCAAGCCGGAGTTCGACAAGCGCAACGTCAAGGTGGCCGGCCTCAGCGTCGATCCGCTCGGCTCGCACCGGACGTGGTCGGACGATATCAAGGAGACGCAGGGGCAAACCCTAAACTTTCCGCTGATCGCCGATGCCGATCGCAAGGTCGCCGACCTCTACGGGATGATCCACCCAAACGCGAACGACACCTTGACCGTGCGTTCTGTCTTCATCATCGATCCGAACAAGAAAATCCGACTGATCCTGACTTATCCAGCCAGCACTGGGCGCAATTTCCAGGAGATCCTGCGGACCATCGACTCGTTGCAGCTGACTGACAACTACAAGGTCGCGACGCCGGTCAACTGGCAGCAGGGCGAGGACGTCATCATCGTCACCTCGGTGACCGATCCGAACGAGCTGAAGCAGCGCTTTCCCAAAGGCTGGAAAGAGCTGCGGCCCTATTTGCGCGTCACGCCGCAGCCGAACCGGTGAGCAACACTGGACCGTCGCGCCGGCCGAACTAAATCCTCTGCCAGGAGCCAGTCGATGACATCTTTGCGTTTCCGAGCCGTCGCTTTAGCATTGGCGCTGCTGCTGGGCGTGCCCGCCTTGGCGGCGGCCGCCGAGCTCAGCCTGCTCAACGTCTCCTACGACCCGACGCGCGAGCTTTACGCCGACTACAACAAGATCTTCGCCGCGCATTGGAAAGCGAAAACCGGCGACACGGTCACCATAAAGGCCTCGCACGGCGGCTCCGGCTCGCAGGCGCGCGCCGTGATCGACGGGCTCGAGGCCGACGTCGTCACCTTGGCGCTGGCCTATGACATCGACGCGATCGCGAGCAAATCCGCGCTGATCGCCCCCGATTGGCAGAAGCGCCTGCCCGATAATGCGACCCCCTATACCTCGACGATCGTCTTTCTGGTCCGCAAGGGAAATCCCAAGCAGATCAAGGACTGGAACGACCTCATCCGCTCGGACGTCAAGGTCATCACGCCGAACCCCAAGACCTCGGGCGGCGCGCGGTGGAACTACCTGGCGGCCTGGGGCTATGCGCTGCGGCAGAACGGCGCCGATCAGGCGAAGGCGCAGGAGTTCGTCGCCAAGCTCTACGCCAACGTCCCGGTGCTCGACAGCGGCGCGCGCGGCGCCACCTTGACCTTCGTGCAGCGCCGCCAGGGCGACGTCCTGCTCGCCTGGGAGAACGAGGCCTTCCTCTCGATCGACGAGTTCGGCAAGGACAAGGTCGAGATTGTCGTGCCGTCGGTCAGCATCCTCGCCGAGCCGCCGGTGGCGGTCGTCGACAAGACGGTCGATCGCCGCGGCACGCGCGGCGTCGCCGAGGAATATCTCAAGTATCTCTACTCGCCGGAGGGCCAGGAGACCGTCGCACGCCACTATTTCCGGCCGCGCTCGTCGGAGGTCGCCGCGAAATACACCGAACGCTTCCCGCAGCTGCCGCTCTTCACCATCGACGAGGTGTTCGGCGGCTGGACGAAGGCGCAGCAGGTCCATTTCTCGGACGGCGGCGTTTTCGACCAGATCTACAAGCCGGGCAAATAGCTTGAGCATCGCTGCGACGGAGGAACGCGGAAGCTGGGGCGGGCGGCAGCATACCGCGATTCCCGGCTTTCCGCTGACCCTCGGCATCACCCTCTGTTACCTGACCGCGATCATCCTCCTGCCCCTGGCGGCGCTGTTCCTTAAATCGACCGGCTTGGGATTCGGCGGCTTCGCCAGGACGCTGCTTGATCCGCGCACCATCGCCGCCTTCCGCGTCAGTTTCGGGATCGCGCTCGCCGCGGCGCTGATCAACGCGGTCTTCGGCCTCCTCGTCGCCTGGGTACTCGAGCGCTATCGCTTCCCCGGGCGGCGGCTCATCGACGGCCTGGTCGACCTGCCCTTTGCCCTGCCGACGGCCGTCGCCGGCATCTCGCTGGCGACGCTCTATTCCGACAACGGCTGGATCGGCGGATTGCTGGCGCCTTTCGGGATCGACATCGCCTATACGCCGAACGGCATCCTCGTGGCCCTGGTCTTCATCGGCCTGCCTTTCGTCGTCCGCACCGTGCAGCCGATCATCGCCGATCTCGAGCACGAAGCCGAGGAGGCGGCGCGGACGCTGGGCGCCACCCGGCTGCAGATCTTCGCCCGCATCGTGCTGCCGGCGCTGCTGCCGGCAGTCCTCACCGGCATGGCGCTGGCCTTCGCGCGCGGGGTCGGCGAATACGGCTCGGTCATCTTCATCGCCGGCAACATGCCGGGGCTCTCGGAGATCGTGCCGCTGCTCATCGTCATCAAGCTCGAGCAATTCGACTACGCCGGCGCCTCGGCGATCGGCGTCGCGATGCTGCTGCTCTCGTTCCTGATCCTGCTGGCGATCAACTTCACGCAGGTCTGGATGAGGCGCCGCTATGGCGCCTGAGCATCACCCCGGCACCGGCGCCGGACGGATCGTCCTGATCCTCCTCGCCGGGCTCTTCCTCGTGGCGTTCCTGCTGGTGCCGCTCGCCGTCGTCTTCAGCGAGGCCTTCGCGAAGGGCGGCGCGGCCTATCTCGACGCGCTGGGGCAGCCCGACGCGCGGGCGGCGATCGGGCTGACGCTGCTCGTCGCGGCGATCGCGGTGCCGCTCAATACGGTCTTCGGCCTCGTTGCGGCCTGGTGCATCGCCAAGTTCGAGTTTCCCGGCAAGAGCCTGCTGACGACGGTTATCGACCTGCCCTTCTCGGTGTCGCCGGTGATCTCCGGCATGGTCTACGTCCTGATGTTCGGGCTGCAGGGCTATTTCGGCCCCTTCCTCGCGGCGCACGGCATCAAGATCGTCTTCGCCCTGCCCGGGCTCATCCTCGCCACGGTCTTCGTCACCTTCCCCTTCGTCGCCCGGCAGCTCATCCCGCTGATGCAGCAGCAGGGCACCGGCGAGGAGGAGGCGGCGATCGTGCTCGGCGCCTCGGGCTGGCAGGTCTTCCGCCGGGTCACCTTGCCGAACATCCGCTGGGGGCTGCTCTACGGCGTTCTGCTGTGCAATGCTCGCGCGATGGGCGAGTTCGGCGCCGTCTCCGTCGTCTCCGGCCATATCCGCGGTCTCACCGATACGATGCCGCTCTATATCGAGGCCCTCTACAACGGCTATGATGCGGTCGGCGCCTTCACCGTCGCCTCGCTCCTCGCGATGCTCGCGCTCGTGACCCTCGTGCTCAAGGCGTTTCTCGAGATGAATTATCGCGACGACCTGACCCTAGCCGCCGCACAGGTTTCGAGGCATTAGATGGGCGTCGATATCGCCGGAATGTCCAAGCGCTTCGGCCGAGCCGAAATCCTGTCGGGCATCGAGCTGTCGATCGCGCGCGGCGAGTTCGTGGCATTGCTCGGCCCGTCGGGCTCCGGCAAGACGACGCTGCTGCGAATCATCGCGGGTCTCGAGGCAGCGAGCGCCGGGTCGCTGCGCATCGACGATCGCGATGCGCTGAGCCTGCCGCCGCGCGAGCGCAAGATCGGCTTCGTCTTCCAGAATTACGCGCTGTTCCGCCATCTTCGCGTCTTCGACAACGTCGCCTTCGGCCTGCAGGTCAAGAAGCGTGCCGAGCGGCCGCCGCGCGAGGTCATCGCTCGCCGCGTCGCCGAGCTGCTCGAGCTGGTCCAGCTCGGAGGGCTTGGACAGCGCTTCCCGAGCCAGCTTTCCGGCGGTCAACGCCAGCGTGTCGCCCTGGCGCGCGCCCTCGCCGTCGATCCCGAGCTGCTGCTGCTCGACGAGCCGTTCGGCGCGCTCGATGCCGGCGTCCGCGTCGCGCTGCGACAATGGCTGCGCGGCCTGCACGACAGCCTCGGGCTGACCAGCATCTTCGTGACGCATGATCAGGAGGAGGCGCTGGCCCTCGCCGATCGCATCGCGCTGCTCAATCGCGGCCGGATCGAGCAGGTCGGAACGCCGGCCGACCTCTACGATCATCCGGGCACGGCCTTCGTGATGGGCTTTCTCGGCGCCGTCAACCGGCTCGACTGCGCCGTCTCCGGCGGCGGCGTGCGGCTCGCCGGCGATACGCAGCCGCTCGACGCGCAACAGATCTCCGGGCCGCTCCCGGCGAATGGGCCGGCGATCGCGCTCGTCAGGCCGCACGATCTGCGGCTGCTTGGCCCGGCCGAGCGCGGCGGCTCGCGCGTTTTGCTGCGCAGCATCGCGGTGGTCGGCGCCCGGCTGCGGCTGATCCTCGAAAAATCCGGCCACACGATCGAGGCGGAAGCCGACCGCGACCGCGTCGATGCGAGTTGGCTGCACCCCGGCTCGCAGCTCCGTATCGAGTTCAGCCGAGTTCGCATTTTCGCGACGGACGGCAGCGCCGGTGAAGCGATCGCGCCGTCCGAATCGGATCAGGCTCGGCCTCTCTCCCGACATCCGGCGCGCGCGGCGCTCCGCTAACTCTGGTTATTCAGGACGGGTTTCCCGGCGGTCGCGCCGTCTCGCAAGGACCGGAGCGCACCGGCGCGGGCGCCGTCGGCGCAACCGCCTCTATCGCGACGAATGGCATCGAGCATCGTCGATGAACCGGAATCCGGCTTCTGGTATAGGAACTGCCACGCCGTTCGCGTCGAAAGAGTGCCGGAGCCACCGTGCCGACGATCCCCCGAGACGCCAGCCCGCAGGATCTCGAATTCGCCCGCGTCCTGCGCGGCGAGATCCTGCGCAGCGAACGCCAGCGCGTCCTCAGCCTCGCGGTCATCCTCACGGTCCTGCTGCTGACGCTGGTCGGCATCAGGACCTTCGGCACGGATTTCGCCTCGCCGGTGTTCCGCGAGAGGGTCCAACCGGCGACGGTCTTCCTGGTCTTCGTCCCGTTCATCGTCTACGAGTTGATCGTCGCCGGCGCCGTCACCTATCTGCTGCGGCACAACCGCGACATCTTCATCCTCGCCCGCTATGGCAACGCCGCCCTCGAGACGAGCCTGCCGACCGTCCTGCTACTGCTGCAGATCCACGCGATGGGCGCCGTCACCGCCCTGGGGTTCCTGTCGCCGCTGCTCTACTTCCTCTTCATCATCCTGTCGACGCTGCGGCTCGACTTCAAGCTCTCGGCCTTCACCGGCGCGGTGGCGGCGATCGAAATCTTCGTCATGGCCTGGCTGTACCTGCCGCTCTTCTGGTCGGTCGAGGATCCGACGCTGACGATCTCCTACCATCTCAGCCGCAGCGCCGTCTTGCTGGTCGGCGGCATCCTCGCCGGGCTCGTCGGCGCGCGGCTGCGCCGGCAATTCGAAAGCGCGCTCGGCGCCGTCGTCGCGCGCGACCGCGTCACCAATCTCTTCGGCCAGCACGTCTCGCCCCAGGTCGTCGAGCGGCTGCTCGCGACCGGCACCGAGAACGCGAGCGAGACGCGGCAGGTCTGTGTCCTCTTCTTCGATATCCGCGGCTTCACCGCCGCGGCGCAGAGCCGCACGCCCGACGAGGTCGTCGGCCGGCTCGACGCCGCCTTCGCGATCCTCGTCGAGATCGTCGAGCGCCACCAGGGCATCGTGAACAAGTTCCTCGGCGACGGCTTCCTTGCGATGTTCGGCGCACCGTTCGACGATCCCGATGCGGCGCGTCATGCCGTCGCCGCCGCACGCGAGATGCTGGCGGCGATCGAGGCCGACAATCGCGGCCACAACTGGCCGATCCGCATCGGCATCGGCGTCCATATCGGCGATGCCGTCACCGGTAATATCGGCTCGCCGCGCCGCAAGGAGTACACGGTGATCGGCGATACCGTGAACCTCGCCTCGCGGCTCGAGGCGCTGAACAAGGAAGTCGGCTCGCAGATCCTGATCTCCGATGCCGTCCACCAGGCCTGCGGCGACGACGGCGGCGGCGTGGCGCTCGGACCCGTCGCGATTCGCGGCTATGATGCGCCGGTGCCGGTGTGGCGACTGGCCTGACGCAACAGTAGAAGTCGAAGGGAAGAAACGATGCCGACGCAAGCGGAGCGCAAGGCGAAGCTCGGCGCCGTCGTCCGCGTTGCGAGCGGTAATTTCCTCGAGATGTACGATTTCATGGTGTTCGGCTACTACGCCGGCGCCATCGCCAAGACCTTCTTTCCCAGCAACAGCGAGTTCGCTTCCCTGATGCTGTCGCTGATGACCTTCGGGGCCGGCTTCCTGATGCGCCCGATCGGTGCGCTCGTGCTGGGCGCCTATATCGATCACCACGGCCGCCGCGCCGGGCTGCTCCTTACCCTCGGGTTGATGTCGATCGGCACGCTGTCCCTCGCGGTGACGCCAGGCTATGCGACGCTCGGGATGCTCGCCCCGCTGCTCATCGTCAGCGGCCGGCTGCTGCAGGGGTTCTCCGCCGGCGTCGAGCTCGGCGGCGTCTCGGTCTATCTTTCGGAGATCGCGACCCCCGGCAACAAGGGATTCTACGTCGCCTGGCAATCGGGCAGCCAGCAGATCGCCGTCATGGTCGCGGCGCTGATCGGCGTCGCACTGAGCAGCAACCTCGGCCCCGACGAGATGGCGCTATGGGGTTGGCGTGTCCCGCTCGTAATCGGCTGTCTCATCATTCCCTTCCTCTTCGTGCTGCGGCGCTCGCTCGAGGAAACCGAGGAGTTCCTCGCGCGCAAGCACCCCGCGCCGTCGGCGATCCTGAAATCGATGGCGGTCAATTGGAAGATCGTGCTGATCGGCACGATGATGGTGACGATGACGACGGTGTCGTTCTATTTCATCACCGCCTATACGCCGACCTTCGGCAGCACGGTGCTGCATCTCGCGACGATCGACTCGCTGATCGTCACCCTCTGCGTCGGCGCGACCAACCTCTTCTGGCTGCCCGTCGCCGGCGCGCTCTCGGACCGCGTCGGGCGCCGGCCGCTGCTCTTCGCGACGACGATCCTCGCTCTGCTCACCGCCTATCCGGCGATGTCCTGGCTGGTGGGCGCACCCTCCTTCGGGCGGCTGCTGACCGTCGAGCTCTGGCTCTCCTTCCTCTACGGCAGCTACAACGGCGCGATGGTCGTCTTCCTCACCGAGATCATGCCGGTCGAGGTCCGCACCGCCGGGTTCTCGCTGTCCTACAGCCTCGCGGCGGCGATCTTCGGCGGCTTCACCCCGGCGATCAGCACCGCCCTCATCCACATGAGCGACAATCGTGCGATGCCTGGTTTGTGGCTGTCCTTCGCCGCCCTCTGCGGCCTCGTTGCGACGGTCCTCGCGCGGCCGCAGCAAGCCACCGCCGCGATGCCCGACGTCGGGAGGCGCGCGGCACCCGGCGTCGCGGAATGACGGGCAAATATCGCGGC
>JAQGID010000267.1 GCA_028291405.1 Rhodospirillales bacterium | reverse complement strand
CTCGACCGTGCCGCCGGCCTGCTCGAGGACCAGGTCAAGTTCCGCCTGACCGGCCGCGACAAGCTGCGGGTCGCCGCGCGCCTTGCCCTGGTCCGCCTGCTCGACCGCAAGCCGGATGCCGCGCTCGCGGCGCTCAACCAGGATGGCGGCGCCGACATCGATCCCGATCTCCTGCGCCAGCGCCAGCAGCTGCGCGCGCGTGCGCTGCTCGAGCTCGGCCGCGCCGACGAGGCGCTGACGATCATCGCCGACGACAGCAGCCGCGATGCCGAGCGCCTGCGCGCCGACATCGCCTGGCGGACCAAGCGCTGGGCCGAAGCGGCGAAGAGCTTCGCCAAGCTGGCGCCGCCGACGCCCGAGGGCGACGCCAAGCTGCCCGACGACGCGGCCCGCACCGTGCTCAATTGGGGCACCGCGCTCTCGCTGGCCGGCGACGAGGACGGCCTCGGGACGCTGGCGGAGCACTACGAGACGGCGATGGAGGCGAGCCCCTACAAGGACGCGTTCCGCGTCGTCACCGGCGCCGGCGTGCCCGCGGTCGGCGACATCCGACAGGTCGCCGACAAGGTGGCGCAGGTCAGCGACCTGCAGGGATTCATGGCCGGCTACCGCCAGCGTCT
The DNA here is from genome assembly GCA_028291405.1 of Rhodospirillales bacterium. Taxonomy (GTDB): domain Bacteria; phylum Pseudomonadota; class Alphaproteobacteria; order ATCC43930; family CGMCC-115725; genus URHD0088. The sequence continues at coordinate 7,449 of JAQGID010000267.1, read as the reverse complement.
GGCGAACGAGAAGCTCAGCGCGATCAACTAGCGTCGCCGCGCTCGATCCGCGATAGGTCTTCGTGCGACAATGCACCAAGATTCGATCGACGGGAGGAAGCGCGGGTGCAAGCACGACTGGACATCGGCAAGGTCGCCCCCGATGCGTACAAGGCGATGCGCGATTTCTCGACCTATACCGCGAGCACCGGCCTGCCGGCCGGACTCGTCGAGATCCGCGCCTCGCAGCTGAACGGCTGTGCCTTCTGCTTGCAGATGCACACCAAGGCGGCGCGCGAGAAGGGCGAGAGCGAGGACAAGATCACGCTGCTGCCGGCCTGGCGCGAGGCGCCGGTCTACAGCGCGCGCGAGCGCGCCGCGCTCGCCTGGACCGAGGCGGTGACGCTGGTCGCCGAGGACCACGTGCCCGACGAGATCTATGAGGCGTCGCGCCGCGAGTTCAGCGCGGAGGAACTGGTCAAGTTGACGATGGTCGTCACCATCATCAACAGCTGGAACCGGCTGATGGTCGCTTTCCGGGTGCCGCCGCGCGTCTGAGCTAAGAGCCGACGCGAAATCGCGTCGCGACAGGGGGGAATGTACGACATGAAGCATCGTTGGTCGGTCTTCGCGCTGTCGGCGCTGGTCCTTGCTTTGCCGCAGCCGGCGCGAGCCGAGGCGCCGGTTAAGATCCGAGTCGCCTGGGCCGTCGTTCCCGGCCATCTCTATCCCGTCTTCTACGAGAAGATGGCGCTGCTGCCGCATTACGGCGCGAGCTATACCGTCGAGCTCGTCCATTTCAAGGGCAGCTCGCCGGAGATCACCGCGCTGGCGACCGGGGATCTCGACATCGCGGCGCTCGGCTTCTCGTCGCTCGGGCTGGCGCTGCAGAACGCCCATATGGACGATCTCCGCGTGATCGGCGACGCGACGCTCGACGGCGTCGGCGACTATTTCACGACGCAATTCGTCGTCGGCGCCGACAGCGACATCCACCAGGTCGAGGATCTCAAGGGCAAGGTGTTGGCGACGAACGGCATCGGCGGCGCGACCTATATGGCGGTGCGCAAGATGCTGCTCGACCACGGGCTCGAGGAGAAGCGCGACTACAGCTTCGTCGAGATGGAATTCCCCAACATGCTCGCCGCGCTGCGCGAGAAGAAGATCGCCTTCGCGACCCTCGGCCAGCCGGCCTATCACCTCGCGCAGCAGGCTGGCGGCACGCGCACGCTGTTCACGATGAACGAGGCGATGGGCGGCGAGACGCAGACGACGCTCCTGGCGGCGCGGACGCCCTTCATCGCAGCGCATCGCGCGGCGCTCGTCGATTTCTTCGATGACGCGCAGCGCGCGATGCGCTGGTTTCAGGACTCGGCGAACCGCGACGAGGCGACGGCGCTGGTGGCGCATTTCACCCGGCAGCCGCCATCCGACTTCGCAAGCTGGCTGTTGACGAAGGAAGACAATTTCCGCGATCCCGATCTGCGGCCCAAGCTCGCCGCGCTGCAGCGGAACCTCGATCTGCAGAAAGCGGTCGGGCTTCTGAAGATCGCCGTCGACGTCGATAAGCAATCCGATCTGTCGTTGGTCGACGAGGCGGCGCGGCGCCCGCGCTGAGTCCGATCGGGAACAAAAGGGTCGGTCGGTGCTGTACTTTGGAGTGATCCTGCCAGATCCCAGGCAATCGACTGTAATTTAACAAATAGTTATTAAAAACAGGAGTAAAAAAGTAAAGTTAGATTGTCGGGGTCAACGAATTAAAAGATCTGTGCACACGATGATCGCGAACTCGTTTCTCGAGAAGAAGCTTAATCTTAAGGCGATGACCCTGCTCATCGCTGACGGAAACGATTTTTCGCGCTCCTTCACCCGCAACATCTGTCGCAGCTTTCGCTTTGCCGACATCCTCGTCGCGAGCAACGCCGACGAGGCGCTGGCTCACCTTCAGGCGACCGAGATCGACATGATGATCGTGGACTGGCTCCTGAAGCCCGCTGGGGGTGGCGCCTTCTGCCGCGAGGCGCGCCGCAATCCCGGCGTCCGCAATCCCGTCCTGCCGATCATCGTTCTCAGCGGCACCACCGAACGCGAGATCGTCGCCGAGGCGCGCGACGCCGGTGCCAACGAGTTCATGAGCCGTCCCTTCGACCTCGGGCAATTGCTGCAACGCTTCGATCGCGTCCTGTCGTCGCCCCGGCCGTTCGTGCGATGCACCGCCTATGTCGGCCCCGATCGGCGACGCCAGCAGCGCCCCTATCCAGGGCGGGATCGTCGGGTCGGCGCCGCCGGCAACGGCTTGTCGCGGCCGCCCACCCTCGCGGCGACTGCCGCCAAGGCGGCGCGCTCGGGCGGCCAGACGCTCGGCGAGATGGCGGCCGCCGGGGAAAAGGTGATCATCACCGAGGAGGTGCGCTATCGCGACGTCCGCCGCCAGGATCTCGACGACATGACGCAGCTGTACCAGGTGATGCAGCGCATCACCGCGCCTGACCAGGCCGTCATCGAGCAGATCTATCTGAAGTCGCACGCGCTGAAGGCAATGGGGCAGACCTTCGGCTTCCCGTTGCTGACTGGCGCCGGCGATTCGCTGTGCCGGATGCTCTGGAAGCTCGATCTCCAGCGAATGCTCGCGCCTTTGACCATCCAGGGAGTCGGCGCTCACATCAGCACGATGCGGCTGATCGTCGACCAGGACATCCGCCACGACGGTGGCACCGTCGGCAGCCAGCTCATCGGCAGCCTGCATACGCTGGTCGGCCTCGTGATGGGATTGGACCCGTCCGCGGTAAAGCCGACTCTAGAGAAAGTAGACGACTGACCGCCGGTTAGCCGCGCCGCGTCGATCGAGACCGCGGCATTTTACTCGACATTCCCACGCCGGCATCCGCCGCGAATCGCGAAGCCGGTCGGCTGTGATTGCGCGGGCGCTTGTTTTGTGCTAGTCACCTAGTGACTTTGTGCCCACTGATGATCGGAAGTCATGCGCGAAAAGCAATCCTACAAGGTCCTCGATCGCGGGCGGGTCGCGGACCAGATCCTCGACGACATGCGGGATCAGATCCTGCGCGGCGTCCTGGCGCACGGCACGCGATTGCCGGCGGAACGCGAGCTGGCCGAGCAATACGGCGTCAGCGGCGCGACGATCCGCGAGGCGGTCCGTGCCTTGACGGCGATGGGACTGGTCAGCGTCCGCCACGGCAGCGGCTCCTATGTCACGGCGCGCGGCGACACGCTGATCGCGATGTCGATCGCCTCCGTCGTCCAGCTCGAGAGCGTCGGCGCGGCCGGGATCGTCGGCGTCCTCGGCAGTCTTCATGCCCATGCCGCCGAGCTTGCCGTGACACAGGCGACGAGGCCGGAGATCGCATTGTTGCGGCAGGCGGCCGAGCGGCTTGCCGTCGTCGCGACCGTGACCCAGACCGTCGCCGATCTGAAGGACTTCCTGCAGCAGCTGTCGGCGATGTCGCACAACCCGCTGCTCGCCGCCCTGTGCAAGGCCTTGGTCGAGCTGCAGGTCGGGCTCGCCCTCGATGTCTCCGGCGGCAAGCTGGCGGCGTGGAAAAGAGTCGCCGGCCGGCTGCATGCCGAGCGGCTCCGCATCGTCGAGGCGCTCGAATGCCGCGATGCCGATCGGGCGGTGGCGCTGGTTCGCGCCTATCACCAGCGAACCCTCGAGCTGATCGCCGCATCGCCGAAGGCGCAGCGGATCCGGCATACGGATCCCCAGCTGGCGCAACTCGTCGCGTCGTTGATGGGCGGCCGCGCCGTCCGCGACGCCGCGCTCGACGAATCCGAAAAACAATAAAATGACGATCGGGAGGAAACATGGACGCCGGAGCAAAACGCGACCTTGAATCGATCATCGATTCAAGCCCCTTGAGCCGCTTTCAGATCGTCATCATCGCGCTATGCGCCTTGGTGGCGATGATGGACGGCTTCGACACGCAGTCGATCGCCTTCGTCGCGCCCGAAATCGCGGCGGCCTGGCACGTCGCGCCGGCGGCGTTCGGACCGGTCTTCGGCATCGGCTTGTTCGGCGGCCTGCTCGGCGCCATGGCCTTCGGGGTCGCCAGCGACCGTTTCGGCCGCAAGCCGATGCTGCTGGTCGCCGTCCTGCTGTTCGCCGGCGGCTCGCTGGTGACGCCCTTCACCGATTCCATCGGCGGTCTGTTTTTCTGTCGCTTCGTCACCGGCATCGGCCTCGGCGGCGCCCTGCCGTGCATCATCTCGATCACCTCGGAATATGCGCCGCACCGGATGCGGGCGACGATCGTCGGCATGATGTTCTGCGGCTTCCCGCTTGGTGCGGTGTTCGGCGGCATCGCCGCGGCGAAGCTGATTCCGGCGTTCGGCTGGCCGAGCGTCTTCTTCGCCGGCGGCGGCGTCCCGCTCATTCTCTTGCCCATTTTCATGGCGATCGTTCCCGAATCCGTGCGGTTCCTGGCGGTCCGGCGGCGCACGGCCGCGATCGCGCAGATCCTGCAACGGATGGGTGGCACGGAGAAATGGAACGGCGCGATCAACGCCGGCGTCGTGACGAAGCGAACGCCGGTGCGGGGGCTCTTCACCGACGGCAGGGCGCTCGGCACCTTCCTGCTATGGACGACGCTCTTCCTCAGCCTGCTGCTCAGCTATTTCCTCGTCAACTGGATCCCGATCGTCGCGCGCCAGACCGGCATGACGATCGAAAGCGCCGTGCTCGCCGTCGCGACGCTCAATCTCGGATCGATCTTCGGCTGTTTCGTGATCGGTAGACTCGTCGATCGCTGCGGCACGGCCATCATCATCGGCGTCGCCTTCGCCATCGGCGCCGTCGCGATCGCGATGATCGGGCGCGTCGGGGAGTCGAGCGCCTTGCTGCTCACGATCACCTTCGTCGCCGGCTTCTTCAGCATCGGCGCCCAGCTGTGCACGGTCGCGCTCTGCGCCAGCTATTACGAGACCTTCCTGCGGGCGACCGGCGTCGGCTGGTCGATGGGCGTCGGCCGCGTCGGGGCGATTACCGGTCCGGTGCTGGGCGGCCTGCTGATCGGCGCCGGCGTCGCCACGCCGACGCTGTTCGTCGTCGCCGGCTGCGCCTCGCTCGGCGCCGCAGCCTCGGTGCTGTCGATGGGCTGGTTCGTCCTCCGCACCCGACGACCCGCGCCGACCCGCCTGCAGGACCCGCTTCGCGTCGCGTAATCACGGGAGGTTCCGATGAACATCGTTCCATTCGACGACAGCAACTGGAAGAAGGACCATCCGACCGGCAACATCGCCTTCCAGCACATGCTCAAAGGCGATCCGGCGTCGCCCGAGAATTTCATGTATATCCTCGGGCGGCAGGATGCGGATTTCGCGATGCCGCGGCACCGGCATAATTTCGACCAGATCCGCCTGCCGATCCGCGGCGACATGAACATCGGCCGTGGCATCATCCTGCGCGAGGGCGAGGTCGGCTATTTCGCCGAGGGTCTCGCCTATGGCCCCCAGGAGGATCCGCTCGGCGACGCCGCGCCCGGCGAGCGGCTGCAGCTCGTCCTGCAATTCGGCGGCGCCTCGAACTACGGCTTCATGAGCATCGAGCAGCGCCGCCAGGCCTGGGCCGAGTTGTCGAAAATCGGCAAATTCGTCGGGCCGCATTACCACCGGCCCGACGGCAGCGTCGAATGGGGGCTGAACACGGTCTGGGAGCACGTCTTCGGGGTCAAGCTCAAATACCCGCGGCCGCGCTACAAGAGCCCGATCATCGCCGACCCGCGATACTTCAACTGGCTGCGCCTCGCGGGTGCGACGGGCGTCGACCACAAATATCTCGGCGCCTTCTCCGAGCGCGGCGTCTGGACCGAGATGATCCGGCTGCGCGCCGGCGCCGCGTGGACGTCGACCGACCCGCGCTCGCGGCGCCTGCTCGTCGCTTTGTCGGGAGCGGGCGAGGCGGCCGGGCAGGCGGTCGGCCGGCTGACCGCAATCGACGTCGGGCCGGGCGAGACGCTGCGCCTCTCGGCCAGCAGCGAGATGGAGCTGTTCCTCATCGGCTTGCCGCCGATCGAAATCCCCGCGGTCGAGCTCGAGGAGTACGACCTCGAGGAGCTGCCGGCGGAGGAGTCCGCCGCCTGATTCCACCGGCCGGGTGATCGCGCTTTCTGCCGGACGTCCTTCTGCCTAGGATGTCCGACAACATGCGTAAGATCCGCGGGAGGAATCATGGTTTCGATCAAGGAGCTTTATTCGGATGTCGTGACCGGGCTGCACGCCGAGCCGGCGCTGCCGACCATGAGCAAGAAGCTGATCATCAACGTCGCGCCGACCGGCTCCTTCACCTCGCGCCAGCAGAACCCGCTGCAGCCCTATACGATGGAGGAGAACGTCACCGCCGCGGTCGAGGCCTACAAGGCCGGCGCCGCGGTCTGGCACGCCCATGCCCGCGAGCCCGACGGGTTGCCGAGCAAGGACCCGGCGGTGATGAAGGAGACGATCGACCGCGTCCTCGACCAATGCCCTGATATCGTCACCTCGGTCATCCCCTATGCCGACTACACCAAGCAGGGGGTGGACCAGATCAAGCCCTGCGTCGAGGTCCTCAAGGCCGCCGGCGAGCAGTACATGGAGACCGCCGTGCTGCTCATCATGTCGATGAGCTTCTCCGAGAAATTCACCTATGTCGTGACCGAGAGCTCGCTGCGCGAGACCGCCGAGTATCTCGAGGCGCACAACGTCCGCCCCGAGTACCAGGGCCACGCCTATTCCGGCATGAAGGACGTGATGGACTGGCTGATCGACCGCGGAATCGCCAAGAGCCCGCCGATCATGAACATCATGGCCGGGTTCCACGGCTTCAGCCACGCGACGCCGGTGACGCCCGACCCGTGGAGCTACGTCTATCTGATGTCGCTCGCCCAGACGATCCCGCCGGGCTGCACCCGCGGCGTCTGCGCCGGCGGCCGCAACTGGCTGCCGTTCTCGACCATGGCGATCATGATGGGCTTCGACATGGTGCGCGTCGGCATGGAGGACTCGGTCTACATGTATCCGCATCGCGACGAGAAGATCCGCACCTCGGCCGACGCCGTCCGCAAGATCCGCACCATCGCCGAGGAAATGGGCCGCGAGATCGCGACCCCCGACGAGGCGCGGCAGATCCTGGGCATCAAGCCGCGTCAGGGCGTCTCGGCGCCGCGGCGTGGCGCAGTCGCGCTCTAGTTACCGTCTTCCTCGCGGAACGCGGGGACCCATCCTTCCGCCGTCCCGATCCCTGACGAATGGGTCCCCGCGTTCGCGAGGAAAACGAAAGCGAAATTGGGAATCGGAGAATGGCCGTAGGACGGCGTCGCGCCTACCCCGGATTGAAACTCTGCACCAGACTGCCGGCGACGAGGTACCAGCCGTCGACCAGCACGAAGAAGACGATCTTGAAGGGCAGCGAGACCATCGCCGAGGGCAGCATCATCATGCCCATCGACATCAGGATCGAGGCCACCACCATGTCGA